>CAZEAA010000045.1:18456-24799 GCA_964510015.1 uncultured Sandaracinaceae bacterium
GTGACAGGTCGCGTCACAGTTGCCGACGCCAGGCGGCTCGCAGTCCTCGCCGATGCCGGCCTGGATGGTGCCGTCGCCGCAGGACTCGATGATGCAGGTGGCCGAACACCCGTCGTTGCTCATGGTGTCGCCGTCGTCGCAGGCCTCACCGTCGTCCATGTTGCCGTCACCGCAGACCGCCGCGTAGAAGCAGCCGACCGCGCTGCAGGCCGCGCCGGTGGTGGGGTTGACCATCGTCGCCGGGTCGTTCGGGTCGCACATCTCGCCGGGGTCCACGTTCCCATCGCCGCAGACCCACAGGTCCTGGCAGGTGTTGCTGCAGCTGTCCGTGTTGTTGCTGTTGGCGTCGTCGCACTGCTCGGGCGGGTTGACGACGCCGTTGCCGCACTGGCTCTCGGTCTGGCAGGTGCTGCTGCAGCCGTCACCGCTGTTGGTGTTGCTGTCGTCGCACTGCTCGCCCGGGTCCGTCACGCCGTTGCCGCAGACCTCACGTCGGCACGCCGCGGTGCAACCGTCGCCGGACACGTTGCCGCCGTCGTCGCACTGCTCGGTGCCGCCCACCTGCCCGTCGCCGCAGTAGTTGCCGCGCAAGCAGTTGAAGGTGCACACGGCCGGGCCGGACATCGAGCCCGGCGGGTCGCACTGCTCGCCCAGGTTCGGTGTGGCGTTGTCCACCACGTTGTCACCGCAGAAGTGGCGCACGCAGTTCGCGTCGCAGGGGCTCGTGGGCCCGCCGTTCGAGGCGCCGCTGTCGCAGGCCTCGCCGTTGTTCACGATGCCGTCGCCGCACACGTTCCGGCGGCAGCTGTTGTTGCACGCGTCGAGCGCGTTCTGGTTCGCGTCGTCGCACGTCTCGGTCGTGTTGTTGGTCACTCCGTCGCCGCAGAACTCGAGCACGCAGGTCGCGTTGCAGCCGTCGCCCGGCGTGGTGCCGCCGTCGTCGCACGCCTCGGTGCCCGTGGTGTTGCCGTCGCCGCAGACGTTCAGGCGGCAGTCGCTGCAGTTGGGGCTGCCCACCTCGCACTGCTCGCCGAGGCCCATCTGGAGCACACCATCGCCGCAGAACTCCACCACGCAGGCGGCGTTGCAGCCGTCGTTGGCGCGCGGCAAGCAGGTGCTGCCGTCGCCGCAGGTGGTCAGGCCCACCGCGCAGAAAGCGCCGTTGGTGCACTCACCGCCGTCGTCGCACGCTTCGCTGCCTTCGCGCGCCGCGTCGCCGCACACCGGGAGGAAGTTGCAGAACCCGTCGCACCCACCGGTGCCGGGCGGGTCGCACTCCTCGTTGGTGTCGTTGACCACGTCGTCGCCGCAGAACTCGAGGCGGCACAGCGAAGAGCAGCCGTCACCGTTGCCGGTGTTGCCGTCGTCGCACTCCTCGACGCCCTCGTCCACGCCGTCGCCGCAGACGCTCTCCAAGAGGCAGTTCGCGGTGCAGCCCAGGCCGGGGTTGGGCGGCTCGCACTCCTCGCCCGGATCCACGAAGGTGTCACCGCACACCACGTTGAGCGTGCAGTTGGCGTTGCAGCGCGCGCCGGGGAACGCCGGGTCCATCGGGTCGCACTGCTCGTTGGCCTGGGTGACGCCGTCGCCGCAGATGCACTCGGTCAGCACGGTGACCCGCGCCGTGTCGGTCTCGTTGCCACCCAAGAGTGCCGTGTACTCGAACACCTCGCTGCCACCGCACGTGGTCGGCTTCGTGTAGACCACGAACTGGCCACCGGGCTCGATGGTGAGACGCGACATGAGGCCCGTGTTGCCGAGCGCGTTGACGCTTACGATCCGAACCGTGTTGTCGCGGCAGGTGCCCGCGCTGCGCACGTCGTTGAGGAGCACCTGCAGGTTGTTGGTGGTCGGACCCGTGGTGCTGATGGCGTAGCTGTCGTCACGCGCTTGCGCCGGAGCAAAGCAGTACGGCAGGGCCACGCCGCCCGGGCCGTCGTCCGTGCAGACGGTGCCGGGCACGATGGCCTGACAGTCGGCGTCGGTCTCGCAGGTGCGGGCGTACAGCCGGCACGGCGTCGAGCTGTTGGTGGAGCAGATGACGAACGAGCCGCCGTCGAAGCCGGCCTCCGAGCCGTCGAGCGGGCTACTCAGCATGTTGGCGCTGCCGTTCGGGAAGAGCACCCCCGGGATGTCCGAGGTCGTGAACTCCACGTCGTAGCTGCCGCCCGCGGGGTCGCTCGTGTCGTAGAAGTGGATGAGCTGGTCGCCCGAGAGCGTGTACGCCGTGCCGTACAGGTCGGTGCCCGGGATGGACCAGGCCACGTCGCCGCCGCTGCCGTTGGGAGCGGTGGTGGCGAAGGAGTCGTCCGCGTTGAGGAAGCCGCCCACGGGGTTGCCGAAGCCCGTCGTCGTGCCGCTCTCGCGGAAGTACACGTAGACCCGCCCGTTCTCGGCGCTGATCATCAGGTCGCCGCGGTCCGTTATGGCCAGGGCCACGCCGGAGGAAAGGTTGGCCCCGCCCTCGGTGCGCAGGCTGACGTCGGTGCCGGTGATGTCGGGCTGCCCCTCTTGTGTGGCATCGAGCGGCACGACTCGGATCGTCGCAGGCGAGCGGTTCCGCAGGAAGACCACGGTGTTGTTGTAGGGGTTGTACGTGGCCCCGTCGAGGAACGAGCCCGTCTGGCTGAACGCAGGCCGCGTGTTGAAGCCCGCGCCCGTGCCCGCCTGCCGAATGGTCCCATCGAGGCAGAGCTCGACCGGCTTCGCACCCGTGGACTTGTAGCCCACGAACGCGCGGATCTCGGGGTCGAAGAACATCGCGTTCGGGCTCACGTTGGAGACCGCCCAGCTGAGCACCTCGATGAACTGCGCGATGGGCTCGCAGTCGCTGCCGCCTGCGCCGTCGTCCTCGCACACGAAGAGCGGGGTGACGGTGCAGTCGCTCTCACAGCCGCTGTTGGCCACGCCGTTCTGCGCGCCCAGGTCACACTCCTCGGTGCCGAGCAGGATGGCGTTGCCGCACATCTCGGCCCGACATGTCTCGGTGATGGGGTCGCAGTACGAGCCGTCCTGGAGCTTGCAGCCGACGCAGCGCGAGGCCGCGCCCGTCCACGCGGTGTCACACTCCTCGCCGCCGTCCAGGTTGCCGTTGCCGCACGCCGCCGTGGTGCACAGCGAGCCCGGCGTGATGCAGCCATAGCCCGGGTTCACGAAGCTGCAGTCCGCCGAGCAGCCGTCCACCGTGCCGGGCGAGCCCAGCACGTTGCCGTCGTCGCAGGCCTCGTCGCCTTCCACCGCGCTGTCGCCGCACACGGTCTCGCGGCAGACGCCCGCCGCGCACACCCAGCCGGGCTCGGTGCGGCAGATGATGGAGCAGCCATCGCCGGACTCGGGGAGACCCGTGACCGAGTCCACGCCGTTGTCACACTCTTCGTTGCCAGCACGGATGCCGTCACCGCACTGGGCCGCCGAGCAGATGCCCGTGGCCGGGTCACACACGCTGCCCGGCTCGGTGATGCAGCTCGCGCTACAGCCGTCGCCGCTGCGCGGGATGCAGCTCGACCCGTCGGCGCAGGCCGCCCCGCCCACCGTGCAGTTCTGGCCGTTGGCGCAGTGCGTGAAATCGTCGCAGGTCTCGAAGCCCTCGACGTCGCCATCGCCACAGAGCGTGCACGGGCTGCCGATGTCGCGGCAGTCGTACGTGCCCTCGCGCTGACAGCGGTTGGTGCAACCGTCCCCGCTGACCGGCGTCATCATGCCGTCGTCGCACTGCTCACCAAGCTCCAGCAAGGAGTTGCCGCAGCGCGCGCAGGGGAAGCCCACCACGTGGCACTGGAAGCCCGCTTCCTCCTGACAGGTGGAGGAGCAGCCGTCGTTGCTGGCGGTGCCGCCGTCGTCACACTGCTCGTTGCCCTGCACCTGGCGGTCACCGCAGCGCGTGCAGATCTGGTGCGTGGTGTTGTTGGCCTGCCGCAGGCACACCCAGCCGCTCTCGAGCGCACAAGTGCGCGAGCAGCCGTCTCCCGAGACGTTGTTGCCGTCGTCGCACACCTCGCTGCCCTCCCGCTCGCCGTTGCCGCAGCGCAAGCACGTGGACGGCGCCCCGGTGCACGTCCAGAACGTCTCCGTGGCGCAGGTGGCGCTGCAGCCGTCGCTGCCGCTCGGTACCGCTTGGCCGTCGTCGCACGTCTCCGTGCCCTCGACCGTCCCGTTGCCGCAGTCCTGACACACGCTCGGGAGCCCCGCACAGGTCCAGCCGCCCTCCACCTGACAGGTGGCGTTGCATCCGTCCAGCGGTGACTCGTCGCCGTCGTCGCACTGTTCGCGCGTCTCGAGCACGTTGTTGCCGCAGTTGGCGCAGCCGTCGTGCAGCAGCACGCCATTGGTGTTCGCCGTGTAGCAGGTCCAGCCGGTGCCCGTCTCCACCTGGCATGCATTGCAGCCGTCGCCGGAAGCCATGTTGCGGTCGTCGCAGGTCTCGCCGACACCCATGGCCGCCTGAACGATGCCGTCGCCGCAGCGCGAGCACACCTGGAAGGTGCCGCCGCTGCCCTCGAGACAGGTCCAGCCCGCCTCCTCGCGGCAGGTCAGCGAGCAGCCGTCACCGCCGACGTTGTTCCCATCGTCGCAGGTCTCGCCGGCCGCGGCGCTGAGCACGCCGTCGCCGCAGCGGAAGCACACATTGTTCACGCAGGTGTAGTTGGTCTCCGGCATGCAGGTGGCGCCACAGCCCGGCTGCGCGTTGTCGCAGACCTCGTTGCCCTCGCGCGTGTTGTTGCCGCAGTTCTGACAGACGCTCGGCTCGGCCGAGTTGCACGTCCAGCCGCCGCCCTCCACCTGACACGACGCGCTGCAGCCGTTCCCGTTGGTCGGGGGCTCCACGCCGTCGTCGCAGGCCTCACCGAACTCCACTTGGCCGTTGCCGCAGTTGGCGCAACCGGCGTGGAGCAGGACCCCGCCCTGAGTGGTCTGGGTGCACGTCCAGCCACCGGCGGTCTCTACCGCGCACTGGTTGCAGCCGTCGCCCGTGGCCATGTTCTGGTCGTCGCAGCCCTCGCCCACGCCGGAGGCGCTGCGCTGCACCACGCCGTCGCCGCAGCGGACGCAGGCCGCGTGCGTGGTCCCGTCCGCCTCGGTGAGGCAGGTGTAGCCCGGGGTCACGGTCTGGCAGGTGGTGCCGCAGCCGTCACCCGTCATGTTGTTCCCATCGTCGCAGGTCTCGGTGGGGTCGAGCTGCCCGTCACCGCACAGGAAGCACTCCGCCGGCTCGTCGGCGGTGCACCGATAGTTCGCCTCGAGCGTACAAGCCGCGCTGCAACCATCGCCCGCCACGGGCTGGCAGTTGGTGGGCACGCCGCCACAGGCGTTCACGTCGCCCACGGTACAGACGCTGTTGTTGTTCGTGCAGCGGGCTCCGTTGTCGCAGACCTCCTCGCCCTGCAGCCGACCGTCGCCGCAGCGGTTGCAGACCGTGCCGCCGAGTCGCTGCACGCACTGCCAGCCCAGCTCCAGCTGGCAGGTCACCGAGCAACCGTCGCCCGCACGCGCGGTGCAGTCGGTGGGGACACCACCGCAAGCCGCCACGTCGCCCACCTGACAAACGGCGTCGGTTCCGGCGCAGCGGCCGCGGTCGTCGCAGACCTCCGACGTGGTGGTCTGGATCGAACCGTCACCACAGCGGCCACAGACGCTGGCGCCCATGCTGCCCGGGCTGCAATCCCAGCCGAGCTCGACGCGACAGCTGGCCGAGCAGCCGTCGTTGGGCTGGGTGTTGCCGTCGTCGCATGCCTCGACGCCGGACGCGATGGTTCCGTCGCCGCACTCCTGACACTCGCCACCCGTGGGCGGGCACGCCCAGCCGTTCTCGGGAAGACACACGCTGCGACAGCCATCGCCACCACGCGGCTGGCAGGTCGAGCCGTCGCCACAGGCAGAGCCGCCCACCGTGCAGTCGCTGCCATCGAGGCAGTTGGTGCCGTCGTCGCACTGCTCGGTCCCGCCGACGGAACCGTCTCCGCACTGCTCGCACACCGAGCCTCCCGAGGTGGCATCCACCTGGCAAGTCCAGAACGGCTCGATGCCGTTGCACGTCGCGTTGCAGCCGTCGCCGGCGATCACGATGCAGTCCGCGGGCGTGCCCCCGCACGCGTCCGAGTCTCCGAGGACGCAGCTCGCTCCCGCGAGCGTTCCGCCACAACGGCCACCGTCGTCGCACTGCTCGGCGGCCTGCTTCACGCCGTCACCGCAGCGGAAGCAGAGGCCGCCACCCACCGGGCAGGTCCAGCCGTTGGTCTCGACCTGGCAGCCCGCGCTGCAGCCGTCCCCGTTGCGCGGCGAGCAGGTGCTCCCGTCGTCGCACGCGCTCGTGGGTGCGCACTGTGTCCCGTCGTCGCAGCGCATG
>CAZEAA010000046.1:0-24582 GCA_964510015.1 uncultured Sandaracinaceae bacterium
GTCCGCGCCGGCCTCGCTCGCCGAGGTCCCGTCTTCGCCACCCGGCTGCGTGCTGCTGTGGTTCGCGTCCTCGCCGCCCGGATCGCTGCTGGTGCCGCTCGCGCCGGCGCCCGGCTCCCCCGCTCGCTCGAGCGCCGCGCGATAGGCCGGTGGCTGCGGCAGCGGGTCACGCATGCGCGGCTCGTAGCGCGGCGCGTCCGGGTCCCCCTGCAGGCGCACCCCCACGGCGGCGCCGCCCAGATCCACGCGCAGCCACTCGCCGTCGGGGAGCCGCACCTCCACCCACGCATGCGCCTCGTTCATCACGAAGTGCGTGGGGATGCCCAGCGCCAGCGCCGTGATGGTGAACGCGTAGGCGCGGTGACGGCACACGCCAACCATCCCGCGCGCGAGGTCCAGGTAGATGTCCTGCCCGTCGCCGAAGGCCTCATTGGACGAGCGGAACGAGCGGAAGTGCCGCACCAGCTCCTCGAGCGCGTGCGTGTAGCTGCTGGTCGGCGTGATGCCCAACTCGGCCGCGAACATCAGCGCGTTCTCGCGCACCTGCGGCGGCAGCGGCGCCACCTCGGCGGCGCGCGCGCCCACCGGCAGCCCCACCTGCGGGAGCTCGCGGTTGAAGTAGCCCACCGGCGCGTCGGTCAGGAACGCGAGGCGGACGACCGCCGGCGCGCCCGCGGGGGCCCGCGCGAAGTAGTTGCCCGCCTCGTCGCGCTCGAAGCGCAGCGGCACGCGCGGCTCGGTCTGCACGCTGAGGATCTGGCTCTCCGGGCTGACCGACGGAAGCGGCACGCGCGCGCCCGCACGGAAGTCGAGGGTCACGCTGCCCCAGAAGCGGTCACGCCCCGCCGCGGGCGCGTTGGCCACGGGCACCTCCTCGATGACGCGCGAGCCGCTGGCCAGCACCGGCACGCCATCGGGCGCGAGCACCACGCGGTCGAGCGCGCTCACGCGCTTGTGGGGCATCACCGAAGGCGAGAAGGCCTCCGCGTAGTCCACGTCCTGCTCGAGGCTCGTGGTCCGGTCGGGCCGGAACTCGGGCGAGCGTCGCCCCGGCTCGTCTTGCCCCGTGCCGTCGCCGGGCTGCGCCACCATGCGCGGGCCGGGCGGCTCGGCGCCCGTGAGGTTGGGCGCGGCCAGCACCTCGCCGTCGTACACGAAGGCGCTCGGCGCACCGTCGCCGGTCTCCCAGACGCTCAGCTCGTCGTCGCGCACCGCGGGCACGTACTCGTGCAGCACCGGCGTCTCGTCCGCGCCAGCGTGCCAGGGGAGCGCCCCGAGACCGAGCGCCACCAGCAGCCCCATGGCCCCGAAACGCCGTGCGAAGACACGGGTCGACGCGCCGGCCCGGACGGCTATCCTGTCCGACAACGTGGACGCGCTTACGATTCTGGTCTCCATTGTGGGTCTCTCGGTGATGGTCATCGTACACGAGACCGGTCACTACCTCGCGGCGCGGGCGTTCGGGATGCGGGTGCTGCGCTACAGCATCGGCTTTGGGCCCACGCTCTTCAAGTGGCAGCCCAAGGGCAGCGACACCGTCTTCCAGGTGGGGGCGGTGCCGTTCCTGGCCTACGTCCAGATCGCGGGCATGAACCCGTACGAAGAGAACGACCCCGACGACGAGGGCCTGTTCAACAAGAAGAGCGTGTTCGGGCGCATCGTGACCATCGCGGCCGGGCCCATCGCGAACTACATCCTCGCGGTCCTCATCTTCTTCGGGCTGCTGGTCAGCTACAACATGCCCGACCAGTCGCTGAGCGTGCCCCCGCAGGCGGGCTCGGTGATGGAGCCGTCCCCCGCCCACGAGAGCGGCCTGTTGCCGGGCGACGTGTTCATCAGCGTGGCGGGCCAGCCGGTGTCCACGTTCCCCGAGGTGGTCGAGGCCACGCAGTCGCGCGGCGGGGTGGCCACCGAGTACGTGGTGGAGCGCGCCGGCGAGCGCCGCACGCTGATCATCACGCCGCGCCTCGAGGGCGAGGTGGCCCGCATCGGCGTGGCCAGCGCCGTGAGCGAGGGCCTGCGCGGCGCGGCGGCAGGGGCCGCTTTCGAAGAGGCGCTGCTCATCCCGTGGGAGCGCACCAAGGGCACCATCCTCGGCATGGCGGCCATGTTCCGCGAGCGCACCACCGAGGGCGTGGGCGGTCCGGTGGCCATCGCCACCATGCTGGCCGAAGCGGCCGACAAGGGCTGGCAGCCGTTCGTCGCGCTCATCGGCCTCATCTCCATCGCGCTCGGCGTGTTCAACCTGCTGCCGTTCCCGGCGCTCGACGGCGGGCGCCTGGTGTTCCTGGGCTTCGAGGTCATCACGCGGCGCAAGCCCAACGAGCGCTTCGAGACCGCGGTGCACGTGGTGGGCATCCTGTTCTTGCTGAGCGTGATGGTGCTGGTCACCTACCGAGACATCTTTGGTGGCTGACGGGCGCCCTGCGGGCTCCCGGTGCGCGGCTGACGGTTGACACGCGCGGAGCACCCGGCGACTGTCGGGCGCATGGACCTCCGCAGCGACTCCTTCGAGCACGACGCCCCCATCCCTGCGCGCTGCGCCTTCGGCGTGACCGACGCGACCAGCCACGTGCGCTTGAGCGACAACCTGAGCCCGCACCTCGCGTGGAGCGGAGCGCCGGCCACCGCGCAGAGCTTCGTGGTCATCTGCACGGACTTCGACGTGCCGAGCGTCGGCGACGACGTGAACCAAGAGGGGCGCACCGTCGCGCGTGACCTGCCGCGCGTGGCCTTCCATCACTGGTCGCTCGTGGACATCCCGGCCACCAAGACCGAGCTCCGTGAGGGCGAGTACGCGTCGGGCATCACGCCGCGCGGCAAGAGCGGCCCGGCGAACGCCGATGGCACGCGCAGCGGGCTGAACGGTTACACGGAGTGGTTCGCGTCGGACCCGGAGATGAGCGGCAACTACTTCGGCTACGACGGCCCGTGCCCGCCCTGGAACGACGAGCGCCTGCACCGCTACCAGTTCGTGGTCTACGCGCTGGACGTACCGCGCGCGCCCATCGAGGGGACGTTCCGCGTGGAGCAGCTGCTCGAGGCCATCGCCCCGCACGTGGTGGCCAAGGCCGGCCTCGCGGGCACGTACCACATCTACCCCGCCGCGAAGTAGCCGCTCGGCGCGGTGCTCGACGCGGGCTCAGCGCGTGAGGGTCATGTGGATGGGCACGGTGATCTCCACCGGGCCGTTGGCCCACGCGGCGCGCAGGTCGGCGGGCGGCGCCGGCACGCTGGCCACGCGCTCCGCACCGTCGAGCGCGGCGGCATCCAGGCTCGGGTGCCCCGACGACCGCTGCACGCGACGACGCAGGATGTTGCCATGCTGGTCCACCAGCAGGCCGATCCGCACGGTGCCTTCGAGGCCCGCGATCTGCGCGGCGCGGGGGTAGCGGACCTCGGGCCGCACACGCCCGTTGAGCGTGGCCATGTAGCCCCGCATCAAGCCGCGCACGTCGACCTCGGTGCCCGTGCCGGTGCTCGGGCGGGTGGCCGCGGGGTTGGTCTCGCTGGCCGTGGGCGTGCTGCCCAAGCCGTGCGCGGTCCCACCGGCCGTGCCGGGGGTGAAGGCTGGCCCGCCCGCGGCCGCGCTGGTGGCGGCCATGACCTCGGACGCCGCCGGCGGCGGTGCGCTGGGCTCCGGTTCGCTCGGGGCGCGGTCAGTCTCCGGCTCCGGCTCGGGCGTGACGGCGGCGGGGACCACGGCCTCCGGGCGCGGCCGCTCGGGCTGCAGCTCGGGCGGCGCGTCGAGGGGCACGGGCGCGGGCGCCTCCGCCATCACCTCGCTCATCGTCATGAACATCAGGTCGCTCTCGCGCCGCGGCAGCTCGCGTGCGGCGGCCGTGGGCATGCACACCGTCATCAGCACGTGGACCCCGAGAGACATCATCACGCACACCGGGACGTGCCAGCCGTCCGGCAGCGCACGCCTCTGCGGCGGGGACGCGGAGGAGAGCATCTCGGTCGTGCGTTGGAGCGCCGGCATCTCGGTTCGCTCAGATATTGATATTCGCTTTCGATTTCAGCAAGCCGAATCGCGCGTGATCCGTGCACGACGGCGGCGCCCGGCCCACAGCAGGCCCGCCAGCGCAGGCCAGCCGGCCCAGCCCCCCGAGGGAGTGCCGCCAGCGCCGGCCGAGCACAGGCCGCCACCACGGATGCGGACCCGCGGAGCGTCCGAATCGTCTTGGAAATCCCAGATGCCGTCGCGGTCCAGGTCGGGCAGGGGCAGCGCCGTGCCTCCGCTGCGCCGGTCCACACGGTCCGCGAGGCCGTTCATGTTTCCGTCGCTGAAGCCGTCCAGGAGCCCGTCGTCGTCCGAGTCGGTGCCCCCGGCCTCGACGGTGTCGTTCGCGCCCTCGGCGTCGGAGTCGTGATCCAGGAAGTCGGCCACACCGTCTGCGTCGGTGTCTCGCACGGGGACCACCGAGAGGCTCTGCAAGGGGTCGTCGTCGTCGGCGTCGGCCGTGGTCACGAGACCGTCCCGGTCGCGATCCGAGACATCGTCCAGGCGGCCGTCGCGGTCGCGGTCCAGCACGTCGCGCCCCGCGTTCTCGAGCGTGTCTGGCACTCCGTCGCCGTCCGCGTCCAGGTCCAGCTGGCTCGGCACCCCGTCACGGTCGGCGTCGCTGCGGTCGTCGACGCCGTCGCCGTTCGTGTCGGTGAAGCCCGGCGCTTCGGCGTCGCGCCAGTTCGGGGTGCCGTCCTGATCGAAGTCGAACGAGTAGTTCGCGCCCGCGCCCTCCACGAGATCCGTGATGCCGTCGTCGTCGTCGTCGGCGTCCTTGTCGTCCGGCACGCCGTCGCCGTCGCTGTCCGCCGTCGCCAAGGGGAAGCAGCGCTGGCGCGGCTCGTCGCAGGTCAGGCCCACCCCGCAGTCGGCCTCCACCGTGCAGCCGCAGCGGTTGCCCTCGGGCGCCGCGATGCACACCGCGCCGCCGGGCGCGGTCCGACACTCGGCCTCGTCGACGCACGCCCCGCACCTGCCGGTCTCCTCGTTGCAGAGCGCCGCGCCCGGATCGCGGTCGAAGCACTCCACGCTCGTCGCGCACACCACGCAGTCGCCGTTGGCGCAGATGGGCGCGTCCGTCCCGCAGTCGAGGTGCCGCTCGCACGCCACGCACCGGCCGCTTCCGCTGCAGCGGGGCGCGCTCGGGTCGGTGCACTCGTCATCGACCTCGCAGCCGCGGCAAGCGCGCGAGACCGCGTCGCAGATGGGCGTGAGGTCGCTGCACGCGCTCGAGTCCGCCGCGCTACACGCGACGCAGGCGTGGTCGTCCAGGTCGCAGACGCCCAAGCCCGGCGCCGTGCAGTCCATGCCGGTGTTGCAGCCCGTGCACCCCGGCGCCACGCTCCACTGGCGCGGCAGGAGCGGCGAACACACCTCGCACTCGTCGAGCGGGTTGAGGGCGCCGCTCGGCACGCACGCTCCGTCGATGGCGCAGCCGGTGGCTACCACGTGGTCGCACGAGTCCGCGGCCTCGTCGCACGCGTCGTCGGTGCAGCCCAGGCCGTCCGCGCACACGCTGGCGCCTCCGGTACACAGGCCCGCCGCGCAACTGTCGGGCCCGGTGCAGAAGCTCGCGTCGTCGCACGGCTCGCCGTCGTCTGCGGGGGTCCACGCGCTGAGGCTCGCCAGCGGATCGCAGCGCTCACACGGGTTGGCCGCGTTGATCTCGCCGTCGTCGTGGCATTGCCCGTCGATCACGCAGTCGCAGCCGTCACCCAGCGCGATGCGCACCTCCTCGACGCGCGCGAAGGCTTCGGGCTCGCCCGGCACGCCAGCGAGATCCTCGAGCGTGACGTCCACCCGGTACTGGAGGAAGGCGCCGGCGGGAACCCCCGCGAGGGAGGCGCCACCGGTGAAGGGACCGAACCACGCGCTGGCGAGGACCGCCGCCTCCGTGGCGCCGGTGCGCACGTAGCCGTGGATGACCGCGTTCCCCACCTGGGCGTCGATCGCGAGGCTGACGGGCGGGCGCGCAGCACCCAGCGCGAACACCGCAGACTCGAGCGAGCCTTCGAGCCCGGCTCCGAAGCGGAACGGCACGGGGGTGCCCGCTGCTCCGTTGTTGGGCAGCGAGCCCAGGGGCACGTCGACCAGCACCCCCCCCGCTGCGTTGGCCAGGACCTCCAGCCGCTGGAGGTTGGTGCGGCTCGTGATCTCGCCTTCCACCACGGCTCCCGCGCTCGGGAGCGTCAGGATGAAGCCGTCGGCGCAGCCGCTGTCCCACGCGCTCAGCACCGCGCCGCTGCCCGCCAGCAGGGTCACCTCGTCGGCTTCGTCGGCGTGCACCAGCGCGACGCCAGCGCTGGCGGTGAAGTTGGCTTCGTACTCCCCGGCGCAGCCCATGGTGCCGGAGCCGTCGGTCACGGAGACCAGGCTGAGCGTCCCCGTGGTGGTGTCGCGGTGCACGAAGAAGCGCATGGTCCGGCACTCCGGCGCGGGTACGGGGAGCGTCAGGGCGCAGGCCGTGAAGCCCACGTAGTCGAGCGCGCTGGACGCACTCTCCACCGCCCGCAGCGAGCGTGCCGGCCCGTCGGCGCTGCTCTCGAAGACCACCGGGTACGCTTGCAGCTCACCCACGGTGCCGAACGACCACTGACCCACCGCGCCGAGGAACCCGGTCTCACCGCTCAGGTCGCTCGAGCTCGCGCGCGTGGGACCGTCGGACCAGCTGCTCTGCCGCAGCTCCTGAGCGCGGACCTCGGCCACGGGCAACAGGAGCGCACACGCCAGTGCCGCCATGCCCAGCGTCGCCGTGGGGACCACGCGCGGACGACGACCGCCCGCTGCGCCAAGAAAAGCAAGCCACATATCCCTCAGTGTACGCGATTGGGGGTGGCTCGGTAGCAGCCCGCGTGCGGGTGGTCAGCCCTGACGGGCTTCGCTGAGCGCTAGGGAGGCGCGCACCGTGCGCAGGTCCTGGTCGCAGTCCTGCAAGTTGCCGTTGTATTCGAGGATGTGGACACCCGTGATGTACCAGGTGCCGACCACCAGCAGGATCACCTGCACCACCACGGCCATGGCCCACCACCCGTTCGTGAGCACGCCCACCGGGACCGCGAGGACCACCAGGGCGATCATCTTGATCGCGTTGTTGCGGTCGCGCTCGCTCGCTGTCTTCAGCTGCACGAGGCGCTCACGCTCACGCTCCAGCAGGAAGAGCTGGTGACGGAGAGCTTCGGGCGAGCCCGGTTCCATGGAGACGCGCACCCCCCACCTTTGTCATGCGCGAGCGCTTGCGTCACGCATGAACTGGTCGCACCGTTGCGCCCTGCCGCGAGGATGGCGGAATGGCAGACGCGCCGGGTTTAGGTTCCGGTATCGAAAGATGTGGAGGTTCGAGTCCTCTTCCTCGCACTACGCAGCCCGCAGCCCGAGCACCCGGCCTCAGCGGGCGGGTCGCCGGCTCACCGGGCGAGCAGCGCCTCTAGCTGCTCCTCGATGGCGCGGTGGGTCTCGCTCGCCGACAGGCCGTGCTCGCGGCGCAGCGTGTACCACGCGCGGCCTCCGGTGAGGGTGAGGGCCATGGCCACGCGGCGCTTCTTCTCCATGGCGGTGAGCTCCGCGAAGACGTCTCCGTGGCGCGCTTCGAGCCAGGCGGCTTGCAGCTCGCGGCTGCGCTGCACGTACTGGCGCACGCCGGGCACGCGGTGCTCGTGGGCGATCACGCGGATGGTCTGGTCGCCGTACGTCTCGTAGAAGGCCATCAGCTGGCGCAGGGCGGAGCGCCAGTCGTCCACCTTTCCGGGCTCGAAGCCGGCCATCATGGTCTGGAGGAAGCGCTCGGCCACCTCGGCGAACAGCGCCTCCTTAGAGCCGGCGGTGCGCACCACGGTCTGGAGCCCCACGCCCGCGCGCTCGGCGATCTCGCGCAGCGAGACGGCGTCGTAGTCCTGCTCGCCGAAGCACGCGGCGGCGGCGGCGAGCACGCGCTCCCGGGTGAGGGCCACGCTCTCGGCGCGGGCGCCCATGCGGTAGGCGCGGGGCTCAGGCGTGCTGGGCATGGGTGCTCGCGGGCGCGGCGAGGGAGGGCGAGGGCGCTGCGACGGCCAGGGCCTCGTAGTGCCCCAGCCGGAACGGCGTCGCCAGGTGCGCCAGGTACGACTCGGGCACCGCGGCGTCGGCGATGCCCACCACCGTGCCGGCCTGCTCGCCGCGCGGCAGGTGGAACGTGCGGAACACGTGATCCCACAGCATGGTGGTGTTGCCGAAGTTGGTGACCCGCTGGCATGAGTCGTGCTGTACTGCAGGGGCATGAGGTCGACGTGTGTGCCACTGGGGAGGTTGGTTTCCGGACTCGTGGCGCTGCTGTGCGCGACCGGCGCCGGGTGCTCGGAGGAACTCGTTCTGTTCCCGCCGGACCTGGGCCGAGAGCCCGTCCCGTCGAACCCCGACGCGCGGCTGCAGCAGCGCTCGCTCTACCTGTTTCCGGGCGCCTGCCGCGAGATCGACATCGACAGCGTCGAGAGCCCGTGGGATCTCCGCGCCCGCGGCGACGAGATCGCGAGCGCCACCACCGTGGTCACGTCGGGCATCTTCGCGGGAGCTTTGCTGCGCGTGTGCGGGGAGTCGGTGGGCACCACGCAGGTGGTGCTGCTGGACGCCTACGTGCCCCTCGACCAAGCCGAGGTCGAGGTCGCGCTCTGGAACTCGCTGGTCTTCGTGCCCGTGCAGAACATATTCTCCGACACGTTGGCGCCCGTGCTCGGACCCGTCGGGTTGCTCGCGGGTCGCGGCGCCTTCCTCTACGTGGCCCCCGCGTCGGCCGACGGGCGCGTCTTCGACGCCCCGTACGAAGACTTCACGTCCCTCGCGGTGGATGCGGCGGTCGTCGTGACCAACGACACCGGCAACGCGTTTCAGCCCGAGGCGGCGAGCGCCGGCACCTACACGGTCTCGCTGGTGGGGGAGCCCAACGGAAGAACCGTGGACTTGGTGGTGGTCGACCCGAGCGCCATCGAGAGCCTGGAGATCACCTCGCACGTGCGCGGCACCGGCTCGGTGGCGTACTCGGTGGTGGGCCTCACGGCGACCGGGCTGCGCATCCTCGGCCTCGACATCGAGCTGACCGTCGACGGCGTAGTCGCCCCCCCGCGGAGCGAACGGTGGCTCTTCCAGAGCAGCGCCGAGGGGGCCGCGAGCGCGGTGGTGCGGGCGACGTGGAACGGGCTCGAAGCGACTCTCTGACTGCGCCGCCGGACTCCGGTCGCGTGCGCGCAACGCCGCCTTACTGCACGGTCGCTGCGACCGCCTCGGACACTCGGCCCTGGGCGTCCACGAACAACACCTCCACGGCGGCGCCTTGCTGCACGACCTGGCCTGGGCGTCCGGGTTGGCAGCGGCCACCCGCGTTGCTGAACGAGAAGCTCACCTGGTCGGGGGCGTCGAGGGGGACGGCGAAGCCATCGCCCACCGCTGGGCGGCCGCTCGCGGGCGCGTTGCGCACCACCACGCCGAAGGTGCCGGCCGGCGCCGGGGCCGAGATGGTGAGCGTGTTGTAGGCCGCCGCGGTGCTGGGACCGCGTGGCCCACCCTGCACCTGACGCGAGGGATAGAACCGCAGGCGTGGGCCGCTGGGAGGGGCCAGCGGCTCGGTGCTGGCGCGCGCCATGGTGAACTCACGCTGACTCGAGCCGGCCATCGCGCGGATGGCGCCCGTGGTGCGGGCGCGTGGGCGCAGCACCACCCAGCCCGGCGCCAGCTCGATGCGCGTGCTGGGGAGCGCGCGCGTGCCGCGGCGCAGGGACTCCCGCGGAGGCGCGTTCGCTTCCGGGGCAGGACCCGGTCGCCCCGAAGCCAACGTCGGCGCGAACAGCACCCCACCGTCCGCGGGGATGGCGGCCCCGGCCTCCGCCGCGAAGCTCGTCTCGAAGTGCCGAATGGTGGCGCAGGCGCCTGCACGAGCGCGCTCACTCGGGCTGCCGAGGATCGCCAGCACCACCAGCATCATCAAACCGAGACCCCAGCCACTCACCCTCGTGCGCATCGCGTTCACCTCCAAGAAAGCGTCAAGTTGGAACGGCAACGTACACCGCTTGCCCGGGAAGTTCACCGATTGTGGTGGTGTCGAGGGCCCCGAGCCTTGACGCTGCCGGGACCTGAGTCTATTGAAGTTTCAAGAGCTTTTGAAAGTTCTGAAAGCATGAACCGACCAGTCCGAACATTGAGCGCGCCCGCTGCGGAGTCCCCGGACGACTCTGCCGTCACGCTCGATGCGCCCGAGCTCTGGCGGGTGGAGCTCCAGGTAGCGGAGGCCGTGGGCCAGCTGATGGAGTTCTGGGGCTTCAAGCGCCAGATGGGTCGCCTCTGGACCGTGCTCTTCCTGTCGCCGGACCCGCTCGACGTGGCGGCCCTGGCCGAGCGCCTGCAGATGAGCACCAGCGCCGTCTCGCTCTCGCTCGCCGAGCTGTCCACCTGGGGGGCCGTGCGCAAGACCTGGGTCACCGGCGAGCGCCGCGACTTCTACAGCGTGGAGCCGCGCGTCTGGCGCCTGGTGCGACAGGTGGTGGAGCGTCGCGAGCTGGTCCTGATCCGCGACGCGAGCGAGACGTTCGCCGCGGCCGACCGCGCCCTCAAGGAGCTGCGTGCTCCCGGGACCTCACGCTCGGCCATCGCCTTCAAGCGGCGTCGCCTTGCCTACCTCCGTGCCCTCGCTAGCGTCGGTGACCGGATGGTGCGCGCCTTCGTGGCGGGCAAGACCGTCGACCCGAGCGAGCTCTCTTCCGCCGAGGAACAAGTCTGATGTCGTTGCTGTCCGCCGTTCGTACCGATGCTTCGCGGGATGTCCTCCGCAGCCTGCGCACTATCTGCGACGAGCAGGGTCTCGACGAGCTCGCTGCCCGCCTCGCGGATCTCGGCGACCTGGTGCGCTGGGACATGAAGGACTACGAGACGGCCCTGAACGCGCTCCCCACGCGCAGCGCGGACCCGAACGTGGTCACCAGCAGCGCGCTGCACCTCATCGCGCGTGGCGGCAAGCGCCTGCGTCCCATGTGCGTGGCGCTCGCTGCCCGCGTGGGCTCGGGCTTCAGCGACCAAGCGCGCGAGATGGGCGTGGCCGTGGAGCTCGTGCACTGCGCCACGCTGCTGCACGACGACGTCATCGACGAGAGCGACCAGCGCCGCGGCGCGCCCGCTGCGCGCATGCTGTACGGCAACGCGGCCAGCATCTTCGCGGGCGACTGGCTCTTGGTGGAGGCGCTCCGCCGCGTCCGCAACGCGCACGTGGAGGGCACGCTCGACCGCCTGCTCGCCATCATCGAGGAGATGATCTTCGCCGAGGCGCTGCAGCTCGAGAACCGCGGGAAGATCGACACCCGCCGTGAGAGTTACTTCAAGGTGGTCGAAGGCAAGACAGCGGCGCTCTTCCGGTGGGCCATGTACGCGGGCGGTCGCGCGGGTGGGCTCGACGAAGCCACCTGCAAGACGCTCGAAGACTACGGCACCCACCTGGGCATGGCCTTCCAGCTCATCGACGACTGGCTCGACTACGCGGGGGACCAGCAGGCCACCGGCAAGGCGCTCTTCACGGATCTCCGCGAGGGCAAGATGACCTACCCGCTGCTGCACGCCTACGAGCAGGATCCGAGCCTGGGGGCGCTGCTGGGCGAGATCCTCGGCGCCGACGACCAAGACCCTGCGCGCACCGCCGCGCTGCACGAGTCGCTCAAGCAGGCGCTCGTCCGCACGGGAGCCCTCGACGCCTGCCGTGCCCTTGCCCTCAGCCACGCCGACCGTGCGGCCGCCGTGCTCTCCCCACTGCCCGACTCGCGCGCCATCGAGGCGCTCCTGACCGTCGCCCGAGCCACCGTTCATCGGGAAGCCTGAGCCGAGAGATCATCATGACCGACTCCGTCACCAGTCGTATTCCGGGCTTCTACAAGAAGTCACTGCGCGAACGCCTCGCGCGCCTCGTCGAGACCGGCCGCTTGTCGCCCGAGTCCGTCGCCTTCCTCGAGGCGGGCGGTGGCCTGCCGGCCGACGTGGCCGACCGCATGAGCGAGAACGTGGTGGCCTGCTACGGGCTGCCCATGGGCATCGCGCTGAACTTCCGCGTGAACAGCCGCGACGTGCTCGTGCCCATGAGCGTGGAAGAGCCCTCGGTGGTGGCCGCGGCCTCCAACGCAGCGCGCCTGGTGCGCATGACGGGCGGCTTCACCGGCAAGGCCAGCGCGTCCATCATGACCACGCAGGTGCAGTTCGACGGCGTGCCGCAGCCCGAGCAGGCCACCGCGCGCATCGAGGCCATCCGCGAGCGCATCTTCGCGGCGGGCGACGCCAGCATCCCCGGCATGGTGCGCCGCGGCGGCGGTTGCCGTGACCTCGACGTGCGCGTGCTCTCGGCGGCCGAGGGCATCCTGGTGGTGCACCTCTACGTGGACGTGGGCGACGCGATGGGCGCCAACGTAGTGGACACCGTGGCGGAGGCCGTGGCGCCGCTGCTGCACGCCGAGATCGGTGGCCAGATCGGCCTGCGCATCCTCAGCAACCTGCCGCTGCGACGCACCGTGAAGGTGTCGTGCGAGGTCATGGCCGACGCTCTCGGGGGCGTGAACGTGGCCGACGGAATCGCGAAGGCCAGCCGCTTCGCCGAGCTCGATCCGTTCCGCGCCGTCACGCACAACAAGGGCATCATGAACGGCTGCGACTCGGTCGCCCTCGCCACCGGCCAGGACTGGCGCAGCCTCGAAGCCGGCGCTCACGCCTTTGCCTCGCGCGATGGACAGTACCGGCCGCTGGCCGTGTGGCGCCGCACCGAGACGGGCGTGCGCGGTGAGCTCGAGATGCCGATGGCCGTGGGCACCGTCGGTGGCTCCACGCGCGTGCACCAGGGCGTGCGCGCGGCCTTCGAGCTGATGGACCTCGAGCGCGCGGGTGACCTCGGCATCGTCATCGCGGCGGCCGGTCTGGCCAGCAACCTCGCGGCGCTCAAGGCGCTGGCGGGCGAGGGCATCCAAGAGGGTCACATGCGTTTGCACGCCCGCAAGGCCGAGGTGGCCGAGCGCGAAGAGCAGGCGGCGCCGCGTCGCGCTCTCGGCGAGGGGAAGGCACCATGACCGAAGCTCGCATGGGTTCCGGTCAGATGTTCGACAACATCGCCGACGGGTACGACCGGCTGAACCGCATCATGTCCATGGGCGTGGACCAGAGCTGGCGTCGCAAGACCGTCGCCGCGCTCAACGTCACGCCGGGGGCGCGTGTGCTCGACCTCGCCACAGGCACCGGTGACCTCGCCATCCAGATCGCGGAGACGCACCCCGAGTGCACCGTGGTGGGCGTGGACCCGTCGGTGAACATGCTGCGCGTGGGCCGCACCAAGGTGGACGCGAAGCAGCTGAGCAAGCGCGTCACGCTCATGGAGGGCGATGCGCAGTCGCTGCCCTTCGATGCGGGCTCCCTGAACGCGGCGTGCATCGCGTTCGGCATCCGCAACGTGCCCGACCGCGAGCGTGGCCTGCGCGAGATGGCCCGCGTGGTGAAGCCCGGCGGCCGCGTGTGCGTGCTGGAGCTCAGCGAGCCGAAGAAGGGCGTGCTCAGCCCGTTCGCGCGCTTCCACATCCGTCAGGTGGTGCCGCGCCTCGGCGCGTGGCTCTCGGGCAGCAAGGAATACCGCTACCTGCAGGAGAGCATCGCGGCCTTCCCGGACCCGGAAGACTTTGCCGCCATGATGGAGCGCTCGGGCTTGAAGATGGTGTCGCTCGAGCGCCTGACGCTGGGAGTGTGCTGCCTCTACATCGCCGAGAGCCGAGGCGGGAGCACGGGCACATGAGTCCGCGCGCCGCTCAGCGCGAGAGCTCGGCAGAGGCCACGGTGGCCGATGCTGCGGCGCGTGCGCGCACGCCCGAGGAGTGGTCCGCCGAGACACGGCGCGCGCTCCGCGAGGTGCTCGGGGCGCATGTCGGCCAGCGGGTGCACGTCACGGTGCCCGCGCCCTTGGCGCATCCCGCGCAGCTCTTCGAAGCCGGGCGTGAGCGCGCGTCCGTGTACTTCCACCCTCCCACGGGCTTGGCCGTGGCGGGTCTCGAGGTGGCCTTCGAGTGCCAACAGGACGCTGGGCTCGATGCGCAACGGGGCGCCATCGCCCAACGCCTCGCGAGCCTCGCCGTGGTGGCCCCCGAAGGCGCGCCCGCGCCGCGCATGTTCGGCGGCCTCGCGTTCGCGCCCGGCGCCTCGGCCGGCACGCCGTTCGCGCCCTTCGGCGATGGCCTCTTCGTCATGCCGCGCGTGCGCTACGCCGTGAACCCCACGGGGGGCGCGGGGCCCCAGGCCTGGCTGTCGTTCTGCGTGACCGCAGGCGAAGCGGACGACGCCCTGCTGGCCGACGTGGATGCCTTGATTCAAGCGCTGGCGCGCGCGCCCAAGCTGCCCGGGGCGGCGGCCTCGGTGCAGGTCACGCATCTCCCGCGCGAGCGCTTCATCGGCATGGTCAGCGACGCGCGCGCGGCCATCGCCGCGGGCGAGCTCGAGAAGGTGGTCTTGGCGCGGCGCTCCGAGGCCAGCGTCACGGATGGCGCGCTGCCCGACGCGGTGGACATGCTGGCGCGCCTCGACGCACGCTTCGGCTCCTGCACGCGCTTCGCGCTCTTCCGCACCGACGAACGCGGCGAGCGCGTGGCCTTCTTGGGCGCCACCCCCGAGTGCCTGGTCACGCGCAGCGGCGACCGCGTGCACACCGAGGCGCTCGCGGGCTCCATGCCGCGCGGGGAGAGCGCGGCGCTGCTGGCCAGCGACAAGGACCGCCGCGAGCACCGCTTCGTGGTGGACGCCGTGGTGAGCGCGCTCGAGCCCTTCTGCAGCGCGGTCACGCACGACCCGCAGCCCGGCACGCGCGAGCTCCCGGACGTGGTGCACATGCGCACGCCCATCGAGGGCCGCCTGCGCGACGGGGCCAGTGTCCTTCAGCTGGTCGGCGCGCTGCACCCCACGCCCGCCGTGGGTGGTGTCCCGCGCGAGGCCGCCATCCGCTGGATCGCCGAGCGCGAGCCCGTGCCCCGCGGCTGGTACAGCGCGCCGTTCGGCTGGACCGACGCGAGTGGCGACGGAAGCTTCGTGGTGGCCTTGCGCTCGGGCGTGGTGCGCGGCAGCCGCGTGTCGGTCTACGCCGGCGCCGGGATCGTGCGCGACTCGCGGCCCGAGGCCGAGTACGACGAGACGGAGCTCAAGATGCGGGCGGTCCTGGGCACGCTCGCGGGCGCCTGAGGCGGAGGCGCCCATGATCGCGGCACCCGACCTCCAATACGCAGCGGCCTGCTGGCTGGTAGACGCGGTCACACGCGGCACCGGCGCCACGCGCTGGGTGGTCAGCCCGGGCTCGCGCAGCACGCCGCTGGTGTTGGCGCTGCATGCGCTCGGGGTCCCGCTGCACCACGTCATCGACGAGCGCGCCGCGGCCTTCTTCGCGCTGGGGGTGGCTCGCGAGACGGGCGTCCTCGCGCCGCTCCTGTGCACCAGCGGCACCGCGCTCGCGCACTACCTGCCCGCCCTGATCGAGGCCTCGGAGACGCGGCTGCCCATGCTGGTGCTGTCGGCCGACAGGCCCCCCGAGCTGCACGGCTGGGGCGCGAACCAGACCATCGCGCAGCACGGCATCTTCGGCCGCTTCGTGCGGGCGGAGCTGGACCTGGGCGTGCCCGAGTCGCTTGCGCAGGTCGAGGCCTGGGGCCCACGGCTCACGCACTTCTTGAGCGCTGGGTTGGTGGGGCCCGACGTCGGGCCGCTGCACCTGAACGTGCCGCTGCGCGTGCCGCTCGAGCCAAGCGCCGTGCCCGACGAGGAGGCACGCGAGGCGCTGGCCAGCGTGCGCAGCTGGGCTGCGAGGACGGTGCGTGTGTCTCCCACCGCGGCGCCTGCCGTGCCCCAGGAAGGCCTGGCGCAGCTGCGCGACGCCCTGCACGCGTGCCTCGCTCGCGGCGGCCGCGGGGTCATCACGGTGGGCCCCCTCGCGGTGCAGAGTGACGTGCCCGCTGCGCTCGAGCGCTTCGCCGCGGCGACGGGGCTGCCGCTCGTGGCCGAGGCCGCCAGCCAGTGTCGCTTCCGCGGGGACGACCCGCGTGTCACGCGCGTGGCGGGTTTCGATGCGCTGCTGCGCAGCCCCGCGGGGCGCGCGCAGCTCGGCCCCGAGCTGGTCATTCAAGTGGGCGCTACGCCCACCTCCAAGAGCCTCGAGCAGCTGGCGCAAGCAGGGCAGGGGGTGCGCTTCGTGCTCGCGCCCTTCGGCAGGCCGGACCCCACGCGCAACGCCCAGTGCGTGCTGGTGGGCGACGTGGCCACCGCGCTCGACCAGCTCGCGGCGTCGTTGCCGGAGACCGCATCCTCCGAGCCCACGGCGTACGCCTGTCTGTGGCGGGAGCTCGACGCCCGCTTCCACACGCTCGCCGAGACGGCCTTGCGTGAGGGGGAGGCCCTCACTGAAGGCGACGCGGTGCTCGCAGTCGTGGACGCGCTCGGCGAGCGCGACGCGCTGCTGCTCGGGAACAGCCTCGCCATCCGGCACGTGGATGCGTACAGCCGGCGCGCCCGTCCGATCGGTCCCGTGCACAGCCAGCGCGGCGCGTCGGGCATCGACGGCCTCGTCGCGTGCGCATCCGGCGCGGCCTCCACGGGGCGCCCCGTCGTGGCGCTGTTGGGGGACGTGACCTTCCTGCACGACCTCGGCGGGCTCGGCACGCACTTTCCCGGGAGCTCGGTCACCGTGGTGGTGCTGCAGAACGGCGGGGGGCGCATCTTCGAGCTGCTCCCCGTGGCGAGCCACCCGGGCGCGCCCATGAACAGCTTCACCACCGACCACACGGCCGACCTCGGGGCGGCGGCGCGCGTCTATGGCCACGCGCACGTGGCGGTGCACACCCGTGAGCAGCTGCGCTCCGCGCTAGAGGCTGCGCTCGGTCAGCCGGGGCTGCGCGTCATCGAGGTCATCGTCCCACCGCACGACGCCGGGCCTCGCCAGCGTGCCATCTACGCGCAGGTGGACGCGATGCTCCGCCAGCGCCAAGAAGCGAGCGCATGAGCATCGTCTTCCTGCATGGCTTCACGGGCGGACCCACCAGCTGGGACGCGGTCGTCGCCGAGGTGGCCGCCGATCCGCGCACGGCGGGCGAGCGTCTGCTGTGTCCGGCGATCACGGGTCACGAGGGCACGGGCAACGCGCGCGACGCACAGCCCAAGTCGTTCGACGACGAGGTGGACCGCCTGGCCACGCTGCTCCCGCGCGGCACGCTGCACCTCGTGGGCTACTCCCTCGGGGCCCGCTTGGCGCTGGGTCTGCTGGTCCGTCATCGCGTGCGCTTCGAGACGGCCACGTTGATCGGCGGGCACCCGGGCCTCGATGACGAGACGGAGCGCTCGGCCCGCGCGGCCAGCGACGACGCGCTCGCGCTGCGCCTCGAGCGCGACGGGCTGCCGGCCTTCGTCGCCGAGTGGGAAGCGCTGCCGCTCTGGGACACCCAGCGCTCCCTCACAACCGCGCGTCTCGCGGCGCAGCGCGCCCTGCGGCTCACGCACGATGGTCCGCGCCTCGCCCATGCGCTGCGTACGCTGAGCCTCGGGCGCATGCCCTCGTGGACCGCCGCGCTGCCCTCGCTGGACCTGCCCATCACGCTCGTGGCCGGCCACGCCGACACCAAGTTCCGCGCGCTCGCGGAGGGCATGGCGGCGTCGTTGCCCAGTGCTCGCGCCGTGGTGCTCGGAGACGAGCGCGCTCCGCTGGGGCACAATCTCTTGCTGGAGGCGCCGGTCGACCTGGCGCGTGTGATTGTGGAGACGGTGGATGTCTGATGTGCGACCGGGGTCCCCGCGGGCGTGGCTGCTCGCCTCGCGACCCGCGACGTTGAGCGCGGCGCTCGTTCCTGTGGCCGTGGGCACTGCCTGCGCCTCTTCGCGCGGCGGGACGCAGTGGCTGCCTGCGGCGGCGGCGTTGTTCGGCGCGTGCATGATCCAGATCGGCACCAACTTCGCGAACGACGTGTTCGACTTCGAGAAGGGCACCGACGACGAGACGCGCCTCGGCCCCGTGCGCGCGGCGCAGGCCGGACTGCTCACGCCGGCCCAGCTGAAGCGCGGCATGATCGCGAGCTTCGGCCTGGCCATCCTGTCCGGCCTCTATCTCGTGTGGGTGGGTGGGTGGCCCGTGGTGGCCATCGGCGTCGCGAGCGTGGCGTCCGGCATCGCCTACACGGGCGGCCCCTATCCACTCGGCTATCACGGCCTCGGGGACGTCTTCGTGATGTTGTTCTTCGGCTTCGTCGCGGTGTGTGGCACCGAGTACGTTCAGCTGGTGGGCGTCACACCGAGCTTGGGGTTGCCCACCACACTGGCGCTGCTCGCGTCCGTCCCGGTAGGCGCGTTGGCCACGGCGATCCTCGTGGTGAACAACCTGCGCGACCGCGTCGGGGACGCTCGGAGCGGAAAACGGACGCTCGCCGTCCGCTTCGGAGCCACGGGTGCGCGCCTCGAGTATCTGCTCTTGATCGTCGCCACCTATGGCATCCCCGTCTACCTCTTCTACACTGGACGCGTGGGTTCGCTGGTCTTCGTGGTGTTCGCGACGTCTCCGTTTGCGGCAACCTTGCTGCGAGCGGTGTGGGTGCGTGATGGCGCCGCGCTCAACGACGCGCTGACGGGCACGGCGAAGCTGCTCCTCGTGTACGGCTTGCTCTTCGCGGTGGGCATCGCGGTGACGACATGAAGCTCGGCCTCACGCTCTCGCCGCTCGCCGGCCGCCTCGAACAACCGGTCGAGAACGCGGTGGCGAGCTTCCGAGAGCGTCGTGGCTGGCTCGTGAGCGTGTTGTGCGACGGTGTTCGCGGGCTGGGCGAGGCCTCGCCGCTCGTCGGCTACTCGAGTGACGACAGCGCCCTCACCGAGAGCGCGCTGCGAGCGCTCGGAACATCGCTCGACGTCTCGGCCGACACCCTCGAAGACTTCGCGCGCTCCGTGGCTCATCACAGCGGTCGCCTCCCACGCGAGGCCTATGCGGCGCGCTTCGGTCTCGAGAGCGCGCTGTTCGACGCCTACGCCCGCTCCCGTGGCGTGCCGCTCTGGGCGGTCCTGCGCCACGGCCTCGACCTCGCCCAGCGGGCCACGCAGGTGCCCACCAGCCTGCCCATCGCCGCGTGGATCACGTCGCTCGAGCTCGGCGACGCGCAGGCGTGCTCGGACGGCGGGGTGCACACCTTCAAGCTCAAGGTGGGGCGTGAGCTCATAGCGGAGCTCGCCTTCGCCGCGCGTGTGCGCGAGCGCTTCCCCGCAGCCCGTCTGCGCTTCGACGCGAACGGCGCGCTGGCGGGGGCGAGCCTCGACGACACCCTCCGAGCGCTCGCTGCGCTCGACGTCGAGTTCGTGGAGGAGCCCAGCGCCGTGCTGCCTGCGCGCTCACCGGTGCCCCTCGCGCTTGACGAGTCGCTGCGCGGCCTCGACCCCGAGGACGTGGTGGACCACCCCGACGTTCGCGTGTGGGTGCTGAAGCCCACGGCGCTGGGAGGCTTGCTCGAGACCGCGCGCTTCGTCCGCGAGGCGCACGAGCGAGGCCTCGAGCCGGTCATCTCGCACACCCTCGAGGGTCCCGTGGCGCGCGCCGTGCTCGGTGAGCTCGCGCTGGCGGTGGCGGGCAGCATGGCCGTGGGCCTCGGGGAGCACCCCGGGCTGCGCGCGCTCGCGCCCACCTTCGACGTGAACGCGCCGGCCTTCACCCGCGACGGGCACCTGGTGCCGCACCACACGCCAGGCTTCGGTCACGTGGACCTGGACCTGTCCATCCACGCGGCCGCGCGCGAGCACCCCGAGCGCGCCGCCATCGCGAGCCCCGCCCTCACGTTGACGTACGCGCAGGTGGCCGAGCGCTGTGCCGAGCGCAGCGCTGCCTTCCATGCCCAGGGGTTCCTGCCGGGCGATGCGCTGGCCTTCGTGCCCACGCTCGACGTCGCCGGGGTCGTCACCGTGCTCGCGGCCATCGAGGCTGGGCTCTGTCTCGTTCCTCTGCACCCGCGCGCCACGCACGAGGAGCACGAGCGCGTGGTGCGCGAGAGCGGAGCCACGCTGATCGACCAGCGTCCGTCGCGGCCCGCGCCGAGCGAGGCCCCCGTCCTCCATCCCACCCTCCCGAGCGCGCCGCTCGCCATCCTCTTCACCTCGGGGACCACCGGCAGCCCCAAGGGCGCGGTGCTGCCCCGGCGTGCGTTCGTGGCCTCGGCGTGGGCGTCGCGCGCGCGCCTCGCCAGCTCGTGCGACCCGGCGTCGGACGAGCACGTGGACCGCTGGCTGCTCTCGCTCACGCCCGCGCACATCGGTGGCCTCTCCATCATCGTGCGCATGTTGGTGACGCGCGGGACCGTGGTGCTGGCCAGAACCCCGGAGTTCGATCCGCGCACCTTCCCCGCGCTGGTCGACGAGCTGAGCGTGACGCACGTCTCGCTGGTGCCCACCATGCTGAGTCGCCTGCTGGACGTGGGCTTCCATACGCCGCGCACCCTGCGGGCCGTCGTCTTGGGGGGGGCCGCCGTCCCACCGGCGCTGGTCGCTCGGGCGCATGCCGCGGGGGTCCCCGTGCGCACCACGTACGGCATGACCGAGGGCTGCTCGCAGATCGCCACGCAGGCCAGGCACGACGAGCCCGGCTGCGGGCGCCCGCTCGACGGCGTCGAGGTGCGCGTCCGCGACGGGGTGCTCGAGGTGCGGGGGCCGACGCTCTTCTCGGGCTACCTCGGGCAGCGCGAGCCGTTCGACGAGCAGGGCTGGTTCCGCACCGGCGACCTCGGCCGCGTCGACGAGCAGGGCTTCGTGTACGTGGAGGGCCGCCGTCACGACCTCATCATCAGCGGTGGCGAGAACGTCTACCCCGCCGAGGTCGAGGCACGCTTGAACGAACACCCGCTGGTCGAGGAGGCCGCGGTCTTCGGGGTGTATGACGAGACCTGGGGCCAGCGTGTGGTCGCCGCCTGCGTGCTCGCGCGCCCGCGCTCAGGCGTCGTCGACGAGGGTGACGTCCCGGAGGAAGAGCGCTTGCGCCAAGTGGACGCGGCCCTCGCCGCCTCGCTCTCGCGCTTCAAGCTCCCGAAGGAGTACTGGGTCGTGGCCGCGCTGCCCCGCACGTCGCTCGACAAGGTGGCGCGCGCTCGGCTGCAGGCGCTCGGCGAGGCGCCGGGCACACACGTCGTCGAGGCGTCCCGCGTACGCAGCAGCTCGCCTCGCTGAGCGACTCGTCGTCGCGCTTTGCCACACCCCTTCTCCCAGCGCCGTCAGCTTCTACCCATCCGGCGACGGGCTGCTAGGTTCGGACGCATGACCACCACGCCTCGCACGTTCCACGCGCTCCTCGGGAACAGCCAGCGCCTCGACGGGGGCAGCATGTTCGGCAACGCCCCGCGCGCGCTCTGGTCGCGCTGGATCGCCCCGGACGATCAGCACCGCGTGCCGCTCGCGTGCCGCTGCCTGCTCGTCCGCGAGCCGCAGCGCAACATCCTGTTCGAGGCGGGCATCGGCGCGTTCTTCCCGCCCGACATGCGCGAGCGCTTCGGGGTGCAAGAGCCCGAGCACGTGCTGATCGACGCGCTCGCCGCCCACGGCCTCACCTGCGACGACGTGGACGTGGTGGTGCTCAGCCACCTGCACTTCGATCACGCGGGGGGTGTGCTCGCCGCACATCGCGAGGGGCAGCCCATGCAGCTGGTGTTCCCCAACGCGCGCTACGTGGTGGGAGAGCGCGCCTTCGAGCGGGCCGTCACGCCGCACGCGCGCGATCGGGCGTCGTTCATCCCCGAGCTGCAGGGCCTGCTGCGCGCCACCGGCAAGGTCGAGCGGGTCGCCGACCCGGCACCCGACGCGCACGGGGTGGCGTTCTCGAGCACGCTCGGACGCGACTACCCGCTGCGCTTCGCGGACGGTCACACGCCCGGCCTCATGATGGCGGAGGTCCCCACGCAGCACGGACCGCTGCTCTTCGCGTCGGACCAGATCCCGGGCGCGCCGTGGGTCCACTTGCCCATCAGCATGGGCTACGACCGCTTTCCCGAGCGGCTGATCGAAGAGAAGGAGGCGCTCCTGACCGACCTCGAGGCGCGCGGCGGCGGGCTCTTCTTCGTTCACGACCCGGTGGTGGCCTGGGCGCGCGTGGCCCGCGACGAGCGCGGGCGCTTTCACGCGGCGGACGCACAGCCCACGCTCTGAATCAGCGCAGCCTCACCGGGCCGCGCTCACGGCAAGTCCAGGAACGCTGCCATTCCCACCCCTTCACGTGGGGCGCGGACTTGCGCTCCCGGTGACGATTGCCGAGTGGCTTCCGTCAGCCGTCCTGGCATGCTCGGGCGGTGACCGCCTCCGGCAACGTGACTTCGCCCCGAACGCTCGTCACCGCGGCGGACGTGCAGGGGGAGCTGGCACGTCTGTTCGGTGGCATGGCGGACCGTGACCTGGTCGTGTCGGTGTACGGCGACGACGACGCCGAGGGCGCGGTGTCCACCTTCCACGAGCTGATGCGCTCGTTCGAGATGCACAGCGGGCTCCAGCCTGGCCTGAAGTTCCAAGACGTCCTAGTGGAAGCGCCCAACGCCGTCACCATCGAGCGCGCGTTGATGACGCTGGGTCACACGGATCTCCAGCGCCGGCTCCTGGACCAGGTGCTCACCACGTTTGGGCATCACCTCATCGACCCGCTCGGTGCCGTGCTGGACCCGGGCCCCGACGGCGCGCTGATGCGCGAGCTCACCACGGTGCGCGAGCGCGTCATCTTGGATCTTGCGTCGCTGCAGGTCACGTCCGAGACGCGCTCCATCGTGATCCAGGACATCAGCCAGCTGATGAGCGACGACTACCTGGCCATGCTGGTGGAGCACGAAGAGCGTGAGCTGCGTCCGCGCGTGCGTGAGCTCGCGCAGGAGATCCTGCGGCTGGTGGGGGACATCTTCCACAAGGCGCTCGGGCGCTGGCCGGAGCACGCGCGCTCCATCGCCCACTCGGTGCGCCGGCGCCTCTCGGGGGAGCTGCGCCTCGCCGAGCTGCCGCACTTGCTGCGCGACCAGGTGCTCGACGGCATCGAGGAGTTCCTCTGGGTGGAGACCAGCAACGACATCGAAGGCGCGCTGCGCTCCATGTTCGCTTCCCGCCGCGACATCGTGGACCAGCCACCGCGCCTCGAGCGCAGCGCCTATCGGTCCTTCGCGATGGGCTGCTGGAAGCTGCTGACCGAGCACGCCTGAGGCGTGCCGTGCATCCGCAGCGCCCCGCCGCGTGCGCTCAGCGCCATCGGAAACTCAGAGCCACCAGCGCAGCAGGTGAGCCCACCAAGGGGCCGGCCGCTCGCGGGGTTCCCAGTCGTGTTCGGCCATGTTCGTCGTGCTCGCCATGTCCTGCTCCTTCGCTCGCTGACGTGCGTTCCATCACACGTCTCGCCATCCTCGCCCCGCCGCGATCCCGCACCAAATTTCGTGTGACGCAGTGCGGCAAGCCGCAGGGCAGTGCGCGTCAGAGCTCCGCGCTGTCCGAGCCTCGGTTCAGCACGTACGACACCGCGCGCGTGAGCAATCCTCCACGCTTCGAGGCCAACACCTTCACGATCGCCACAAAGAGCACGCTGCGTCCGTTGTCCATGTCCATGGTCTGCCTTCTTTCGTGGGCCGGTCTGACTGACCGGCTTTCCCCTCTAAATGCGAGGGGCTCGCAAAACGGCTCAAAAATGTCGGGTGGGCCGCTCCACTCTTCTGGGTGATGCGCAGGCGCCCGTGCTCTGGTAACTTCGGTATCCCTGTAAGAGGAGCTCGCCGATGGAACAGACTCAGACCCGCTCGCAGAAGACCACCGTTGCGCCATCCATCGCGGACCTCGTGTCCCGCACCCGAGAGCGCTTCGACACCGGCATGACCCGCTCGCTGCGCTGGCGTCTGGCGCAGCTCGACGGCCTCGCGCGCTTCCTGGTGGAGCGCGAGTCCGAGATCTACGACGCGCTCGCGGCCGACGTGGGCAAGCCGCGCTTCGAGGCCTACCTCGCCGAGATCGGCTACATGAAGACCGACATCGAGCACGTGAAGAAGAACCTGCGTGCGTGGGCGGCCCCCGAAGAGGTGCCCACGCCCGTGGTGGTGCAGCCCGGTAAGAGCGAGATCCACAAGGACCCGCTCGGCGTGGTGCTCATCATCGCGCCGTGGAATTACCCCTTCCAGCTCATGATGGCGCCGCTCGTCGGGGCCATCGCCGCTGGCAACTGCGCCGTGCTCAAGCCCTCCGAGGTCGCGCCTGCCACGTCGGCGCTCTTCGCCAAGTTCATCCCGCGCTACGTGGACCCGGACTGCTTCCCCGTCGTCGAAGGCGCCGTGAAGGAGACCACCGAGCTGCTCAACGAGCAGTTCGACCACATCTTCTACACGGGCAACGGCAGCGTGGGTCGCATCGTCATGACCGCGGCCGCCAAGCACCTCACGCCGGTCACGCTCGAGCTGGGTGGCAAGAGCCCGGTCATCGTGGACAGCACGGCGGACCTCGACGTCACGGCCAAGCGCCTGGTGTGGTCCAAGTTCGTGAACGCCGGTCAGACCTGCGTCGCCCCCGACTACGTGCTGGTGGAAGACAGCGTCCACGACGCCCTCGTGCAC
>CAZEAA010000047.1:0-3864 GCA_964510015.1 uncultured Sandaracinaceae bacterium
CACGTGCCCCTCGAACCACGCGACGGGCGCGGCGTGTAGCGGCACCCCCGACACCAACGACGTCTGCTACTCGGCGCGCATACACGGTGGTGACTCGTACTGCCGCGTCCCCTGCACCCTCACTCCGTCCGATGGAGGGCCCCCCGTGGACGACCCGATCTGCGCGTCCACGGTGCACCCCGACTCGCGCTGCGTGAACATCGTCGGCTTTGGTTCCGAGCCCGATCGTTCGCTGTGCTCGCTTACCTGCAACCCCTTCGACGACGTGGGCTGCCCCGCTGGCCTGAACTGCGCGGCCATCTCCGACTCCGACATCGAGGCGTTCTACACGGACTGCGTCGAGCTGGACCCCGACCCTCGCCACAACCTCGAGCCCTGCGCCATCGTGGACGGCGACACATACCCCACCAACACCGGCTGCGCGCCCGGCTACACCTGCGGCTACGACTCGGTGTGCAGCGACGCGTCCGGTCTGCAGGGCTACGTGTGCGTGCAGATCTGCGATCCCTCCGAGGTCGATCCGCGCATCACGTGCCCCGGTGAGGCCGGCTGCTACCGCCTGGTGGAAGGCACCTTCGACGACGCCATCGGGGACATCCACATCGGCCGCTGCGGCACCTGACTGAGCGCGCGCCTCGAGACCGCCGCTCAGTCGGGCGCCCGAGTCAGCACCTCGGCGCCCTGCTCGGTGACCAGGAGGGTGTGCTCGGCCTGCGCCGAGAGCGAGCCGTCCACCGTCACCACCGTCCAGCCATCGGCGAGCACGCGCACCTGCGGAGCGCCGAGGCAGACCATGGGCTCGATGGTGAAGCACATCCCCGGCGCCAAGCGCGGCCCCGGCGTGGGCGAGCGGTGATGCGGCACGTGCGGCGCCATGTGCATGCGGCGCCCGATGCCATGACCTCCGAAGTCGCGCACCACGCTGCAGCCTTGCTCCCGCGCGTACTCCTCGATGGCGGCGCCGATGTCGTGCAGCGAGGCGCCCGGCCGCACCTGCGCGATGCCCACCTCGAGCGCGCGCTCGGCGACCGTGGCCACGTGCTCGGCGTCGGGCGAGACCCGGCCCACGCGCAGCGCGCGTGACGTGTCGCCGTGCCAGCCATGCAGCTCGGTGGTCACGTCCACGTTCACGATGTCTCCCTCGCGCAGCGCGTGCGGCCCCGGGACCCCGTGACACACCACGTGGTTCACCGACGTGCACACGTGCGCCGGGAACACCAGGCGTCCTTGCCGGTAGTGGTACTGCGCGCATCGTCCCCCGCGTTGCTTCGTGTCGCGAGCGACCAGCTCGTCCAGCGCCGCCGTCGTCACGCCGGGCGCCACGGCCCTCGCGGCCACGGCCAGCGTCTCGGCGGCCGCGCGCCCCGCTCGGCGCATGGCCTCTTGGTGCTTCGGGGCGAGGATCGCGATGCGCTCGTGCATGGGCCCACGCTAGCGCCCCCCGGCGGCGGCCACCCATACCGCTTCGGCATGGCTCTCGGGACTCGCGGCCCGTGGCCTGTCCGCCGTCTCCATCTCGCGCTAGCATCCGGCACCGTGTCGCTAGAGCAGCTCGAGACCGTGGTCGCCATCGCCGAGGAGGGAGCGCTCGTGCGCGCCGCCCAGCGCCTGCACGTCAGCCAGCCACCCCTCACGCGTCGCCTGCAGGCCCTCGAGGACGAGCTGGGCGCTGCGCTGTTCGTGCGCGGTGCGCGCGGCATGACCCCCACCCCGGCGGGCGAGCGCTTCATCGAGCGGGCCCGTGCCATTCTCGCGTCGGTCGACGACGCGCGCCAAGCGGTGCAGGCGCTTCGCCTCTGAAGCCCTCGCTGCTACGTTTCCATCCGCTCACCACCCCGAAGGAGTCCACGGTGTCCAAGAAGAAGTCTCAGAAGCCCGAGTCCGCGCCCACCTTCCTCGTCGCCATCATGACCGGCAGCCCCAGCGACCTCCCGGTCGTCGTCCAGGCCCGTGACGTGCTCGACGAGCTCGGCATCTCGAACGACCTGCGCGTGCTCTCGGCGCACCGCACGCCGCACGACGCCGTGGCCTACGTCGAGGCCGCCGAGGCCGCGGGTGTGGAGGTCTTCATCGCTTGCGCCGGCATGTCGGCTCACCTCGCGGGCGTGGTCGCCGCGCACACCACGCGCCCCGTCATCGGCGTGCCGCTCAAGTCCACCGCCCTCGACGGCATGGACGCGCTGCTCTCCACCGTCATGATGCCGCCCGGCATCCCGGTGGCCACCGTGGCCATCGACGGCGCCAAGAACGCCGGCTTCCTCGCCGCGCGCATCCTCGCGGGTGGCCGCCCCGAGATCCGCGAGCGCCTCGTGGAGCAGCTGGCCGAGGGCAAGAAGCGCTACGACTCGCCCGTGCCGGGCTCCCCCGCGCAGGGCGACGAGCTGGGCAAGCGCGCCGCCAAGAAGAAGAAGTGACGCGGTAGCCCTCGTCACGAGCGAGCGCCGAAGCACGAGAGGGCCCCCACTTGGAGGGCCCTTTCGCATTCCGTCAGCAAGCCCCTTCCTTTTGGAGGGGATCCTGGTTCGCTCAGATCTCGAGCAGGCGGCGCGCCACGACGTGCGCTTGGATCTCGTTGGCGCCTTCGAAGATGCTGAGCACGCGCGCGTCCACCAGCAGGCGGGACGCGGTGTACTCCTCGGCAAAGCCGTTGCCGCCGTGGATCTGCACGTTGGCGTCGGCCGACTCCCAGGCCGCGCGCGTGGCGAGCAGCTTGGCCATGCCGGCCTCGAGGTCACAGCGCTTCTCCATGTCCTTCTCGCGCGCGCTGAAGTAGGTGAGCTGACGAGCCGCCTGGATGCGGGTGACCATGCGACCGATCTTCCGCGCCACGCGCGGGAACTGGAAGATGGGCCCGCCGAACTGCTCGCGCTCCGTGGCGTACAGGATGGCGTCGTTCAGCGCGGCCTGGGCCACGCCCACACCACGCGCCGCCGTCTGGATGCGCGCGCTCTCGAACGTGCGCATGAGCTGCTTGAAGCCAGCGCCCTCTTCGCCTCCCAGCAGGTTCTCGCCGGGCACGCTGAAGCCGTCGAAGCTGAGCTCGTATTCCTTCATGCCGCGGTAGCCGAGCACCTTGATCTCGGTGCCGGTCAGGCCCTTGTCCACGAACTCGGCCTCGCCGGGCTCGCCACCCAGGCGCGTCTTGGTGGCCAAGAACATGGACAGGCCCTGGTAGCCCGGCGCATCCGGGTTGGTGCGCGCCAGCAGCGTCATCACGTCGGCGCGAACCGCGTGCGTGATCCAGGTCTTGGCGCCGCTCACCACGTAGGACCCGTCGGCCTGCTTCACGGCGCGCGTGGTCAGGTTGGCGAGGTCGCTGCCGTTGTTGGGTTCGGTGAACACCGCGGTGGAGAGCACCTCACCCGAGGCGAGCTTGGGGAGCCACTCCTTCTTCTGGGCCTCGGTGCCGCCGCCCATGATGAGCTCGGCCGCGATCTCGCTGCGCGTGCCCAGCGAGCCCACGCCGATGTAGCCGCGCGAGAGCTCCTCGGTGACCACGCACATGGCCACCTTGCTGAGCCCGAGTCCGCCGTATTCCTCGGGGATGGTCAGGCCGAACACGCCCAGCTCGGCCATCTGCTCGAGGATGTCCATCGGGATGAGCTTGTCCTGACGGTGCACGTCCTGCGCGATGGGGATCACCTTCTGATCCGAGAACTTCGCGAACTGCCCGCGGATCTCCTCGAGCATCTCGTCGTCGAGCCCGAGGTTGCCGAAGCCCTTGTCACGCGCGTGCTGCGCGATCTCGAGGTAGATGGCGCCCGTGGAGTGCTGTGCGCTGAAGGCCTGCACCTCGGGGTGCAGCAGTGTGTCCGCGAGGTCCGCGTCGGTGAGGCCCAGGTCGGCCAGCGCGATGTTCTCGCA
>CAZEAA010000047.1:3964-16775 GCA_964510015.1 uncultured Sandaracinaceae bacterium
TGTCCGCGAGGTCCGCGTCGGTGAGGCCCAGGTCGGCCAGCGCGATGTTCTCGCAGGCCCCGAGGTCCACACCGCCGCGCAGGTTGCGGGCCAGCTCACCCACGTAGGCGCGCGCCACCTTGCCCTCGAACTCGCCACCCACACGAGCCGCCCACGCCGTGAGCTGCTTGCAGGCCTCGAGCTCGGTGGCCAGGTACGCGAGCGCGTGCGCGGCGAGCTGCTCGTCGTTCAAGCGGTCGCCGTTCAGGCGCCCGTTCACCACGACCTTGGTCTTCAGGTTGGCGAGCGCCTTTTGATAGACGGCGCCGAGGGCTTCGAGGACTCGCTCCATGCGTGGGACTCCGAGAGAGGGGGGGAAGGGGAGGGTCGAGCTCAGCCCGCGTTCATCGCGGCCAGGGTCTCGGCGTAGTTCTTGAGACCTGGGCGCGGTGCGCCCACAAGGCAAGAGACCGTGCCGTGCAGCTTGTTCTCGTACATGAGCTGGTGCGCCTGCGGGATCTGGTCCCAGGTGAACAGCTGCGTCATGACCGGCTTGACCTTGCCCTGCAGCATCAGGTTGTTTGCGCGGCGCGACGAGTCGGCGTCGGCGAAGTGCGAGCCGATGATCTGCTTCTGGCGCATCCACAGGTGGCGCACGTCGAAGGTCAGGTTGTAGCCGGTGGTGGCGCCGCAGATGACGATGCGGCCGAACTTGTTCGCGAGGAACACGCTCGCCGGGAAGGTGGTCTTGCCCACGTGCTCGAACACCACGTCGGGACCGGTCTTCTCGCCCAGGATGTCCCAGATGCGCTTGCCGAAGGCCTTCATGGCCTTCTGGTGCTCGGCCTCCTCGGCCGGCGTCATGCCGTCCTTGTACTGCAGGCCCGGGAACTCGTTGCGGTTGATGACGCCCACGGCGCCCAGGTCCTTGCAGAGCTGCGCCTTGTCGTCGCTCGACACCACCGCGATGGCGCGCGCGCCCATGATGGCCGCGAGCTGCACGGCGAACACACCCAAGCCGCCGCCGGCACCCCAGATGAGCACCACCTCGCCCGGCTGTACCTTGGCGCGGTCCACCAGCATGCGGTGCGCGGTGTAGTAGGTGAGGCCGTAGCTGGCCGACTCTTCCCAGGAGAGCTGCGCCGGCTTCTTGAGCAGCTGCTGCGACTGCACGCGGCAGAACTGCGCGAACGAGCCGTCGGGCGTCTCGTAGCCCCAGATGGTCTGCAGGTCCGACGCGCCCGGCTCCACCAAGTGGTTGCAGTGCACGACGACCTCGTCGCCCACCTTCCAGCCCGTCACGCCTTCGCCGATGGACCACACCACGCCGGACGCATCCGAGCCCGCGATGTGGAAGTCGAGGCCGTGCGACTTGAGGATGTTGACCGGCTCACCGAGACCCGCCCAGATGCCGTTGAAGTTCACGCCCGCGGCCATGACCTGCACCAGGACTTCGCCCGGACCGGCCTTCCAAACCGGCATCTCTTCCTGCACGAACGACTTCTTCGGCTCACCGAAGCGCTCGGGCCGGATGACGAAGGCGTGCATCTTCTCGGGCACGTCGCCCAGTGCGGGGACCTTGCCAACGGGGACGATTGAGGTGCGCTCGCTCATGGTCAATACCTCGTGTCGGGGCTGCGGGTATGGCAGCCGGGTAAGGGTCATGGGGTGGTTCGCGTTGGTTGCGGTGCTTTACAGCTTCACACGGCGGCGGACCTTGCTGTTGTGCGTAACATATGGGTTGGGGTTGGCAAGTCGGTAGGGGTGATTGGTGGGCGGGGGCAACTGAATTGGCCTCGAGGGGCAGCATGCGGATCAGCTGGGCGACCTGATGACGAGGCTTGAAACATGGTCATTTGGCCACCCCGGCTTGAAAGCCGGGGCAAGGAGTCCGCGGCCTCGGCTCCTGGACAAGTCCCCCCCTTCGGAAGGGACTCTAGGATCGGAAGCAGGTGACCTCTCTACTTTGGTGGGCTCTCCCGGTGCGAAGGGCCGAGAGCTTCACTAGTTGGAGAGCGCCAAGTCCATCCCGAAGGGGGAGTCGTCCATGAGGCCAAGCGAAGGACTGGTGGCCCAATTTCAAGTCACATCCAGCCCTCTGGATCATCCCTGAATCCGAGCTTCGGCCACTCGAACCGGCGTGCGGTCTTCACAGCCTTCGAGTTTGCAACATGACCCGGTAAACCCGCCGGACTGGCAGAGCTTGTAAAGATGCCGTAAACAGGACGCTGCGCAGCGGCCCCTCTAGAGCCCGCCGCGCTGGAACACCCCCCGATGTCGATGAAGACCAACCACGCGGCCATGGGCGCCCGGCTCCGCGAGCTGCGCATCGCGCGCGGCGTCCAGCAGGGCGAGGTGGCGCGGCGGCTCGACATCTCGCCGGCCTACTTGAGCCTCATCGAGAAGGGCAAGCGGGCCATGCAGCTGCCGCTGCTCTTCAAGGCCCTCGAGATCTTCGGCGTGAGCATGGAGGAGTTCATGGCGTCGCTCGGGGAGCCGCGCGTGGACGACGGGCTCGCGCGGCTGCTGGACGAGCCGCTCATGCGCTCGCTCAACCTCACCGAGGACGACCTCGCGGGCATCGGCGCCGAGCCCAAGGTGGTCACCACCATCACCGCGCTCTTCAACCTCTACAAGAACACGCGCACACAGCTCGACAACGTGCTCGCGGGCTTGGCGCGGCGCGAAGCGGACGACGACGAGGAAGACTCGCTGCGCTTCGACTACAGCCCGTTCGACGAGGTGACGGACTTCCTCGAGCAGCACGACAACTGGTTCGGGCTCTTGGAAGAACGGGCCGAGAAGCTGCGGCGCGACACGGGGCTCACCGCGGGCACGCGCAGCGCGGATCTCGTGCGCGTGCTGCGCGAGCACTTCGACGTGACGGTGAAGACCACCACGGCCGGGCAGGACAGCTCGGTCATCCGTCGCTGGGACGCCGACGCCCAGGTGCTCACGGTGAGTGACGAGCTCTTCGAGCAGCGCCTGCGCTTCCAGCTGGCCAGCACCATCGCGCTGCGCGTGTTCGACCGCGAGTCCCCGCAGCAAGAGGTCATCTCGCGCTTTCCGGTGCGGCACAGCGAGACCGCGCGCCTGATCAAGATCCACCTCGCCAACTACTTCGCCGGCGCGCTGCTCTTGCCGTATGCAGAGTTCTTCGATGCGGTGACGCGCACGCGCTACGACGTGGACCTGCTCACGCAGATGTTCGAGTCGTCCTACGAGACGGTGGCGCACCGCATGTGCAACCTGGCCGACCCGAGGCGCCGCGGCCTGCCGATGCACTTCCTGCGCGTGGACGTGGCCGGCAACATCAGCAAGCGCTACTCGGGCGACGGAATCAACTTCGCCCAGCACGCCGGCAGCTGCCCCAAGATGGCCGTGCACCTCGCCTTCCTGAACCCCAGCGTCATCACGCGGCAGTACAGCGAGTACCCCGACCAGAGCACCTACTTCTGCTTCGCCAAGGTGGTGGCCGAGCCTTCACGCGGCAGCATGGCCCGCGGCACCGCCTACAGCATCGGCCTCGGCACCCACGCCGACGCCGCCAAGCACCTGGCGTACGCGGACGACATGCCGCTCGTGGACCGCAAGCTCGCCGTGCGCGTGGGAACCACGTGCCGCTTCTGCGAGCGCACCGACTGCAGCATGCGCTCCGCGCCCAGCTACAAGTTCGCCTTCCGCGTGGACGAGCACATGAAGAAGGACAACTTCTTCTCCCCGCTGGTCAGCGGTGACGCGACGGTGCCGGTGGCTCGGCTCAGCGCGAAGAAGCGGTAGGGGCTACTTCGAGTTGGCTGCCTAGGAACACGAGGGGAGATGCGTTGATGATCGCGAAGTTAGACACTGCCTAGCTCACGCGCGAGATCCTGTTCATCGACGACGAACACATCGACGCGGCGGCGCGCGAGCTCGGCCAGAAACTGTGGGCGGTCCATACCAGCCGTCTCGGCTGCTCGCTCCATCGAGATGGTCCCCTGTTGGTACCAGTGAATGGCAGCCGCGATGCGCATCTCGCGTGCCACCTCGTGCGGCGCCTTCCTCAACGCGCTGAACAGGCTGTCCGGGATGCTGATCGCGAGCTCGGTCATGTTCTTGTGCGCTTTCTTGGGAGCAGTGTGGTGGTGAACGCGCCACGCTCGATCATAGCGACGTATAGGCGCATCTTCACCCGGCTTCCTCGGCAAGACCACCGGACTCCCTCGACATGCTCGTTGCGGACGGCTACCCACTTCCGATGCGCATCCCTCCGACCCACGCGAGGTCTACTCTGCTCGCTGTCCTGATGGTCTTCGCAGCCAACACGCTCGGCTGCGGTGGTGCGGCCCAGCCCGAAGCGGCGGAGCCTTCGGGGGAACTCGAGGCAGCGACCGTCACTCCCAGTTCGGCGCTCGAGACGCCCGCGCACTCTCCGCCGCACGAGAACAGCGGGCCGCGCCCGTCGATCTCGCTGGAGACCCCGCCCGATGTCGCGCGTCCTCCAGCAGACGCCGAGCGCTCTCCCTCGGGCGTTGCGTCGCGCGTGCTCTGGTACGGCAGTGGCGGTGCGCGTCCGCGCGCGCAGGACATCGTGATCGTTCACTACAGCGCGTGGACCACCGACGGGAACCGGTTCGACAGCAGCGTCGAGCGCGGTGAGTCGTACACGTTTGCGCTTCCCAGCGTGATCCCCGGCTGGGCGGAGGGGCTGCGGGGGATGACGGTGGGCGAGCAACGTAGCATCTGGATCCCGGAGGCGCAGGCGTATGGCGGCGCGCCAGGTCGCCCCGAGGGAATGCTCGTATACGACGTGGAGCTGATCGGCATCGAGGCGTCGCCGCCGGTGGTGCCCGTGGACGTTGCGGTCATTCCCGCGGACGCCGAGGTCACGCCCAGCGGGCTCGCGTCGAGGGTGCTGCAGACGGGCACGGGCACCGAGCACCCGACGCCCACCAGCACGGTCAGCGTGCACTACAGCGGCTGGACCACCGACGGGCAGATGTTCGACTCGTCCGTGGCCCGTGGCCGGGTGGTCTCGTTCCCGCTCGACCGCGTCATCGAAGGCTGGACGGAGGGTGTGCAGCTGATGGTGACGGGCGAGAAGCGGCGCTTCTGGATCCCGGTGAACTTGGCGTATGCCGGGCGCGCGGGCATGCCGGCGGGCATGCTGGTGTTCGACGTCACGCTGATCGCCATCCAGTAACGTCCTCGCGGGAGCGCATCACCACGAGCCCGTGCGCCCCAGCTGCCGCGCGTACTCCGGTGCGCTCCACGTAAAGGGGATCATCCCGCCGAGGATCACGCCGTCTTCCACGTCCACGTGCAGCAGGCGCTCGGCGCCCTCGAACGCGCGCAGCTCGCTGCCCTCCCACTGCACCTCGGCGGTGCCCGTCACGGACAGCCAGTCGCCCGTGGCGAAGTCCACGAAGGCCACGCCCACGCGCGGGTTCTGGGCCACGTTGCCGAGGGTCATGAAGAAGCGGTTGCCCGCGAAGTCCGGCATGGTCAGCCGCGTGCGGCCGTCCACGGTGTGGGCGCGCCAGAAGCCGGGCTTGCCGCCGCGGTGGCTGACGTCCACGCCGTTCACGCCGCGCTGGTCCGTCTCGGCGGCGGCGCTCGCGATGAACGTGGTGTCGGCGTTCGCGATGATGGCGTTCGAGCGCGGTGACAGGCGCGAGGTCTCGCGGTGGGTCACCGCGGGCCGGCGCACGGCGCTCTCGATGCTGCGCGCCTGGATGTACTGCGGGCAGTTGCCGGTGCTCTGCTCCACGTGCACGGCGAAGGCGCCGGGCTCCACACGCGAGACGGTGCCGTTGGCGCGGTTGCGCCTGCGCGTCTCGAACTCGATGCCCAAGAGGCCAATCGGCGCGCCCTCCCGCAGGGCCGCCCGCACCGGGTCGTCCTCGGCCAGCGCGGCGTGCACCACCAAGGTGCTCGGGTCCGGGCTCTCGATGAAGCCAGGCACGCCCACGGCCATGCTCGCGAAGGGGCGGCCACGCTCGTCGAGCGCGCCGATCACCAAGTACGGCAGCTGCTCGAACAGCTCGCGGTGTTGGTCCGGCATGCTGGGCCGGACGAAGCGGCCCACGTGCGCAGCCAAGCCGTGGACCCCGGCCCGCTCCTGCATGCGCACCTCGCCTTCGTGGAAGGGCCACGTGGGCGGCGAGGTCACTCGGCCCTCTCGAGCGCCGCCGTCTGGGTGGCCTCCATGGGGATGAAGTGCGGCATGGCCTCGACGGCGCGGATCCAGCGCTGAATCGCAGGGAAGGGCTCGAGCGACACACCACCCTCGGGGGCGTGCGCTACGTAGGCATAGAGCGCGATGTCGGCCACGGTGGGGCGCACGCCCACCAAGAACGGGCTCTCACGGGCCACGAGGTGGTCGTTCATGGTGGCGAACAGCTGACGCGCGAGCGCGCGGTTGGGGGTGGTGTCCACGTCCCGCCCGAACACGGCGGCGGTTCGGGCGCGCGCGGGCCCCTCCACCAGTGGACCGGCGGCCACCGAGAACCAGCGCTGCACCTGCGCGGCCAGCAAGGGATCGCTCGGGAGCCACTCGCCGGAGCGGTCGTACTTCTTCGCGAGGTAGACCAGGATCGCCATGCTGTCGGGGATGACCAGCTTCCCGTCCTCGAGCACGGGCAGCTGTCCAAAGAGGTTCTTCGCCAGGAAGGAAGGCGCCTTGTGCTCGCGGGTGGCGAACTCCACGTGCTGCTTCCGGTAGGGCAGCTCCAGCACGTTCAGGAAGAGCTCCACCCGGTGGCAGTGTCCAGAGAGAGGGTGACGATGGAGGACGAGGTTCGACATGCCCGGAGTATGCCGCGGCGGCCCTCGTGGTGGAATGCGCACCCATGACAAAGGATTATTGCGCATGACACACTAATCGGATGGACCGCCTCGACGCCTTCCACACCTTCGTCACCGTGGCCGAGGCCGGTGGCTTCAGCGCCGCCGCCCGCAAGCTCAGGCTGTCCCCCGCGGCCGTGACTCGTAGCGTGGCCGCCCTCGAAGCCGAGCTCGGGGTGCAGCTCTTCCGCCGCACCACGCGCGTGGTGGCGCTCACGGAGGAGGGCTCGCGATTCCTGGTGTCGGCCCGGCGCATCCTCGCCGACACCGAAGCCTCCATGGCGGGGGTCCGCGAGATGGACACGGCGCTGCGTGGCAACCTGGTGGTCACGGCGCCCGTCATGTTCGGCAACCTCTATGTGGCGCCGCTGCTGCTCTCGTTCCTGCGGAGCCACCCCGAGGTCCGCGCCCGCTCCCTGCTCCTCGACCGCGTGGTGGACTTGGTGGCCGAAGGCGTCGACGTGGCCGTCCGCATCGCGCATCTGCGGGACTCGACCCTCCGCGCGGCCAAGGTCGGTGCGGTGCGGCGCGTGGTGGTCGCGTCACCGGGCTATCTCGCCGCCCACGGGACACCCGAGCGTGCCCGCGACCTGCGGGGTCACCACCTCATCGCGTTCGCGCAGGGCGAGCCCCCGCGCGAGTGGACCTTCACGCGGGGGCGCTCCACCACCCGCGTGCCCATCGACCCGCGCCTGGTGACCAACAGCACCGAGACGTCCTTGCGCGCTGCGATGGCGGGCCGCGGCATCACACGCGCGCTGTCGTATCAGGTGGCCTCCGACGTGCGCGCCGGGCGCTTGGTGGTGGTGCTGCCGCAGCTCGAGCCCCCACCCATTCCCGTGCACGTGGTGCACACTGCAGGGGCCGAAGCGCCAGCGCGCGTGCGGGCGTTCGTGGACCACGCGGTGAGCAAGCTGCGCGCCGACGAGCGCCTCGACGCCGACCGGTGGCTTGGTTGAGCGCCTAAGCGATCAACGAGACCACGCCGGTCTCCATGGCGTAGATGGCGCCCATGATCTGGATGCGGCCCGCCGCTTCGAGGTCCCGCAGCACGGGGCTCTCGTCGCGCACGCGCTGCACGCTCACGCGGACGTTCTGCTCGGCCACGCTGTGAACGAACGGGTCGTTCTTGCTGCTGCGGTCGTCGTCGAAGCCCGTCACCGCGGCCACGGCCGGATGGATGTGGCTCAGCAGCGCCGTCAGGTTGCCCATCTCGACGCGATCGATGGCGCCCTTGATGGCGCCACAGTGCTCGTGGCCCAGCACCAGCACCAGCTTGGCGCCCGAGACGGCGCACGCGAACTCCATGCTGCCCAGGATGTCCTGGTTGATGATGTTGCCGGCAACGCGCGCCACGAAGAGGTCACCGATGCCGCAGTCGAAGACGTCTTCCACCGGGATGCGCGAGTCCACGCACGAGAGCACCACGCCCTTGGGCCACTGCCCCTGCGCCGCAGCGCGAACCTGCGCCTGGTGGTCGCGGTGGGTGATGTCGCCTGCGACGAAGCGGGTGTTGCCGTCCACGAGCAGCGTGAGCACCTGCTTGGGGGTCAGGCTCTCCTGCTCTTCCTTGGTGAGGACGCGGTCGGTGCGAGTGCGTTGGTCGGGCATGGCCGGACCGTAGCAAGCGAGGCGCCGTCACGGAAGGCCGCGATGTTTTCGGGCCGGCGGGGTGCCGGGATGCGGTCCGTATGGCGATCCGATATCCTCGGCGCCGTGGTGGTCTCCCATTCCGTGCTCCTGGTGGTTCCAGAAGACGCCGTGCGCCTGCGCTTGGTGTCGGCCGTCGAGCGCGCCGGCTACGACTGCGTGGGTGTGGCGAGCGGCGAGGCCGCGATCGACGCCTTCGTGCAGCGGCCGATGGACATCGTGTGCGTGGCGCTGCGCCTGCCCGGTCGCGACGGAGCGGCCACCGTGGAGTCGCTGCGTTGGGCGCCCGGCGGCGAGCAGGCCCACATGGTGTTGCTCGGTGCGTCTCACGATGCGCTCGCCCTGCAGCGAGAGACCGCCCGCCTCGGCGCGTTGACCTGCTTGGTGGGGGACGTCTCCGACAGCAGCGTGCTGCGCATCATCGAGAACATCGTGCGCCGCGAGCTGCGCTCCGACTCGGTGCCGCCCCCGTCCATGGCGATCGGCGCCCACGAGGAGACGCGCCGCTACACGCTGACGGACTCGTCCGAGGGCGACGCCGTGGAGCGGCACCTGGGCATCCGCTTGAGCACGCCCGGTGCGCTGCGCGGCAACCTCGCGGAGGTGCCCTTCACGTCAGTGCTGGTGCAGATCTTCGAGAAGCGCGCGACCGGCGCGCTGGCGCTGCAGTGCGAGGGCGACCCGCGCGCCACCACCGCGGGCGACTGCCCCAAGAAGGTCATCTTCTTCCGCCGTGGCGTGCCGCGCTCCGTGCGCTCCAACCTGGTCGACGAGTGCCTCGGTCAGATCCTGTGCCAGCGCGGCATCATCGAGCCGCGTGTGCTGCACGACTCCTTGCAGCGGGCGCGCGCTTGGCAGGGCCGGCAGGGAGCCATCCTGCTGTCCATGGGCGCCATCACACCCCACCAGCTGCACGACGTGCTCGAGCTCCAGCAGGAGACCAAGCTGCTGGACGTCTTCGCGTGGACCACGGGGACCTTCGAGTTCGCGGAGATGGAGCCGCCGCAGGAGACGGCTCCGCTCGAGGTGCCGCTGTTCGAGCTGGTCATGCGCGGCGTGCGCGAGCGCGTTCCGCCGAAGCGCGTCGCCGAGCTGCTGGCCGACGCGCTCGACCGCTACGCGGCTCCCGTGGTCTATCGCGTGACCCCGTTCCGGCGCTTCGAGCTGCCGGCCGAGTGCCGAGCGCTGCTCGACAAGCTGGACGGGCGGACCACCGTGCGCGCGCTGCTGGGCGGCTCTGCCATTGCGGGCTCTACACTGAGCGCCTTCGTCTACACGCTGGTGTGCGTGGGCGCGATTCGTCTGCTGGACGGGCCGCTTCGGCCGGACGACTTGCTGGACGTCGGGCCGAGTGAGCGGCAGACCGATCCCCCGGTGCCCATGTCCGCCAAGCCCGAGCTCGAGCGCGCACGGCAGGCCTACCGACAGGGCGAGCGCGCGCTGCTCGAGGGAGACTTCGGCGTTGCGCTCGATGCGTTCCTGCGCGCCACCGCGCTCGCCCCGGACGAGGGGCTCTACTGGGTGCACCTCGGCTACTGTCGACACGCCTCGCGCCGCAGTGACCCGGTCGAGGCTGACCAGGCCCTCGCCGAGCTGGTGGTGGGCTGTCGCCTCGCGCCCAACGCGCCCGACGCGCACCTGCTGCGCGCCCGCCTGCTGGTGGACCGCGCCAAGTGGCCGGCCGCGCGCAACGCCTACGAGTGCGTGCTGCACCTCGACCCCGATCACCGCGAAGCCCTCGACGGCCTGCGCGCCATCGCGTCTCAGCTCGCCGAGTGAGGCGTCCGTGCGCGTGTACACTCCACGCGCATGCCCAGCTTGTTCGACTCCATCTGCGTCGGCGACGTCCAGCTTCCGAACCGGATCGTGATGGCCCCCATGACCCGCTCACGCGCCAACCCCGCGGGCGAGCCGACGGAGCTGCACGTGGAGTACTACCGGCAGCGCGCCAGCGCTGGGCTGGTCATCAGCGAGGGCGTCTACGCGAGCCACGAGGGCAAGGGCTACTGCCGCACACCCGGGATCGTCACGAAGGGCCAGGTCGACGCGTGGCGCGCCGTGACCAACGCGGTCCACGGCGCCGGCGGGCGCTTCGCCATGCAGCTCATGCACTGCGGGCGCATCGGGCACCCCGACAACAAGGTGCCGGGCACGGACGCGGTCGCTCCGTCGGCCATCCGCGCCGACACGAAGATCTTCACCGAGCAGGGCATGCAGCCCATCATGGAGCCGCGTGCGCTCGAGCTCGCCGAGATCGCCGACGTGATCGCGGCCTACGGGCGCGCCACCGAGCTGGCCTTCGACGCGGGCTGCGACCTGGTGGAGCTGCACGGCACGTCGGGCTACCTGCCGGCGCAGTTCCTCTCCACCGGCACCAACCAGCGCACGGACGCCTACGGTGGCAGCCCCGAGAAGCGCGTGCGCTTCGTGACCGAGGTGCTGGCCGCCATGAGCGCGGTGGCCGGGCCTGGGCGCGTGGGCCTGCGCATCTGCCCGGGCAACCCCTTCAACGACCTCTCGGACGCGGACCCCGTCGAGACCTTCGACGTGCTGCTCGCCCAGGTGGGCGGCATGGGCCTCGCGTACCTGCACGCCATGCGCAACACGCCCGGCGTGGACCTCCAGGCGCTGCGCCGCGCGCGCTTCGCGGGCCCCTTCATGCTGAACGACGGCTTCGATGGCGACAGCGCCGAGGCCGCCATCCGGGCGGGCGACGCGGACCTCGTGTCCTTCGCGCGCCACTTCATCAGCAACCCGGACCTGGTGGAGCGCCTGCGACATGGGCATCCGCTCGCGCCGCTGAACCCGAAGCAGCTCTACTCGCCGGGCCCCGAGGGCTACACGGACTACCCGCGCTTCGGCGTGTAGCGGTGCGGCGGAGTCAGCGCGCGTCCAGCTCGGCGAACGTCTCGGCGGTGACCCACCACGCCTCGTCCGCGTGGGGGAACTGCTCGTAGAACGACGTGAGCGCGCGCTCGTGCCGCGGCTGAGGGCCGTCCCAGCTGACCTGCACGGGGATCACGCGCCGGCCTTCCTGCACCACGAAGTCCACCTCGCCCCCATCGCCGCGCCAGTAGGAGACCTCGCCGAAGCGCTTGCGCAGCACCAGCTGCGTGGCGCACTCGAGGGACTTGCCACGGTCGGCGCTGCCCGGGGTGACCGCCCCGCGGCGCATGCCGGTGTCGATGGGGTAGACCTTGCGGTTGCGCCCGGCACGCTTGCGCTCGGAGGTCGCGAAGTACGGGACTTGGAAGAGCAGGTAGGCTGCTTCGCACGCATCCAGGTAGGCGCCTGCGGTGTCCGTCGCGAGCCCCACCGTCGCCGCCACGCGGCGCAAGCTCAGCTCGGATCCCGCCGCCTCGTAAGCCAGCTGCACCACCTGACGGATGGGCTTGCTCGACCGCGCTGCGAGGCGCTCGCGGACGTCACGCTCCACGATGTCGTCGAAGTACTGACGTCGCAGCGCGTCACCATCACGGAGCGGGAGCGGCTCGGGAAACCCGCCATCGCGCAGGTAGTCCCCGAGCGTGGTCTTGGGCTTCAGCAGGCGCACCTCGGACAAGTCGAAGGGAAACACCTCGACGGTCAGGTGCCGCCCGGTCAGCACCGAGCCGAGTTCCCCCGAAAGCAGCGTGGCGTTCGAGCCGGACACCACGAAGACGTGTCCTTCTTCTGGCCGCTCCAGCTGGCTGCGCAGCCAGCGCTCCCAGCCAGTCACCGCTTGGATCTCGTCCAAGAAGAACACCAGCCGCTTCACGCGCGGGTGGCGTGCTCGAAAGCCCATGACCAACGCATCGAGTGTCTCGTGGGTGAGCGCGTTGGCGAGACGCGGGTCCTCGAGGTTCACGAACAGGCAGTGCTTGGGGTTCAGCTTGTAGCGGGCCATCAGCTGCCGCATCAGCGTGGACTTCCCGCAGCGCCGGACGCCCTGCAGCACCAGCGCGAGCGACTCTCGAAGCTCGGGGGGCGTCTCCACGCGCCGCGTCACGGCGTCCGGGACCGGGCGGTCCCAGAAGCTCCACGTGCTGGCGATGGCGAGCGCGTCGTCGGCGACCATGCTGTCCAGTGTATTGGACAGTTCCAAGAGTGTCCAACGTAGTCGACGGTTTCAAAAGTGTCCAACACGATCGACACTCGCAAGAGTGTCGACTACGATTGACGCCTAGCCCTGCGGGTGCACCCGCATCTTCAAGCCCGGCCCGCGCTGGCGGAGCGTGACCGACGGGTTGAACGTGAGCGTCTGCCCCGGCAGCAGCTCGAAGTGGTAGCGCCGCAGCACGATGGCCAGGATCAGCGTGGCCTCCAACATGGCGAAGTGGTTGCCGATGCAGATGCGCGGGCCGCCGCCGAACGGGAA
>CAZEAA010000047.1:16799-24316 GCA_964510015.1 uncultured Sandaracinaceae bacterium
GGTCGAAGGCCTCTGGGTCCGGGAAGAAGCGGGCGTCGCGGTGCACCACCCACTGGCTCACCAGCAGCTGCGAGCCCTTCGGGATGTGGTAGCCGCCGATGGTCACGTCTTCGTTGGCCTGACGCCCGGTGGTCCAGGCCGGCGGATAGAGGCGCATGGCCTCTTTCAGCACGCGCTCCGTGAACACCAGCTGCTTCATGTCGTCGGCGTTGGGCAGCCGGTCGCCCAGCACGGTGTCCAGCTCGGCACGCAGGCGCTTCTCGATCTCCGGGTGCTTGCTCAACAGATAGAAGGTGTGCGCGAGCGCGAGCGCGGTGGTCTCGTGGCCCGCGAGGAACAACGTCATGGCTTCATCGCGCAGCTGCAGGTCGCTCATCACCTCGCCGCCGTCATCTTGCGCGTTGAGGAGCACGTCCAAGAGGTCATGCTGCTCGCCTTCGGGTGGGGCGTTGCGGGCCTGCGCGCGGCTCGCGCGGCGCTTGGCGATGATGCTGTAGATCAGGCCGTCCAGGCGCTCGACGGCGGAGCTCACCTGCAGGTTCAGCGGGGTGGGCACCCAGCGTGGCAGCAACAGCACCGCTTCCGGGCTGTTGGCGTAGTAGGTGTTCAACGTCTCCATGGACTTGCCCACCAGCTCGAACTCGCGCGGGCCGATGGTGGCGCCGAACAGCACCGCGGCCACCACCTCCATGGTGATGCGCGACATCTCGGCGTGGACGTTGATGACCTCGTCCTTGCGGTAATGCAGCGCCCCGGCCGTGACGCTGGCCATCGTGTCGCCGTACGTCTTGATGCGCTTCGGCGTGAAGGCCTGCGACATGAGCTTGCGCTGGTGCTTCCACAGCTCGCCCTCGCTGGTGAGCAGCCCTTCGCCGAGCGTGCGCTTCAGCGTGTCGATGTAGGCGTCGCGCCCCATGACGGCCGCGTGCTTCACGAACACGGCCTCGATGTCGTCTGGGTGGTTCACCATCACGAAGTGCTTGCCGAGCATGCGCAGCTTCACCACGTCGCCGTAGCGGTCGGCCAGCGCGCGCAAGAAGGGGAGCGTGCCGCCCGCGAAGCGCACCACGTTGCGCAGGCCATAGCGACTCTGTGGCCCGGGAGGCACGCCCACCCCCACATCGGCGGGGCGCGCGGGCTCTCGGGCACCTTGGGCGCGAGGCTTCTTGCTGGGGGTCACTGGACTGGCAGCGGCTGCGGTCATGGGGTCACCTCCGGAGCGGCGATGCGGCGGAGGAAGCCCACCATCATGGCCGCGGTCGTCTGGACATCTTGCTCGGTCATCGTGCTGAAGCGTGACGCGAGCCAACGGTCGCCCGCGTCGATCAGGGACAGCGCGCTGTGCACCAAGAGATCGGTGGGCACGTCTTCGCGGATGGCGCCGATGGCCTGTCCGTGCTTCGCGAGCGCGCCCACCCACTCGAGCATGCGCTCGTTCAGCTGCAGCACCACCGGGTGCCCGGCCAGCTCGGCGCGCGCCTTGGTGATGCCGGTGCACAGCGCGGCGTTGCGCGGGTCCCGCAGCACGAACAGCAGGCTGCGCTCGTACATGGTCTGGCAGGCGTTCCAGAACGCGGGGGCGGTGTCCGCGCCCACGGGGAAGCCCACCTCCTCGAACCACTGCTGGAGCGCGGCGTTCATCACCGTGCGGAAGAGGTCGTCCTTGTCCGCGAAGTAGTAGTACATCGCGCCCTTGCTGATGCCGGCGCGCTCGATGATGCGGTTGTAGGACGCGCCCTCGAAGCCACGCTCGCCGAACTCCTCGGCGGCGGCGGCCAGGATGCTGACCTTGCGGGGCTCATCGAGCTTCTCGAAGCGGGGCAGCGGCACGGCGGGTCTCTCGCAACTCGCGCGCTCGCGCGAGAGGAAGTGGTGATACCAGGGGGTCGAACTGGGTGGTTCGACCGAGTGGTCTAAAGACTGCCCGCCCCGCTCGGGTCTGTCAAGGGAGGCGCTGGCTCGCGAGCCACTGCTGGATCTGGTCAGCGTTCAACGCCCCGCTGGTGCGGGCGATCTCACGGCCACCATGGAGGAGCACCATCGTGGGGATGCTCTGGATTCGGAAGCGCTGCGACACCGCCGGGTTGGCATCGGTGTCCACCTTGGCGAAGCGCACGCGGCCCTCCCACGAGGCGGACGCCCGCTCGAACGCGGGCGCCATGACCCGGCAGGGGCCACACCACGTGGCCCAGAAGTCGACCACCAGCGGCAGGTCGGAGCGCTCGGCGTGCTTGGCGAAGCTGGCCTCGTCGAGGGCAATGGGTCCGAGTCCGAAGAGCGGCGACTTGCACGCCCCGCAGCGCGGCTCGTTGGTCAGTCGGTCCGCGGGCACCCGGTTGGTCTTGTGGCAACGCGGGCAGACGATGTTCGCGGTCTTGGTGGCAGGCATGGCGTCTCCGGTCGGTCTCGTGGGAAGTGATTCTCAATCTAAGAACGCCCCAAGGAGCCCGCCACCGGCTCGCCCCATTCTGGCTATCGAGCTATAGCCGCGCATGACTGACGCTCCCGCTTGGACCCCCGCTCCCCTCGACGGTCTCCGCTGCCTCGTGACGGGAGGCGCGGGCTACCTGGGTCAGAACCTGGTGCGGGCGCTGCTGGCGAAGGGCTGCACGGTCCACGTGCTGGACACGTTGAACGGGGAGAAGGCCGCGCCCGAGCTCGTGACCGACGCGCGGGTGAACTGGTTCGTGGGCGACATCCGCAAGCCGGCCGAGGTGCGCAAGGCGTGCGAGGGGGTGGACGTGGTGTTCCATACGGCAGCGCTCATCGAGCTCTCGCGGCGCGCCCCCGAGGCCGTGAAGGCGGTGGTGCGCGGGGTCAACGTGGAGGGCACGCGCGTGCTCGTGGAGCAAGCGGCTGCGGCCGGTGTCACGCGCTTCGTGCACACCAGCTCCACCAACGTGGTCTACGGCCAGCGCTGCGTGGGCGGCGACGAGACGCTTCCCTACAGCACCAGCGAGGACCTCTACTCGTCCACCAAGGCCGAGGCCGAGCGCGTGGCCCTCGCGGCCAACTCGGCGCGCATGCGCACGTGCGCCATTCGCCCGGGCGGCATCTACGGGCCGGGCGAGCGCAAGACGCTGATCGGGCCGGTGGTCGCGTCCATCCGGCAGGGCATGCCCGTCATCGGCTTCGGCGACGGCAGCACGCGCCTTGACTACACCTACATCGACAACCTGATCGACGGACAGCTGCGCGCCGCGGAGCGCCTGGTGCCCGGCTCGCCCGTGTGCGGCAACGCTTACTTCGTGACCGACGACCAGCCCGTCAACCCCGCGGAGTTCAGCGTGCGCCTGGTGCGCCTGATGGGCCTCGGCACCACCGCGCGGCGCATCCCGCGGCGCATCGCCATGGCCATGGCTAAGGGCTCGGAGCTGGCCTTCGAGCGGTTCGGCAAGCCGCGCCCGCAGATCACCGAGGTGGGCGTGAACCTCTGCACGAAGGACAACTTCTTCTCCATCGCGAAGGCGCGCACGGACCTGGGCTACACGCCGGTGGTGAGCCTGGACGAGGGCCTGCGGCGCACCGCCGAGGAAGCCGCGCTGCACTATCACGGCCTGTCCTGAGCCTGCATCACGCTCTCGTCGTTGCGCGCGTCACACCCGCGCCACGTCCGACACCGTGACGTCGGGGAAAGGTTGCTCGACCTCGTGCGGCCGCAGCGAAAGCTGCACGGCATGCACCTCTCCCCCGTAACGCCCACGAGTCGCGCCGGTCTGACTCCCGAAGTGCTCGGGCGGCATCGCTTGCTCTTCCACATCGGGCGCGGCGGCATGGCGGACGTCTTCTTGGCGGCCGCGCTCGGGCCTTCGGGCTTCCACAAGGAGGTGGTCATCAAGGCGCTGCGCCCCGAGCTGGCAGAGTCCGAAGACTTCCTCGAGATGTTCATGGACGAGGCACGCCTCGCGGCGCGCATGCGTCACCCCAACGTGGTGCAGACGCTCGAGGTCGCGCGCGAAGACGGCGTGCACTACATGGTGCTCGAGTACTACGAGGGGCAGACGCTCGACCGGCTCATGCGGCGGCGCGAGGGCGAGGGCCTGCCGCTCGGCATCGCGCTGCACATCGTGCGCGACGTGGCGAGCGCGCTCGACTACGCGCACACGCTGGTGGACGTGCAGGGGCAGCCCATGGGCGTGGTGCACCGCGACGTGTCGCCGCAGAACATCATGATCGGCTACGAGGGGCGCGTGCGGCTGTTGGACTTCGGCGTGGCCAAGGCCAGCAGCCACACCTCCGAGACGCGCGCCGGCGACTTCAAGGGCAAGATCGCCTACATGGCGCCCGAGCAGGCGGCGGGCACGCCCGTGGACGCGCGCACGGACGTGTACGCGCTCGGCGTGGTGCTCTACGAGATGGTCTCGGGGAAGCGCCTGTGGGGCGGGGTGCCGGACGCGTCGGTGGCGGCGCGCTTGCTGACCGGCAAGCTGCCCGTGCCGCTGTTCGACGAGAGCGTACCCGCTGAGGTGCGCGGCTTGCTCTCGCGCATGATGGCCATGGACCCCGCGCAGCGCTTCGCGAGCGCCGCCGCGCTCCGCGGCTCGGTGGAGGCGCTGATGGAGCAGCTCGGCGCGCACGTGGACGACCGCCAGCTGAGCGCGATGATGCTGGCCGCCTTCGGGGAAGAGCGCGATGCCCTGCGAGAAGCGGTGCGGGGGCGCATGGCGCGGCTGGCCACGGGCGAGAGCCTGCCGCCCAGCCTCGCGCGCGGGACCATCTTCGGGCAGCCCACGGTCGCCACGGACACCGCGCTCACGGTGGTCACCCGCAGCGAGCACATGGGTGCGCGTGCCGTGCAGACGCGCGCTCGGCGCAAGGGTGCGTGGCGCCTGCAAGCGTGGGCGGCGCTGCTGGTGGTGGCCTTTGCTGCGGGCGTGGGCATGTGGGTGCTCACGCACCCTCGCGCGAGCGACGTGCCCCAGGCGCTCACCGCCATGGGGGTGGGCAGTGGGTCCCGGGCGGCCGCGCCGGGCAGCTCTTCGGGCGCTCACGCCGGAGGCCGCGAGGAGTTTCGCTGCGATGATCCGGAGCGGCCCATCGTGGAGCTGACGGGCGAGATCGAAGGCAGCGCCACGCTGCGTTGCAACCGGCGCTACCTGCTGCGTCACAACACGTTCGTGAACGCGGGCGCCACGCTCACCATCGAGCCGGGCACCCTGGTGCTGGGCGACAGCGCCACGCGCGGCACGCTGGTGGTGCTGCCGGGCGCGCGCATCGTGGCCGCGGGCACGGCGGCGGCGCCCATCGTCTTCACCAGCAGCAAGCCCGAGGGCGAGCGCCGCGCGGGCGACTGGGGCGGCATCATCGTGCTGGGGCGAGCGTCCATCAACGTGCGCGACGTGGACGGCGCCAGCATCGCCGGGCGCATCGAGGGCCTCGAGCAAGTGGGCGACGAAGCCGCCTATGGGGGCACGCGCGACGACGACGACAGCGGCGTGCTGAGCTACGTGCGCATCGAGTACCCCGGCGTGGAGATCGCGCCCAACAACGAGATCAACGGGCTCACGCTGGCGGGTGTGGGGAGCGAGACGCGCGTGGACCACGTGCAGGTCTACCAGCCGCTCGACGACTGCTTCGAGTTCTTCGGCGGCACGGTGGACGCGCGCTACCTGGTGTGCGACGCGCCGGGGGACGATGCCTTCGACTGGGACCAGGGCTACCGCGGGCGCCTGCAGTTCCTGCTGATGCGTGGGACCAGTGCGTCCGAGAGCAGCAACGGCTTCGAGGGCGATGGCGACCCCAACGGGGTGGGACACGAGCCGCGCAGCGCGCCCCGCATCTGGAACGCCACGCTGTGTGGCGGCGGCGGTGGCGGGGAGGGCAGCAGCCACGGGGTCTTCGCGCGTCGGGGAAGCCTCGGCGTGCTGCGCAACGCGCTGGTGTCCGGCTTCCACGTGGGCCTCGAGGTGCGCGGCGAAGGGACCGCGCTCGACGTGGCCGGGGCCGCGCTGTTCGGCATCAGCCGGTACGACGTGGCCGAGGGGACGCACTACGCCGCCCCGGAGGTGGGCGAGCCGATCGGCTGCATGGCGGGCAGCATGCGCCCAAGCGGCGCCGTGACCGTGAGCGCGGAGGCCCCGCCGCAGGACGGCTTCTTCGACGCGCGAGCGCGCTACCTGGGCGCGTTCCGCGACGCCTCCGACACGTGGGACAGCGGCTGGACCCGCGTGGTCGACGACCACGAGTGATGGCCGAGTGATGGCCCGACGTCAGCGCGCGACCGCGACGAGCCCCTGCGCCAAGAACACCACCAGCGCGAACGGCAGCGTGTAGAGCGAGGCCCACGCGAGCGCCCAGCCCAGCGCGCGCGGTGCGTCGCCTTGGCATTCGTGCGTGTCGTTGGTCACTCGCCGCAGGCCGCGCGACAGGACGTAGTAGGCCGCCGTGAACAACAGCGGCAGCACGAACTCGGCGAGCAACCACGCGAGCAGGATGAGCGCCGCGATGGCTACCAGCGCGCCGAGGGCCGCGCCGAGGCCGCCGCAGCCTTCGCCTCCCAGCGATCCTAGGCCGTCGAGCGAGCAACCACTACAGCCCGGGTCACCTCCACACGAGTCCAAGGGCGATGAGTTCTTCTTCTCGGTCTTCGCCGGCTTGGGCCGCTCGTCTCCTTCCATGGGCCTCGCGTCCGACAGCTGTGGCCCGTCGTCCGCCAAGCGCGCGCCGCGGTAGAGCAGCACCCCGAACGCGCCCACCAGCGTCAGCCACCAGAGGCCGAGCACGGCGTCCACCGCGAGCCACGCGGGCACGTTCAGCAGGCCCGGCAGCACGGCCACGGGCAAGAGCAGGCACATCAGCACCACCAGCGTGGAGAGCTTCCCCGAGACGGGCGGCACGATGGTCCCGATGCGCGCGCGCCGCGGCGCAGAGCGGTAGGCCCCCATCGCCTCGTGGTGCTGTCGGCCCACCGCGGGGGGGCGCTCCACCATCTTGTGGGCCCCGTATACCTGACTGCTGCGCCGGTAGAGGAAGCCGCTGGTGGCCACGAGCGTGACGAGCACCGCCAGCGCCACCCAGCCTGCGCCCTCTTCGTGACGGAAGCGCAGGAAGAGGGCCGCCAGCAGCGTGCTGGTGCCGCCCAAGAACGCGAGCGGGAACGCCATGGGCGAGCGGTCGTGGATGTGCTCCACGCAGTGTCGGCACCACGGCGCGTCGTCCACGTCGAAGGCCCAGCACTCCGCGCACAAGGGCCGGTTGCAGCTGTTGCAGGCCACCTCGGCGACGGCGTCCGGGTGATGCGGGCAGGGCGGCGCGGGGCGAGGGCTCATCGTGACCGCACTCTCTCACGAAAAACGGCGACCCGAGGGCCGCCGTGATTCTGTCTGGGGGTGGAGCGAGGCTCAGTCTTGGCGGCGGCGCAGGAAGCCCACCATGCCCAGCAGCATCGCGAGGGCCATCAGCGGGCCCGATGCGTCCGGCTCGCCGTTCACGGCGCAGTCGCCGCAGCCACCACCGTCGCTCGGAGGCGGCAGGCCGCGCAGCGACTCGGCGTTGCTGCTCACGTTGCCGTTCTCGTC
>CAZEAA010000048.1:0-3911 GCA_964510015.1 uncultured Sandaracinaceae bacterium
AGTACGACCTCGGTGAGTACGACAGGAGCGCGGTGGTGCAGCAGATGTCGACCATCATCAACGAGCTCATCGAGCAGAGCGGCGCCGGGGGCAACCCGGCCTACGCCACCGCCAGGCTCCTGTTCTGCAGCATCCCTCGCTCCATGTTCGGGTCTGCCGCGACGGTCTACGATCTGTGGTGCGAGGGCTGAACCGGACGCGCCGAGGATCCACGGTGCGCCGTCATCGCCACGGTGGTGACGGCGCACCCCACCAAGCCAGCACAGCAGAGGTAGCGTCGGCAAGTCGTCGGCGTGCCCAATGGCGGTCGCGCAGCGACGACTTCGCCCCTCTCAGGGTTTCGGTTCGGCGGCGCTCCCCATCAGAGCGGCCCGGCGACTGCCAAACTCCTCGGCGCAGTGGTCGAGGAGCGCGCGCACGCGACGGTTCGTTCGCAGCTCGGGGAGCGTGAGCGCCCAGATGCCGCGGGCCTCCTCCCTCAAGGGGTTGCCCAGGCAGACGAGGTGAGGGTCTGCGTCCCCCTCGAAGCAAGGGAGGAAATGGACACCGATCCCCGCCGAGACCGCGCGCCGGAGCACGATGTAGTCGTCCGTTCGGAACGCGACACGTGCCCCCGGGGCGTGGCGCGCGAGCCAGGAGTCCAGCCAGGGCGTGGGGCTCCGCTCGTCATTGCTGATCCAGGGGTAGCCCTCGAGAGGTGCGTCAGCGCCCAGCTGGTCGACGAGGTTGCGCGCAGCGTACACTGCGAAGTGCATCTCGCCGATGCGACGCCCGTGGAGCCCGTCGCCGGGGTCGTTCGACAAGCGGAGCGCGACGTCCGCCTCCCGACGACGGAGGGAAGCGAAGGCATTGGAGATCTGCACGTCCAGCACCACGCTCGGGTAGCGTGTGACGAAGGTGGCGAACACGTCGGTGAAGCCGAGCCAGAGTACATCGAGGGTCGACACTCGCAGGCTCCCGTGCAGCTCGGCGTCCCGCCCGAGCAGCCGCCCTTCCGCCGCGTTCACCTCGCCCTCGACCGCCTCGGCCGCCGAGACCAGCTCGGCTCCGGCCGCCGTGGCGACGAGCCCCTCTGGCGTGCGGTCGAAGATCCTCACCCCGAGGCGCGCCTCCGCCGCCGCGAGCCGTCGACCGACCGTGGTCCGTGTGACCCCGAGGGCGACCGCCGCGCCAGTGAGGTTGCCAGCGCGGGCGATGGCGAGGGTGTACCGAAGCTCGTCCCAGTCCATGCGTGCAAAATCGCACGGTACGAGGCACGCAAACAAGCGGCGACCGCACGGTTGTGCACGGCTACCGTCGAGTGATGAACGCGATGATCCAGATAGGTTTCGGCGCTCCCGAGTCCGTTCTCCGCCCCGCCGAGGTCCCCACCCCCGGCTACGGTCCCAGCGACGTGCTGGTCCGCGTCGTCTCCGCGGCCGTGAACACGCCCGACTGGCTGTGCACGCTCGGACGCCCCTCCCTGCTACGGCCGGTCTATGGTTGGACTCGGCCGAGGGCGCCGGTCCGCGGTAGCGACTTCGCGGGCATCGTCGAGGCGGTCGGCACGGAGGTCTCACACCTGAAGCCCGGAGACGCCGTGTTCGGCTGCGTCGGGACGAACCCCTTCGTGGCGGGCTTTCCTGGCACCTTCCGCGTCCACACGGTGGCGCCAGCGGCGCTCGTCGCCCGGAAGCCCCCCGAACTCTCCTTCGACGACGCCGCGGCCGCCGTCATGTCGGGGGTCGTCGCGCTCCTCGCCTTCCGCGACGTCGCCTCGGTGTGCACCGACCAGCGTGTCCTGGTGAACGGTGCCTCGGGGGGTATCGGCACGTTCGCGGTGCCGCTCGCGAAGGCAGCGGGTGCGCACGTCACGGCCGTGTGCTCGGCGCGCAACGCGGACTTCGTACGTGCCCTCGGCGCCGACGAGGTGATCGACTACGAGGTGACGGACTACACGCGGGGCGAAGGCCGCTTCGACGTGATCCTGGACAACGTCGCCAACCACCCGGTCCGGCGGCAGCTCGCGGTGCTCACACCCGGAGGCGTGCTCATCCCCAATAGCGTCGGGCCCGACCCGGTGTTCGGGCCGCTCAGGTGGCTCGTCGCGAGCGCCTTCGCGGGCGGGAGGACGCGGACGGTCACGCACGATCCGTCTCGCGAGAACCTCGAGGGGATCGCCGCCGCGCTGCTGGCAGGCCGAACACGGTGCGCGCTCGACCGCGTCTACCCGCTGGCAGAAGCCGGCGCGGCGGTGGCGCGAATGGCAAGCCACCGTGCCCGCGGAAACATCAACCTGCGCGTCTCCGAGCCCTGACGGCGGGACGGCTGCGTGGTGGCTGTGAGACCGCACGCGCGCGCCGAGGTCCACACCCACGAGCCGCTCATCGAGGCCCGCATCGGACGCGCCTCGGCGGCGTTGCGAGCTGCCTCGCGCCGTGAGCACCATCACGGCCCCGGACCGCGAGGCGGGGGTGTACGCTCGGGGGCATGGAGGTCTCACCCGACACGCTGGTCGTCCTCGAGCTGGACCCTGCGGACTACGTGCTTACGCTGCACGGTCCGCGGGCGGCCACGCACTCGGGCGGCGGCATTTCGGGCGAGGTCAGCGCGCGCGCCGACTCACGCGTCGTCCTGCGCTTCTCGGCCGACGCTGCTCCGGAGTCGGCGTCCGGCAGCGCGGCAGGCGGGGCCCCACCGTGGGGCGACATCACGGTGACGGTCACAGACGGCTCCCTCGCGCTCCCAGACGCCCTGTTCCTGCTCTCGGTGCTGCTGCTCACGGAGCAGCACCAGGACGCGTTCCTGCACCGCGCGCACCCGTGGGGCTTCGTCGACGCGCCCACCCAGCGGCGCTTCGCGCTGCCGCACCCGCCGCGCATCGAGACGTCGCAGGCGCTGCTCGGGAGCGTGCCGGTGCCCACCCGCATCCGGCTGCTGATCGAGGCGTGTGAGCTCGCGGTCCCCATCTGGACCGCCTGGGCCAAGCACGGCGACCGCGGCTACTACGACGGAGTCATGGCGATGGGCGTGGTGCCCCACAACCTGGCCGAGGCCACCATCGCGGCGGTGCGCACGTGGCTCGATGATGGCGACCCCGCCCCGCTCACGCGCTGGATCGGGGAGTACCAGAGCCTCCACTGGCCCATGCTCGAAGACAACTGGAGCGTCCCCCCGAACGTCTACTACGGCCTCTTCGCACCGCGCAATCTGGCGGACTGCGCGCTGGAGGGCGGCAACCTCGCGACGGCGCTCACGTGCATCCAGCAGGCCACCGCGGCGCGCGCCACCAACGCGCAGGACACCTTCCTGGGGGAGCCCTTCCGCAAGGCGTTCTTCCTGGCCTGGTGGCGCGTGTGCCTGCGCGTGCTCTGCGCGGCGTGAGGACCCCATGGCAGTTGCCGTCAATCGAGCCCCTGCCCCTGCTGACGCGTGAGTTCGTGTGCTCGCGTCGCTTGGCTCGTACGGCTGCGGGGGCACGTGAACAGCCTACCCACGAGCGAGGCATCAGCCCGGGACCTTGGGGATGTCGAGCTTCAAGTCGGGCTCGCTGGCGTAGAAGCGCAGCAGGAGTGACCCCACCAGCTCGCGGTCGGTCTCCGGGGCCTTGCGCTCGCGCTCGAGCTGCGCGCGACTCTCGTCGCTCAAGCGGGCCCCCGCCATAGATAGCCGCTCCGCGAGGCCCACGACCGCCCGCTGAGTGAGCTCGAGCCGGAAGACCAACGCCATGCCGCCGAGCGACTCGGTGCCGGTGACGAAGCCCCCGTCCGCCACCAACGCGGCGAGCACGCGCGGGATGGCTTCGTTCCGCAACAACTTGGTGGTGGCCTCGAGCGCGATGAAGGAGGGCACTGGCCCCCAGGGTGGCATGGAGCGTTGCAACGCCAAAGGGACCACCTCCCCGTGCGTGGAGAACTTTCGTCGCGGCGCGA
>CAZEAA010000048.1:4011-24087 GCA_964510015.1 uncultured Sandaracinaceae bacterium
GCTTCCGGAAGATGAGCGCACCCCCGTGGCGTTGCGCCCTCAGCTCGTCGAGCTGCTGGCCGCAAAGCGCTATGAAGCTGCGCTCGACTTGCTCTATCAAGCGCGCGCCGAGAGCCCGAAGAGCGATGAAATCACCCAGAGCATCACCAAGATCAAAGAGTTCTTGGTGGTGTCCTACGCGCGCAAGCTGGGCGGGTTGGATCGCGTCGCAGCAGCTGTCCCGGTGGGCGCAGCGCGTTCACCCGAAGCGCTCTTGGTGGCTCGCTACGTGGACGGGAAGTCGACCTTTGGAGACATCTCGCACACCTGTCCGCTCGGCCGGATGGAGACGCTGCGCATCCTGGTGGCCCTCTACGAAGGCGCGGGGACGCTCAGCGCGCTCGGGCCGGATCTCGCCGAGAGCAGCAGCGCGCGCCCGCGCGAGTCCGCGCCGGCTCCGGTGGGCACGCACGCGACGTTGAGCGAGTTGCCCACGGTGTCCGAGAGCAAGCGCTATGAGCTCCCGCAAGCATCGCTCACCCCAGAGGAGCAAGTGCTGATGGAAGCACTCCACCTCGCGTCGGCGGCCTTCGTCCAGCGGCACTACGAGGAGGTCATCACCCACTGCGAGCGCTGCCTCGCCGTGGATCCCCAGCACGCCGCAGCAACGGTGTTGCTCAAGCGCGCTCGGCGCGAGAAGGAGCGCGCGACATGACCCGCTCGTTGGTCTTCTGCAGTCAGAAGGGCGGCGTCGGCAAGACGAGCGTTGCGCTGAACACGGCCTTCGCGCTGGCACGTCGCGACCTCCGTACGCTGCTCGTGGATCTCGACCCGCAAGGCTCCATCGGGATGTCCATCCAAGGCGTCGACGCGACGCGTGGCGTCCATGATGCCTTCGTCGCCGGCGACGCGCTGCTCTCCGCAGCCGTCACGACGCGTCTCCCCACGCTGAGCTTGCTCCCCTTCGGTCACATCACGCCACTGGAGGTCGATGACCTGCCGCGCCTGGCGCGCGAGAGCGCGCTCCTCACTCGCCTGCTGAGCGAGGCCTCGACGCACTACGCTCTGGTGCTCTTCGACGCTCCCGCGGGCATCGGCGGCATGACCCGACTCGCGCTAGAGAGCGCGGATCACGCGGTGGCCGTGGTGCAGTGCGAGCCGCTGGCGCTGCGCGCCCTGCCGCAGCTGCTCGAACTCTTGGCGCTGCTACGAGAACGCGGCAACGCGTGTGGGCTCTTGGGCGTAGCCGGGAACATGACGAACTTCCGCGATCCGGTCGTGCTCGCCTCGATGGAAGAGATCTGGTCGTTCTATCGCGACGAGGTCTTCGAGACGACCATACCACGCGACCCTGCCTTCCTGGAGGCGAGCCGCGCGGGCGTGCCGCTGGGGCTCTTGAGCCGCCGCCCACCACCCGTTGCGGTGGTCTTCGAGCGGCTGGCAGCGGAAATCGAGGCGCGGCTGGACCGAGCGAACGGCCCGCTGCGGGAAGGAGTCGACGATGATGGCCCCATCCGTCTCGTGGGCTGACCGCCAGCGCATCTCCGCGCTGCTCTCGCGCGTGCACTCGGCGCCCGCTCGCGACGAAGCCCCGCCTGCCCCGGCCGTGGGCGCGCCGTTGCGCATGGCGCCGTCGGCCGCACCGACGCGCCCCACGCACGAGCGGGTGGCCCCTCGGGCAACGACGTCGCTGCGCTTCTCCAGCGACAACCCCGTCTTGCGCCTGGACGAACTGCTGGCGTGGACCCTCGAGACCTTCGCGTGCGCGGGCGCCTTCGTGGCCGACGAGCATGGGCTGACGCTCGCGGCCGAGGGGATCCGCGACGACCGCGTGGCGCTGGTCGGCCCCCTGCTCGAGGCGCTCGACCGCGTGCGAGTGATCGAAGAAGTGGACGCGATGAGCGGCTCGCTGCGCCTTCGTGACCAGACGCTCAATTGGGTCCAGGCGCGCTTTCCCTCGCGCAGCTTCTGCCTCGGCGTCGTGACGAACGAAGCTCTCCCTCACGTGGACTCCATTCGGCTCCGCGACGCGCTCGCAGAGACCCTCAAGACCATCTGATTCCCTCGCACAGGACCTCGACACCTCATGGACACGAACCTACTCGACACCGCCGTCGCAGACCTCCGTGGTCTGCTCCGCGATGGCCTCCTCGCCACGGACATCTGGGATCGCTCGGCGGGCTTGTCGCTGGCCTCGTACAACCAGCAGCCGGTGGCGGTGGCCCTCTTCACACGCATCACCGAGGAGCTGGAGGAGTCGCTGCGTGACTCGAACTTCCCGCCCCTCGCGCGCTACTACCTCTTGGACATGGACGGCAACCACACCGTGGCGATCATCAACCACGGCACGCTGCTGCAAGGCATGCTGGTCGACAACCGACGCGCCAACCTCGGAATCCTGATCTCGGTGGCCATCCCACGGATGCTGGAAATGGTCGCGAACGCCAAGCGAGGATGAGTCGACTCCGGCTTCACGGCCTGCCGATCGGGGGCGTGGGGCACGCTGTCGAAATAGAACTGTGGAGGCTTGTACGCCGCTGTGAAGCGGGCCACCGCACGCCGGTGCCGGTGATGTGCGGCTCATCCTCTACCGGAGCGCCTTCGCCGAGTGGCTGGCGCGGACACACGCGGGTTGCTGGCCGCCGAACGAGTCGGCGCGCTGCGCCACCATCCCTCGACAGCCTTGGTAGGGTTCACGCCGTCGACGTCGACATGAGGGATGTGTGTCTGGACCTCGGCGTCGCCTTGGCGCCACGTGATCTCGAGCAGCTCGAGCGCGCGTGCATAGGTCGTCTGCTGATCCGTGTACCGGCGTTGGATGGTGCGCACCCCGGTGATGTCGCGGCGGAGTATGCTGAGCACCTCGTGCGGCGTGGCGGGGCTGCGCCACACGAGGCGCTCCGGCCCGAGCAGCAGGCCATAACGGTGCAGTCCTGCGGCGAGCCCACGGCGGTGGAGCCACAGGTGCCACTGCAGTTCGAAGGTGCCCCAGCTCATCGCGAGCAAGGCGACGCCGATCACCGCGAGCCCGAGCGGCAAGACGACACCGAGCCCCCCGGCGAAGTACTGGCCGCGCGCGAAGAAGCCCGTGAGCCGCTCGCGCGCACCCGGGTTCGTGGCAAGTTCGTGGGCCCACGACAGCGGAAAGCCGAGCGCGAACAACCCGAACGGGATGGTGAACAGCAGCGAGGCGGCCTTGGCCCACGCGACGCGGTAGGCGCGGTGGACGGACCACCCGGGCTCGCTGGGCAGCGCGCCCGAGGTGAAGGCGTCACGGTAGGGTGCGGGCAGCTCGGCGAGCACCACCCACCCGCTCGTGGGCGCGCTCACTCGCTCAGGGGACTCGCGAGCCATGCAGTGTTCGGGTTACATGAGCCGAGCGCGTACGCAAGACAATAGCGAATGGGAAGCGGTTAACGATAGGTGGCAGGAACCGCTTCGTCCTGCGCCCCTCCGGGCAGCGCGGCGGGAAGCGCGGCCTCCGCGTTGGCGCGAGCCACGGCGTGCTGGGCGGCGAGCGTCTGCGCGCGAGCCTCGTCCGCAGCCAACGCGGTGAGCGCGTCGCGATAGGCGGTGCGCTCGGGGTCGAGCTCGATGGCGGCGTCGAGCGGCGCACGCGCTGCGGCGTAGTGATTGGTGACGTCATCCATCATGGTGGGGTCGAAGCGGCGCGCCACGCTGAGGTCGTACAGCGCTCGCGCGCGGGTCTCGGCGTCCATGGCGTGCAGCTCCGGGCTGCGCACCGCTTCCTCCAGCAGCACGCGCCCCTCGCGCCACTGCCCCGCGCGCAGGTGCTCGAGGGCGCGCTCGACGCGCGGGTCGTCGACGCTCAGCAACCGGACGCGAACCCGCTCCGTGCGCTGGTCGAGGTACGGCAAGAGCGTTTGCATGACGCGGTCCACCAAGACCTCGAGCATGCCGCCGGTTCCGCGCCCGGCGACCTCCGCGACCTCGCGCACGCTGTGGATCACGCGGCCGCTGCGGATGTCGCGCACCGACATGGTCACCGCGAGCGAGACCACGGCCTCGTCCACGTAGTCGGTGCGCATGCGCGAGTAGCAACGGCCGAAGGAGCAGTCCTGGTAGTTGTAGGTGCGCGGCACCGTCTGGACGCGCACGGCGGAGAGCGCGCTCACGTCCACCACGGCGATGCCCGGCGAGAGGGCCCCCGTGGCGATCAGCTGCTCCACGTTCTCGCGAGGCATGCGGCGCGCGTCCACGCCGGGCGAGCTGCCCACGGTGCGCCGCAGGTGGGTCTCCACGCGCTCGGCCACGTCCGCGCCGCCCGGCTCCGCCCCGAACGCCACCAACACCACGGGGTAGACGCGCAGGGGCATGGCGGCGGGGTACGCCACGTCCGCGCTGACGCTCGAGCGCCCACAGCCCGAGGCCAGCAACGCCGCGATCAGGAGCCCTGCGACACGTGCGACCACAGCGCTATCCTACCTGCTCCTTCGCGCGCTGCCACAGCACGTCCAGCTCGGCAGGGTCGCGTTCCCGCAGGCCACGGCCCTCGTCGCGGGCCGCCGCTTCGGCATGTGAGAAGCGCGCGCTGAAGCGGTCCAGCGTGCCGCGCAGCGCGGCCTCGGGGTCGAGCGACTCTTTGCGCGCGAAGCTGGCTAGCGCGAACAGCACGTCGCCGAGCTCGCGCTCCATGGCCGCCCGGTCGCCACTCGCGGCGGCGGCGTCCAGCTCGCGGAGCTCCTCGTCCACCTTCGCGCGCGCGCCCGCGGCGTCGGGCCAGTCGTAGCCCACGGCCGACGCCTTCTCGCCCACCCGGGCGGCGCGCAGCAGCGCCGGCATGGCCCGCGGGACGCCGTCCAGCGCTCCCTTGGGCTTGGCCTCGCCCTTCCCTGCGGCCAGCTTCTCTTGCGCCTTGATGGCCTCCCAGCGACCGACGGTCCCCTCGGCGGTGTCCATCCGCTCGGCGCCGAAGACCCACGGGTGACGGCGCACCATCTTGTCGGCGATGGCGGTGACCACGTCGCTCGGCCCGAACCAGCCCTTCTGCCGCGCGATCTCGGACTGGAAGACCACCTGCAGCAAGAGGTCCCCGAGCTCCTCGCAGAGCGCGCGCGGGTCCCCGTGGTCGATGGCCTCGACCACCTCGTAGGCCTCTTCGATCACGTACGGGCGCAGCGACTCGAGCGTCTGCTCGCGGTCCCAAGGGCAACCCTCGGGCGACAGCAGGCGCTGCATGATGGCGACGAGCTCGGGGAGGTTCTCGCCAAGGTTCTCGCCAAGGTTCTCGTCAGGGGGGGCACCGGAATCGGACATCCCCGAATGTAGCGCTGCGCAGGCCGGTTGCCGCTGGTACCCTCCATGTCACCGGAAATGGCGAAGCCGACAGACCAGTCCACCCACCTCCGCACGGGCCGCGCCGAGGCGCGCTGGGGTCACGCCATCGAGCTGGACCCGAGCCCCACGGCGCAACCGCTCTACGTGCAGATCGCGGAGGCGGTGGCGGCCGACGTGCGGCGCGGCGCCCTGCGGCCCGGGGACGCGCTGCCGGGGACCCGCACGCTTTCGCAGTCGCTGGGCGTCCACCGCAACACCGTGCTGGCGGCGTTTCGCGAGCTGGAGAAGCAGGGCTTCCTCCGCACCGAGGCCGCGCGCGGCACGCGCATCTCGGAGGAGCTGCCAGCCCAGCCGCTCACCCCCACGACCCGAGCGCACGACACGGCAGCGTTCCCGGTGCCGCGCGCTCCCTCGTTCCGGCCCATGGTCACGCCCTTGGGGCACTACACGCTGCTCGGCGGCGTGCCCGACCTCCGCCAGGTGCCCGTCGACGCGCTGGCCCGAGCCTACCGTCGCGCGCTGCGGCGGCCCGCCGTGCTGGGATACGGGGACCCCGCAGGCTCGCCCGCGCTGCGGCGGGAGCTGGCCGCGATGCTGGCGCGCACGCGTGGCCTGGCGCTCACGGCCGACGACGTGGTGGTCACGCGCGGCAGCCAGAGGGCGCTCGACCTGGTGGCGCGCGCGCTGCTTCGTCCCGGCGACGTGGTGGCTGTGGAGAGCCTCGGCTACCGGCCTGCGTGGGAAGCCCTGCGCGCAGCGGGAGCGCGGCTCGTGCCCGTGCCGTTGGACGAGGACGGCATCGTGGTGGAGAGGCTCGCGGAGCTGGCCGAGAAGCTGCCCGTCCGAGCTGTCTATCTGACCCCACATCACCAGTACCCCACCACCGTGGTGCTGCGCGCGCCGCGTCGCCTGGCGTTGCTCGCGCTGGCGCGGAAGCACCGCTTCGCCGTGATCGAGGACGACTTCGACCACGAGTTCCACTACGAGGGGCGCCCCATCCTGCCGCTGTGCGCCCGAGCCCCCGAGAGCGTCGTGTACATCGGCACGTTCTCGAAAGTGCTCGCGCCGGGGCTGCGCGTGGGCTGGGTGGTGGCGCCCTCGCCTCTGCGCGAGGCCGTGATCGCGCGCCGGAGCGTGCTCGACCGGCAGGGGGACCTCGCGCAGGAGGAGGCCGTGGCGGAGCTGCTGGAGGACGGCGAGATCACGCGCCACATCTTGCGAATGCGTGGGGTCTACGAGGAGCGTCGCGACGTGATGGTAGAGCTGCTGAACGGCCACTTCGGCGACGCGCTGCGCTTCGCCATTCCACGCGGCGGGATGGCGCTGTGGGCCCGGGTGACGGGCACCGACGTAGACGAGTGGGGGGCCGCTGCCGCAGCGAAGAAGGTGTTGGTGCAGCCCGCCAAGCTGTTCACCTTCGACCGACGCTCACGACCTTTCATGCGCCTCGGTTACGGGGCCCACGACCCCGACGAGCTGGCGAAGGCCGTGGCGTTGCTGGCGGCGGCGCGACCTCGCTAGAGCGTGTTCGATGTCCGCTCGCTCGGCGCAGCGTCTACGGGTGCACCGCAGTGCGGACACCTCCGCAGCTCTCGCGCGAAGGGGGCGGCGCAATGCGCACAGAAGTGGCGGCCCACCACGCTCCGCTCATCGAGGCGCCTCAGCTCTGGATACAAGACCTCGAGTTCGGCGGTGCTCATGCGGTCGTTCTCCTCCGCGGGAGACCAGATGACCTCGAGCACGGCGATGGTGCGCGCGTCGAGGCCCATCACTTGATCCAGCACCTGATGCAGCTGAACCGCGTCGGCCCCGTTGGTCACGTCGGTCAGCCGGCGACGGGCTGCGACGAGCAGCGTGACCACCACCACGCCCTCGCCTTCTTCACGGCTCGCGCGCTGCTCGGGCGCAGCGGTGACACGGGTGCTCCCGTCGGCGTTCCGAATGAGCTCGTGGCGAAACCTGCCACGTACGTCGGCCGAGGTCGCACGGAAGAGTCGCTCTGCTTCGCTGGCCGCCACGGGCGGCGTGCTGAGCGCTGCCCCATAGAGCCACGATACCTCCGCGTCCTTCAGGGTGAGCGCGGTAGCGTGAGCGAGACGTGCGAGGCCCTCTGGCGAGCTGGTGTCGCCTTTCCTGGCGAGCTTCGCGAGCTTCGCCTGCACCTCACGGCGCGCATGCCAGTCGATGGCCAGCACGATGCCTGCCACGTCCATGGACGTAGCGAGGGCTTCGACGTCGATGAGCGGCTGATCGACGAGGTTGGCGACAGGTGACCGTGAACTCTCGTCGACGTCGAGGCTCCGTACCCCAAATACACGATCGAGAAAGAAGCCAACGCCCAGTATGGCGATGAGCACCCAGAAGGCAGCTCCCATGCCTTCGCCAGCTGGTCGTGACCCGTTGACGTCGTCCGCGTGAGGCCGTTCCGCGTCGGATGACCAAGCATCCTGCGCCTCGCGGCGAGGCGGCCACGGCGTGGAGGGCGGCGAGGGCGGTGGGTCCGAGCGCGGGAATGACGACGTTCGGGCGGGCGGCCACGTGTCCTCGTCGCGCCGCCCCCCGCCCCCACCTCCACCCCCTCCACCACCACTGTGGTCGCTGGAGGGAGTCGAGAAGCTGCCTCCTCCGAAGCTCCCGCCGGTGGCCTGTGCCGCGACGACAGCGGGCCACGCCATGCAGACCGCCAGCAGCAGCCCGAGGAGGAAGCAGGGTGCGCCTCGCCCTCCACGGCGGCTCGTTACAGAGAGCATCGCGTCAGCCTCTCACGAGCAGGCGCGCCACGGGAAGGCGCATCAACTTCTTGGCTTCGCGTCACCCGCGGGCGCACCGCAGTGCGGGCAGCTCTGCAGCTCCTTGGCGAACGGCGCGGCGCAGTAGGCACAGAACACCCGCCCCGCCAGCGTCTGCTCGTTGATGCGGCGCAGGCCCGGATACAGCACCTCGAGCTCGGCCGTGCTCATGCGGTCGTTCTCGTCGGCCGGCGACCAGATCACCTCCAGCACCGCGATGCTGTTTCCGTCGAGCGCGATGACCTGGTCCAGCAGGTGACGCACCTCGTTCGCGTTGGTCACGTCGGCCACGTCGATCAGCTCGCGGTGTGCGGCCACGAGCAAGGTGACCACCACCACGCCCTCGCCCTCTTCGCGGCTGGCGCGCTGCGCGGGCCCTGCGGTGACGCGCGTGCTTCCATCGGCGTTGCGGATGAGCTCGTGACGGTACTTGCTGCGGGCGTCGGCGGCTGCCTGACGGAACACCCGCTCGGCGTCGCGCGGAGACGCGGGCAGCGCGTTCAACACGGAGCCATAGAGCCACGAGAGCTCTTCACGGCGGAGCGCGAGCGCCGTCTCACGGGCCAGGCGTGCGAGCCCATCCGGCGTGCTGGTGTCGCCCGTCTTGGCCAGCTGCTCGAGCTGCCCCTGGACGTGCTTCCGTGCGCGCCAGTCGATGGCCAGCATGAGGCCGGAGACGTCGATGCCACCGCGCACCGGCAGCGTGCCGCGCACCTGGTCCCCGTTCCGGAAGCGCGAGATGAGCAGGACCACGACGATCAGCATGAAGAGGAAGAAGCAGCAACACAGCGACGAGCACCCGTCGCCGCTCCCGCCCTGGTAGTTGCCGTCGTAGCCGCCATTGTCGTAGCTGCTGCCGTCGTACCCACCGCCTTGATAGCCGCCGTAGTCGCCGCCGCTCGGGGAGTACGAAGGCGAAGGCGAGTAGTCGCCACCCCCACCCCCTCCACTGCTGGGAGACGGCGAGAAGCTGCCGCCACCGAAGCTGCCTCCCGAGCTCTGTGCGTGCGCCGCGCTCAGCGGGAGCGCGAAGGTCAGCGCAGCGACGAGGGAGAGCGAGGCAAGGCGCGCACCGCGACGCGAGCTGGAGCTGTGCCGGTGGGACATCGCTCACAGCGTTCCACAAGTGACGCTGCGCGGAAAGTTGCTGCGCGAACGGCTCGCCGCTCGATCAGGACGGCGTCTGCTCGGAGCCTTCGGGGGCCTCGACGGGTGTTGCAGGCTTGCGCTTCGCGGCGCGGCGCTCGAGCCACAGCAACGTGGCCGGGATGCTGAGCACGGCGGCCGTGATGCAGGCCACCTCGCTGATGCCACCCGCGTCGCCGAACGACTGGATGGCCTGGTTCTGCGACGAGTGCAGCGTGATGTAGCCGAGGATGGTGGTGATGGAGCACAGGATCACCGCACCACCCGTCTCCGCGACCGCCGCCTGCACCGCCCCCGCGTTGCCGTCCGCTTCCTCCTGCACATAGCGGCGCACCACGTTGACCGCGTACTCGACGCCGAGCCCGAACGCGATGGGGATGGCGATGAAGTTGAGGAAGTTGATCTTCAGGCCCAGCGCCGCCATGGACGCCCCCATGACGCTGATGCCCAGCAGCAGGCCGCCAAGCGTCACCAGCCGGTCGCGCCAGCGCCGGAACGAGAGCGTGACCAGCAACACGGTGAGCGCGAACGAGATGCCGATGGTGCGCGGCGCGTCCTCGACGATGGAGTCCACCAGGTCCGCGAACACGGTGGCCTCACCGGCGAGCGGGGGCCGGCTTCCGTCGGGCAGGCGAATCTCGCGGATGGCGCGCGCCCAGCGCGTGAGGTAGCGCCCGTCCCAGATGCTCACGCCGCGGGCGCGCTCGATGGCGATCAAGCGGCCACGGGTTCCGTCTCGCTCGGTGAAGCGCAGCGCAATCTCGTCCGGCAGGTCGGCGTCGCCGATGGGCCGGAGGTCTTCGGGGGGGATGTGCTCGTCGATGCGCGCCTGCTGCTCCTCGCTGGCGTAGGCGCGCACTTCGGCCATCAGCTCCCGGATCTCCTCGAGCACGGGCAGCTTCTCGCTCTGCTGGGTGGGCAGCAGGTCGTTGATGCTGCGGACGCGCCCGTAGTTCGGCGGCTCCGTGGTGCGGTTGGCCTCGAGCTGCGCCTGCACCTCGGAGACCAGCTCGCGCGTGGGCAGGGCCATCGCGATGAACGACTGGTCCGTGGTGCCGCTCATCAGCCCTGAGATGCGCCGGTTGGTCTGCGCCGCGATGGAGGTGCTGGTGCGGTCCGAACGCAGCTTGCGGAAGTCGTACTCGAGCGGGTCGTGCGACACCGCGTAGACGACCGTGCCCACCGCCGCGATGCCGATCAGCGCGGACAGGGCGACGATGATGCCTGGCCGGAAGCTCACCACGCGCCAGACAAAGGCGCCGAACACGTTGGTGCCACCCTGCACGGTGGAGCTGGGCAGGGGACGCCAGCGCTCCCACAGCGCCGTCGCGGCCGGCACCAGGAAGAGCATGGCGCACCACGCCAGCAGCTGGCCCGCGCTGCCGATGATGCCGAAGTCGTGGAAGCCGCGGAAGTCGGTGGCGATGAGCGAGCCGTACGCGGTGGCGGCGGTCGCCGCGGCGGCCAGCGTCCCGGCCCATGTCCCCACGTGCGTGCGCTTCATGGCCTCGAGCACGTCCTGACCCGCGCGCCGCTCTTCGAAGTAGCGCGCGAGCCACATGATCATCGGGTTCACGCCGTTGCCGAAGACGATGCTGCCGAGGAAGGCGGTGGAGGTGTTGAGCGCGCCCACGACCAGCTGCGCGTACGCGAAGGTCACGAGCACCGGGACCACCAGCGACACCCCCAGGATGGGCACGACGCGCGGACGCCGGAAGAAGATCAGGATCGCGACCATGGACAGCACCAGCGTGAGCCCGCCCGCGAGGGACACCTCCTGCAGGATGGCGTCGTGCTCCTCGCGGCTCACGATGACGTTGCCCGCCAGCTCGGTGGTCAGATCGGCCCCGAACGAGCTCGGGCGGATGGCGTCGAGCTCGGCCTGCACGGCCCGGATCAGCGCGCCGGCACCGCGGTTGTCACCGCCCGCGAAGTCGCAGCGCACGAAGAACACGCCGAAGTCGTGCTCGGGCGTGATGTAGAGCCCACCCGGGTAGCGCTCGAGGCGCGCTTGGCTGTCGCGCACGCGGCCCTGCATGCGGTCCAGGATGGCCTCGGGCGACTCCGGCTCTTCATCGTCGAGCCGCACCATGAAGGGGTTGCGGCGCATCTTCTCGAAGTCGAGGCGCTCCTGCAGCGCATCGCGGATCTCCTCGAGGTCGTCGAGCGGCGCGTACAGGTGCCGGTGCTCGTAGACGAAGTCGTCGTAGGTGCCGAGCGTGTAGTCCACGCTGCGGATGCCGAGCCCCTCGAGCGCGCCGATGCGCGGCGCCGCCTCGCGGATGAAGCGCTGCATGCCCTCGAGGTCGTGCGACGGGCTGTGCACCGCGATGGCGAGCGTCTTCAGGCCACCCACGCGGTCCCCGAGCGTCTCGAGGTCCTGGACGCTCGGCTTGCTCTCCGGCAGCAGCGCCACGAACGACGTGTCGAGCGTGAGCTTGCGCACGAGCGCGAGAGAGCCGATGGACACCGCGAGGGCGATCAGCAGCACCGTGCCCGCGCGCTCGTACTGGAACTCGGCGAGCCGGGCGAGGAAGGATTCGAAGCGCTTCATCGGGGAAGTGCCTACCACACGAAGCGCCCGAGGGCCTACCGCTGGGTCACTCTTCGGTCTTCTCGGGACGCAGGAACAGCAAGGTGGTGGGCGAGAGCACCACGCTCGCCGAGATGCCCGCCGCGGCCGTGATGCCGAGACCCGAGAGCACCGGGTGCTCGGAGAACGCCAGCAGCCCGAAGCCCACCAACGTGGAAGCGAACGCGATCAGCACGCCCAGCAGCGCGGCAGCCAGCGCCGACTCGTCCCGCTCGGTGAGCGCGTCCACCAGGAACACGCCGTAGTCGTCGCCCATGCTCACCACGAACAGCAGCGCCGTGAGCGTGACCAGGTCGATGCCGCGCCCCAGCAGCGTGAGCACGCACACGGTGACGCCCACTGACAGCACGGACGGAACCAGCACGGCGCAGGTGCGGCGCAGGTTGCGGTAACGGAGCGCCAGCATGCTGAACACGGCCAGCAAGCCGAAGCCCAGCTGCGTGAGGGTGCGCTCTTGGTACTCGCGGTGCGCCTGCCCGAAGAGGTCGGACTGCCGCAGGAAGACCGTGTTGGCCACCGGCTCGAGCCGCGCCTCGAGGGCGTCCGCGTCGACCACCCCATGCAGGAACGTGATGAAGCCCACGCGGTCCTGCAGCGCGACGCGGAACGGCCGGATCATGGAGGCCAGCGGCGAGTCCACCAGGTCGGCGTGCGTGAGCGGCTCGGGGCGGTCTGCCTCGAGCGAGTCGAAGAACGGCGCGAGCCCCGCCACGGCGAACCCCTCCTCCGTGAAGACCCGGTCGAAGCGCGCGCGCAGCGTCGCGTCCGAAACCACCACCTCGCGCACTTCGCGCTGGGTGGTCGCGCTCGGCAGGAACAAGGAGATGCTGCGGTGACCGGCTAGCTCCCCCTGGGCCTCCCCCGCCGTCAACACGGCGTGCACCTGCTCACTGGCCTGCAGCGCCTCTTCCTCGGTGTCGCCGAGGGCCACCACGAAGCGCATCTGCTCCACGTGGGCCACCTTGGCCCGCACGCGCGCGTCCTCGGCGAAGATCTCCGGGTCGAGGCGGCCGAGGCTGGCGAAGTCGTCGTTCCAGCGCGCCTGCGGCAGCACGCTGCCGATGAACACCGCCGTCGCCACCGGAAACACCCACAGCCAGCGCCGCTGTGTGCGGAGCGCGTCGAAGCCGCGCGCGAGCGCCGACACCACCCACGCGCGCGCCGGCACCGGCCGGAAGGTGGCGGGCATCAACGAGGGCAGCATGTAGCGAGTGGCCAGGTACGAGGCGAACATCCCGGTCACGGCGAAGCACGCGACCTCGCGCAAGCCCGAGAGCGACGACGGCAGAAGCGCCAAGAAGCCCGTGATGGTGGTGGCCGCGCCGGTGGCGAGCGACCGGCCGATGGTCGCGAAGGACGCGTTGCCCTCGTGGTCCCCGGCCTCGAGCGCGTGGAAGCAATAGACGTGCACCACGTAGTCGATGGACACGCCGATCAGCGACGCGCCGAACGCCATGGTGATGCCGTGCACTCGGCCGAACAGGAGCAGCACCATGAACGAGCCGGCGACGACCCCCGCGCCCACCGGGATGGAGGCCAGCGCGAGCAGCCGGAAGCTGCGGAACAGCGCGAACAGCAGGAGGCCGATGAGCGCCATCGACAGGGTGGACACGCGCTCGATGTCGCCCTTGATGGCGGTGGCCGCGCGCGTGGCGAAGCGGCTGACGCCGCTCTGGTCGAGCGTGAGCTGCCCATCGAAGGACGCATCCACGCTCGCGAACGCACGGCTGATGCCGGCGATCACGGGCATCTGAGCGTCGGCGTCGAAGGCCGAGCTGCGCGTGCTGAAGAAGAGCACGGCGGTGCGCCCGTCAGCGGCGATGAAGCGCCCATCCCGGATGGTCAGGTCGTTGCCGGACGACCCGCGCAGGCGCTCGAACAAGCCGGGCAGGATCAGGAAGGGGTCGCGTGGCGCGATGCGGCTGAGCATGGGCCCCATGGGGCTGGCCAGGGCCGTGCGCAGCTCCACCGCGGCGCGAGAGAGGCCCGCGTCCGAGATGCGCTCCCGTGCCAGCTCCGGCGTGGCAGCGATGAAGCCCACACGCCGTGGCTCGTAGAGCTCGAACAGACCTCGCTCCACGCCCTCGGCGGGGCCGCCCTCCAGCGCGCCAATCTCGGCGGCCACGGCAGCGTCGGCGCGCAGGGCGGCCTCGAAGGCGCGGCTCGCCCGCACGGCCGTGTCGGCGTCGGGCGCGCTCAGCGCGAAGATCATGGTGCGGCTCAGCTCGCTCTGCGCAATCTGATGCGAGAGCGCGCCCAGCTCACGGTCGTCCGCCTCGGGTAGGAAGGCGTACAGGTCGGTGGTGACCTCGAAGCGCAGAGCGACGAAAGCACCGAGCGCCAGCAGCACGAGAGTGCCGATCAGGAGCGGTCGGTGCTTCTTGGTCATCGTCTGTGGGGTGCGCTAGGCGTCAGAGCTCTTTGACCGCGGCCACCAGCTCTTGCATGAACTTGGTGCCGTCACCGAAGCACATCAGCGTGTTGTCCGCCGCGAACAGCGGGTTGGGGATACCCGCGAAGCCGGGCGCCAAGCTGCGCTTGATGACCGCGACCATGCGCGCCTTGTCCACGTCGAGGATGGGCATGCCCGCGATGGGGCTGCTCGGCTCGCGCGCGTCCGGGTTCACCACGTCGTTCGCGCCGATGATGATGGCCACGTCCACGGTGTCGAACGTCGGGTTGATGGTGTCCATCTCGATGAGGCGGTCGTACGGGATGTCCGCCTCGGCGAGCAACACGTTCATGTGGCCCGGCATGCGGCCGGCCACCGGGTGGATGGCGAACTCCACGACCACGCCGCGCTTCTCGAGGAGGCGGAAGAGGTCGCGCACCACGTGCTGCGCCTGCGACACGGCCATGCCGTAGCCCGGCACGATGACCACGCGGCGAGCCCCCTCGAGCACCATGGCCAGCTCTTCGGCGTTGGTGGACTTCACCTTGCCGCCGTAGACGGCGTCCGCGCTCTGCGTGACCGAGCCCACCTCGATGCGGCCGAAGATCACGTTGGTGAGCGAGCGGTTCATCGCCTTGCACATGAGCACGGCGAGGATGAGGCCCGACGCGCCGTCGAGCGCGCCCGCGACGATCAGGATGTTGTTCTCGAGCGCGAAGCCCGTGGCCGAGCCGGCGAGACCGGCGTAGGCGTTGAGCAGCGCGATGACGACGGGCATGTCGGCGGCGCCGATGGGGAGCACAATGGCGATACCGAACGCCAGCGCGAGGCCGCACATGGTGTAGAAGGCCCACGTCTGCGTCGGGTCGATGGTCACGAAGATGGTGAGACCGACGATGGACACCAACAGCGACAAGCTGATGACGTTCTGACCCTTGTAGGCGATGGGCGAGCCGGGCAGCCACTCCTGCAGCTTGCCGAACGCGAGCAGCGAGCCCGTGAGCGTGAGGCTGCCGAGCATGACCTCGATGCCGAGCGCGGTCCGCTGAACCCCGCCGAGCGTGGTGCCAGCGTCGTAGAACTCCGCGATGCCGACCAGCGCCGCCGCGAGCGCGCCGAACGCGTGCGAGAGCGCCGTTCGCTGCGGCATGTGCGTCATCGGTGTCCAGATGGCGATGACGGCACCGGCTGCACTTCCGACGAAGATGCCGACCGCGATCCACTCGTAGGTGACCACTCTCGCGTCGAGCAGCGTACCGACGATGGCCGCGAGCATGCCGGCCTCTGCCATGAACATGCCGCGACGCGCGGTCTTGGGAGAGCCCATCGCCTTGAGGCCGAACACGAAGAGCGCGGCCGCGGCGAGGTAGGTGAGCTCGATGACGACGGGGAGGTTCCCCGTCGCGGCAACGGTGTGGACTTCGGTGGTCACGGCTTGCCGTCCTTCTTGTCGACCTTGAACATGCGCAGCATGCGGTCCGTGATGAGGAAGCCACCCACGATGTTCGTGACGGCCGAGGCCACCGCGATGGTGCCGAGCACGGTGGAAACCATGCTGTGCGCACCGCCGGCGACGAGCACGGCGCCGACCACCGCGATGGCGGAGATGGCGTTGGTGGCCGACATCAGCGGCGTGTGCAGGAGCGGCGGGACGCGGTGGATGATGTGATAGCCGACAACCGCGGCCAGGAAGAAGACGTAGAGCCCGTCGATGTGTGTCAGTAGATCCATGTCAGCCTCCTGCCTTGCGCGCGTCGAGCGCGGCCTTCACGCGTGCGTGGGTGATCTCGCCGCCGCGACAGATGCGCGTCTCGCGCACGATCTCCTCGTCGTCCTTCGGGGCGTAAGCGCCCTCCTTGGAGGCGATGTACTGGACGAGGTTGGTGACGTTCTTGCTGTAGAGCTGGCTCGCGTGGAACGCCATGGTGGACGCGAGGTTGACGGGACCGATCATGGTCACGCCGTCCACCACGTAGGTCTCGCCCGCCTTGGTGAGCTCGCAGTTGCCGCCGGACTCGGCCGCCAGGTCCACCACGATGGAGCCGGGCTTCATGCCCTTCTGCATCGCCGCGGTGAGCAGCATGGGGGCGCGACGACCCGGCACCTGGGCCGTGGTGATCACGATGTCGGAGGCGCGCACGAACTCGGCGAGCGCCGCCTGCTGACGCGCGATGAACTCGTCGGTCTGGGCCTTGGCGTAGCCACCCTTGTCGGACGAGCCCTCGGTGTCGAGGCCGAGGTCGATGAACTTGCCACCGACGCTCTGGACCTGCTCGCGCACTTCGGGGCGGATGTCGTAGGCCTCGACGATGCCGCCGAGGCGCTTGGCCGTCGCGATGGCCTGCAGACCCGCGACGCCCACGCCCAGCACGAGGATCTTGGCGGGCGTGATGGTGCCGGCCGCGGTGGTCATCATCGGGAAGATGCGCGGCGCCTGGTTGGCCGCCATGAGCACGGCCTTGTAGCCCGCGAGGTTCGCCATGGACGACAGCACGTCCATCGACTGCGCACGCGTGGTACGGGGGATGAGCTCCATGCTCCACGCGTCGACCTTGCGGCTCGCGATCTTCTCGGCGGCCTCGGGCTTCACGAGCGGGTCGAGCAGCGCGACGAACGCCTGCCCTTCACGCAGCAGCGCCACGTCGGCGTCCCCGTTCGGGTTCGCTCCGCCACCGCGGACCATCGCCACGAGGTCGGCCTTCGCGAAGACCTCCTCGCGCGTGTCCACGATCGTGGCGCCCTTGTCCACGAAGGCCTGGTCCGTGTAGCCCGCGAGCTGCCCCGCACCGCGCTGCACGATCACCTGGATGGACTGCTTGGCGAGCGCCGGCACGTTCGCCGGCACCATGGCCACTCGCTGCTCACCCGGGTAGGTTTCTGTGGGTACTCCGACGATCACACGTCACCTCGCTTCTTCATGGATAGATCCTGTCCCGCCGGCCGTTTGGCGTCCGAGCCTGCCTAGGCTCTTGGGTTCACTACGGCTGGGCGACTACTCGACAACCTGTTGGGGGGCATTCCCCGCGCCGGCTTCGCGGCTTTGCCTGACGGCGGCCACGATGCGTGCGTCTTCTTCACGATGAGCTGCTCGGACCGACCGGCTGAGCCCGGCGACCGACAGAAGGGCCGGCTGCACCACGAGCGTGGCGAGCAGGCTGAGCGCGACCGTGACGGCGATCAGCTCGCCGAAGTGCCGCACGGGAACGAACGAGCTCAGCAGCAGGATGGAGAACCCCGCCATGAGCGTGAGACAGCTGACGATGATGGCGCGACCGGTGCCCATCGACGCCCGAACGAGCGCCGCGTTGCTCCGAAGGCCGCGCCCCGTCTCCTCGCGGAACCTCGCCAGGAAGTGGATGGAGCCGTCCACCCCGAGGCCCAAGCTGATGCTGAAGATGATGACCGTAGCCGCGTTGAGCGGGATCCCGCGAAACACCATGTAGGCCAGCGTGCCGATCAAGGGCACCAGATTGGGCGGGATGCTCAGCAGGCCGAGCCGGACGCTGCGGAACAAGATGGCCAGCTGAATGAAGATGGTGAAGACCGCCATCGCGAGGCTGGAGCCGAGGTCCGTCACCACCGCGCGCTGTCCGCGCGAGCCGTCGTGGGCCTCGCCCGTGAACCCGAAACGGACGCCGCTCGCCGGCGCGAACAGCCCCGCCATCTCGACCTCGAGCTCGTCGATCAAGTCCATGGTGCGCTGGGCGCCCACGTCACGGACCATGATCTGGAGTCGCACCATGCGTCCGTCGTTGGCCACCCAGCTGTCGAGCGGGTTGTCCTCGCGCTTCGACAGGATGGTGCGCACCGCCTGCACGGCACGAGCGTCCGGAAAGGGCTCGTTGCGGATGGCTTCGTTGCCGGCGAGCAGCGAAAGGCTCGAGCGCAGGACGTCACCGTGGCCGAGGCTCGTGATGACCTCGGGGCGCTCGGCAGCCCACGCCTGGAGCTGATCGATGCGCGCCAGGTTCGCGGGGTCGAAGAACGTCGTGGCATCGTTCGACTGAAGCACCACCTCGAGGGGCCGGACGCCGTCGAGCTTGTCCTCGAGCAGGCGCGTCGTGATGTAGACGTCGTCATCCTCGTCGAACTGATCGAGCAGCGCGTGGTCCACCTCGACACCCAGCGACAAGGCCGTCAGTCCCGCGAGGACCAACCCGGACGCGAACAGCGTGCGCTTCGGGCGCTTCAAGATGTGCGCCGTCATCACCAGGATGCTGCCCTCGAGCCACGCCCCCCACTCCTTCGACTCACGGCTGGGCGGCTTCACCCAGGTCATGACCGTCGGCACGAAGAACACGGTGACCAGGTAGGCCAACATCACGCCCACGGCGGCGACGATGCCGAACGTCCGGAGCATCACGGTCTGCGACACCACCAGCGACGCCAGGCCCGCTGCGGTGGTGGAGGACGTCAGCGCGCAGGCCGCGGCGATGGCGTGGATGGTCTTGCGGCCTGCCTCGTCGCGGTCGTCCGTACGACTCAGCTCCTCCCGATAGCGACTCAGCATGTGAATCGAGTCGCTGATGCCAACGATGATCAGCAACACCGGGATGATGTTGTTGATCACGTTCATGGGCTCGTTCGCGACGGACATGCCGCCCAGCACCATGACCGTGGTCATCGACACGGCGCCGAGCGGCAGGAGCACACCGGGCAGCCAGCGGAAGCACAGATACAGCAGCAGCGCGCAGACGAGCAGCGTGATGGGGATCAGCATCATCTGATCGTTCCGCATCTTCTCCACCATCGTGGCGCGCACGTACGGCAGGCCGCCGATGTGGACGGACACCTCGGCCGGCGGAGGGTGGTCGCTCAAGTGCTGACGCATGGACTCCACCGCGCGCTGGGCGTCGCGGGCGTTCATGTCCTTCAGCTTGATGGCCACCACCGCCACGGTGTGGTCCGCGCTGATGAGGCGTCCGGTCAGCAGCGGCGACTGGGACAGGGCCAGCGCGACCTCGTTCGCCTGCTCGTCGGTCACCGGGGCGCCCGTGATCACGGGCGTGACGCGCAGCTCGGTGGAGAGGGCCGGGCCGACCCGCGCGAGGCCGCCTTCGAAGTACTCGGGGTAGCTGTCGAAGAGGTCCAGCAGCGCGTCGACCTGCGCCTGGTCGTAGTCGTCGTCGCTCCACTCTCCCTCGGCCGCGGCGGGCTCGCCGTCCGTGCCGGTGCCGCTGCCATCACCGGTCTCTTCGCCGAGCAGGTCGTCCAGGGACTCGCCTTCGGGCAGGGGCTCCTCTTCGTCGCCGAGCAGGTCGTCGAGCGACTCGCCGGTCGGCTCCGCCGTGGCTCCGCGCACCCGACGCGGCAGGGGCAGCGTGGTGATGCTCTCCGCCGTGTCCACCCAGGGCTGGTCGCGGAAGGAGAGCGTCAGCCCGTGCAGGTAGCCCAGCACGCCGGGGGTGAGCACGTCGTCGGTCTGGACCAGGAGCGCGATGACCCGGTCACGCGAGCCGAACGCGCTCTCGAACGCCCCGCCCACGTCTTCGCCATCGCGCTCGTAGGACGAGATGAGGTTCTCTGGCGCCGGATCCGCTTGGAGGTTGGGGATCTGCAGCCCGAGGCCGACGGCCGCCGAGAGGAGCACCGACAGGACGAGCGCGCGCCGGGTGGTCACCAGATTGGCGATCCCGTTCAGCACGAATTGGTCCTGTTGCGGAGGTGGCGCGGCATATCGTGGGGGGGGAAGGCGTTCAACAACCCACTTCGGTGCGTCGTATGACGCGGAAGGTGCCGTCAGGCAAGCACCGGCACGGCGCGGCCCAGGCCCTCAGGCCCCCTCGCGCCACCCCCTCTCGGACCTAGAGCGTGATGCAAACTCGGCGGAAGTCCTGGCTTGTCTGAAGGGGCGCGGGCGGCGTTGCTCCTCCTCGCCG
>CAZEAA010000049.1:0-24054 GCA_964510015.1 uncultured Sandaracinaceae bacterium
CCGCTGGAGAGACCCGGCGCTCAATCCGGCGCAGACGTTCGAGCTGGTGAACGGCGAGATCCAGAACCGCATCGACAGCGACGTCACGGACGACCTCGACCACAAGTACACCTCGGTGCGGATCGTGGCGCGCATGTACCACGTGTTCGACGTGGACCACTTCCCGTACGACAACCACTCGCTGCACATCGACATCGAGGACGTGGAGCACGAGGCGCACCTGCAGGTCTATCGCCCCGACACCACGTACTCGCAGCTGGACCCCGGCGTGCACGTCGCCGGCTGGGGCGTGAGCCTCGGCGCGACCACCGCCGCGAACCACGTCTACAACACCAACTACGGGTTCCTCTCGATCGGCACGGACACCAACGCTCCCTTCTCACGCTTCCAGCAGCGCATCGAGCTGCGCCGCGGCGAAGGCGGCACGCCGCTGCTCAAGCTCTTCTGGGTGACGTTCCTCTCGGTGCTGCTCGGGCTGCTCGCGCTGCGCGTGCACGTCACGGACCTCGACGCGCGCTTCGGCCTGAGCGTGGGCTCCATCTTCGCGGCCATGGCCAACACCTACGTGCTCGGCGAGATCCTGCCCGAGACCGAGGCCATCACCATGGCCGAGCAGATGAACTTCCTCGGCGTGGGCACCATCTTCTTGGCGGTGTTCATCAGCATCGCCTCCATCCGCCTGGTGTACGCGGGTCGCGAGGACGCCTCACGGAAGCTCGACTGGTACGCCTTCGTGGGCCTCGGGCTGCTCTACATCGCGGGCAACTTGCTGGTGGTCCGCCTGAACGGATAGCGGCTGCGGATGCTATCCTGCGGCCCGTGACCCGCTTCGTGCTCGCGTCCCTCTTGCTCCTGCTCCCGGCGTGCGACTCCGCGGGCGGCGAGCTCGACGGTGGCGCCGAGCAGGGTACGGATGGCGCGGCGCAAGGCACGGACCACGGCACGCGCGCGGACGGCGGCGGTGACCAGGGCGGCCCGGACGACGGCGGCTCCGATGGTGGCTCGGACGGCGGCTGGGATGGTGGCGACCCGCTCGACCTGGGCGGCGTCATCGGCGTGCCCTGCTCCGTGCAGGGCGTGTCCGGCACCTGCGAGCTCGTGTCGGAGTGCACGCTCGTGAGCACGGCCGGCTTCTGTCCCGGCCCGGTGGACGTGCGCTGCTGCCACCCCGCGGTGATGGCCACGGACGCCGGCGTGGGCACCGACCAGGGCATGGGTGGCGTGTGCGACCCGGACGACGTGCCCACGCCCAACGCGGGTCTGGAAGAGGCACCCGGTATCGGCGGCTGTCCTGCCGGAATGCGGCCCGTGGGCACCGGCTTCTGCGTGGACACCTACGAGGCCTTCGTGCGCATCGACCGCGGTGGCAGCGCGCTGCCCGAGGACTGGTCGCCCTTCCACCATCCGCCGGCGCTCTCGGGAGGTCAGACGCTGGTCGCCTACTCGGTGGCGGGCGCCATCCCGCAGGGTCAGATCTCCGGCATCCAGGCGGCCAACGCGTGCGCCGGCGCGGGCAAGCGGCTGTGCACCAACAGCGAGTGGCTGAGCGCCTGCCGTGGGCCCGACACCCACGTCTATCCGTACGGCGACACACGCCAGCCCGGGGTGTGCAACGACGCGCGCGCCACGCACCCGGCGGTGGAGTACTTCGGCACCAGCGCCAGCTGGATCTGGTCCATGTTGGACAACCCCTGCATCGCGCAGATCCCCAACTCGCTGGACCCCACCGGCAGCAACGCGGGCTGCGTCAGCGACCACGGCGCGTACGACATGATGGGCAACCTGCACGAGTGGACCTCGGACCCCGCGGGCACCTTCCGCGGCGGCTTCTTCGCCGACACCAGCATCAACGGCAACGGCTGCCTGTACGCCACCACGGCGCACGACACCGCGCACTCGGACTACTCCACGGGCTTCCGCTGCTGCGCCGACCTGTGACGCTCCGTGAGCTATGCTCGCGCGATGTACGGACGCATCGAACGGAAGCGCTTCGCCAGCCGCTGCTTGCTGGGCAACCCGCTGGGCGACCCTCACGAGCGCGACGTCTACGTCTACGTGCCGGAGGCGGCCCCGAGCGGGAGGCGCTTCCCCGTGATCCTCCTGCTGCCGGGCTACGGCAGCAACCACCTGAGCATCCTCTCCTACAGCCCGTGGGAGCCGAACACGGTGGAGTGCTTCGACCAGCAGGTGGCGCGCGGTGAGAGCCCGCCCGCCATCTTGGTGCTGCCCGACTGCATGACCCGCTGGGGCGGCAGCCAGTTCATCGACTCGGTGGGCACCGGCCGCTACCAGACCTACCTGGCCGACGAGGTGATCCCGCAGGTGGACCAGCACTTCCCGACAATCCCCACGCGCGAGGCGCGGGCGGCCGCGGGACGCAGCAGCGGGGGCTTCGGGGCGCTGCGTCTGGCCCTCGACCGGCCGGAGCTGATCTCGGCCGTGGCGAGCCACGCCGGAGACGCCGCCTTCGAGGTCAGCATGCGGCCCATGTTCACGTCGGCGGCCATCGGCTTCGAGCGCGCGGGGGGCCTCGCGGCGTTTGCCGAGCGTCTGTCCCAGGGTGGGCCACGCAACGCGCCCGAGTTCGACGCGGCCTTCGTGCTGGCGGCCTCGGCGGCCTACTCCCCCGAGCCGGCCGGCCCCTTCCCGCACGTGGCGCTGCCGTTCCACGCGGCCACGGCGCTCCCCGACGCCGCGGTGTTCGAGCGCTGGCTGGCCGAGGATCCGCTCACCCGCATGCAGGCTCCCGAGGCCGCGGCCGCGCTCCGTGGGCTCTCCCTGCTGTACCTCGACGCTGGCCAGAGCGACGAGCACGGCCTGCAGTTCGCCGCTCGAGCGCTCCATGCGGCGGCCCAGGCGGCGGGCGCCAACGTGCATCTCGAGGAGTTCCCGGGCGGTCACCGCGGCACCTCGCATCGCTACGCGACGAGCCTCCCGCGGCTGGCCCGCGCCCTCGACGCGGCGAGCGTGGTATAGCGCCCGCCAGATGGCCCGGGAGCCCGCAATTGTAGTGCGCTCCCGAATCCGATTGGCCTATGATACGCGCGGCAACCCCCGGAGGAAGCCGGAGGAAATGAATGGCGACCAAGAGTAAGGCGACCGCGAGCAAGGCCTCTTCGAAGAAAGCGTCCAGCGGTCCGGCCTCAGCCTCGTCCACGCGGAAGGCGGCTGCCGCCAAGCCTGCGGCCGGCAAGGCGAAGCCCGCGGCGAAGTCCGTGCCCAGCAAGGCGAAGGCCGCGCCCGCCGCGAAGCCCGGAAAGCCCGCGCCCGCCGCGAAACCTACGCCCGCGAAGCCCGCGTCCGCGAAGCCCGCGCCCGTGAAGCCCGCGCCGAAGCCTGTGGCTGCGAAGCCCGCGCCCGCGCAGCCCGCGCTCAAGAAGGCTGCGGACAGCAAGCTCGCGCCCGCCGCGAAGCCCGCGGCCGCGTCCGTGAAGCCCGCGTCCGTGAAGCCCACGCCCGCGAAGCCCGCGGTCCCCAAGCCCGCGGCGCCCAAGCCGGCGGCCCCCGCCAAGAAGCCCGCCCTCGACGACTCGCTCGCGCTGGGCATGGACGACCCCGAAGACGACCTCGACCTCGACGACCTCGGTGCAGACGAGCCCGACGACCTCGGGCGCGACAAGCCAGACGGTCCGCTCAAGGCCTACGAGCCCCCCAAGGCGCCGCTGCGCCCGCTCTCGAGCCAGGCCGCCGCGCTCATCGCCGCCGATGCCCCGCTGCCGCTCGTGCAGGAGCAGGGTGCGCTCATGCTGGGCAACAGCGCCACGTCCGCCGTGTCCGCCGCGCGGCTGCTGCACGAGCTGGTGGACCACAAGCCCGAGCTGGTGGTGGGCCTCGCCGAGAAGTTCGCCCGCGGCCTGACCTCCAAGCACAAGCGCGTGGTCCAGACCTCCGCCGACGCCCTGCCCGCCATCGCGCGCATCGCGCCCGCCAAGGTGGCGCGTCACCTCGAGCTGCTGAAGAACTCCTACGAGCCGGCCATTCTGGACGGTCGCGACGGCCTCGTGCGCACCTTCGCTGCGCTGTGCACCGCGTCGGTCGCCTACCAGAAGCGCCTCGAGCCCTCGCTCACGACGGCGCTCGAGAAGGCCGACGGCAAGACACTGCTGCGCTGGAGCCGCATCGTGCTGCCGGCCCTCAAGGGCGAACCGCACGCTCGCGCCCGTGGCGTGGTGGAAGCGCGCCTCTACCGCATCCCGCGCGCCATCGCGCAGCAGATCGCGGACTTCCTCAAGATCAAGCTGCGCGTCCGGTACTGAGCCGCGAGGGCTTGGATGGCGAAGCGCCGAGGCGTGGCGCGCTGAACGGCCTGAAAACAAGGGCACGCCCACGACCACGACCACGAAGTGCCTGGTCGCCTTTGGACCTAGCGCTGCGTGTCGATCAGCGCGGGGTTCGGCAGGGCCTCGCGGGTCTCGGCGGTGGGGTCGCTGTCGAAGCCGCCCGCGTGGCCCGCGAACCGGACCACGGCGCCCCGACTCGGTTGATAGCCGTCGATCAGTCCTGTGGCCGTGAGTGCCTCGGCCAGCGCGCGCCCATCCGGCAAGCGTTCGGCCGGCTGCCGCGCGAGCGCGTGGCGCACCACGTCGGCCAGCGCTTCGGGGACCTCGGGCGCGAGCTCCCGCACACCCCGCGGCTCGATGGCCAGGCGCGCCAGCAGCAGGGCCCGGCCGTCCTCGGCGGCGAACGGCAGCGCTCCGGTGAGCATCTGGAACAGCACCACGCCGAGGCCGTAGACATCCACGGCGGGGCCGGCCTTCTCACCCAGCAGCAGCTCTGGCGCCAGGTACTGCGGTGTGCCCACGATGCCGTCCTGCGTGAGCTCCCCTGCGGCGCTGCTCAGGCGCGCGATGCCGAAGTCCAGCACCTTCGCGTGGTCGGGTTCGTAGCCGGCGCGTGTGATGAAGATGTTCTCGGGCTTGATGTCGCGGTGCACGATGCCGCGCGCGTGCGCATCGGCCAGGGCGCGCGCCACCTGGGTGGCGATCCACACCGCGCGCGCCGCCGGCAGGTCGCCCTCGCGCTTGAGCAGCTCCGAGAGCGGCTCGCCCTCCAGCATCTCCATGGCGTAGTAGGACACGCCGTCCTCGGTGGCGCCGAAGTCGAACACGCGCACGGTGTTGGGGTGCGTCAGCTGCGTGGTCGCGCGCACCTCCAGCTCGAAGCGCGCCACGGCCACGGCGTCCTGCCGGTCGGTGCGCAGCAGCTTGAGCGCCACCTCGCGCTTGAGCGTCTCGTCCCAGGCGGCCCACACCTCGCCCATGCCCCCCCGGCCGATGCGCCGGCGCACCGTGTTGCGGCCCATGGTGCGCGCCACGACCATCTCCTGGCGCAGGGCCCAGAGCACGTGCGCCGCGCCGATCAAGACCGCCACCGTGGTGCCGTGGATGGTCACCAGCGTGCCGAGGCGCGCGAGCGCGAGCGGCGCCAGCATACCTTCCGCGCCGCCCGTGAAAGCCCAGCCCAGATACAGCGCCGGGAAGATGAGCGTGGCGAAGATGCCCGTGCCGATGGCGCGCCGGTAGTGCTGCGGCACGAACGCATAGCCGCACGCCACCAGCAAGAGGCCGCTCGCGTACGGGCTCTCGATCATGCCCGTCACCATCATCAGGCAGGCGTTTCCGCCCGTGAGCGTCACCGGGGCGCTGACGATCCAGAAGTCCACCTCGCGCACCGTGGTGGCCTTGCGCCAGAGCCGCAGCGCGCCCACGGCCAGCACGAACGCCACCGAGAAGCGCATGGCCAGCGTGGTCGGCAGGTGCCAGTGGGGGTCCACCATCCCGAACAGCACGTCGAGCCCGCTGTAGAGCGGCACCCCCGTCGCTGCGATGGTGTAGGCGATGGCGGTCTGCCGCCGGATGCGCTGGAACTCGTTCTGCGCCGCCACGTTGAGCAGCGCGTCGAGCACCCCGGTGCCCGCGCCGTCGCTCGACGACATGGAGGATGCGCTAGGCGCCTCGCTCGGGAGCCCCTGTCGTGGAGGAGCGGGCTCGGACGGACTCGCCTTCGGAGGAACGCTCCGCAGCGTGGGGTTCGGCTCGGACACCGCGAGACGATACACGAGAGAGCGCATCCGCAGACGCGCTCTCTCGGCCTCGATGATGGATGAGCCGTGACGGGCGCCGCTCGGCACCCGTCAGCATGCGGGCACCTGTCGGCGCTCGTCAGCATGCGGGCACCGAAAGGTGCCCGTTGGCCTCAGCGCTGCTGCGCCTTGGCCATCATGCCCATGCCCACCTGCAAGGCCACCGAGTAGTCACCGGCCATGCGCAGCTTGCCGCCCATGAAGAGCTGCTGGGCGTTGATCTCGCCCTCGCGCAGGTCCTCGAGGTCGCTGTACTTGAGCGTGGCCGTGAAGCCGGGCTTGGCCGGCGGCTCGTCCACGTTCATCCCGATGCGCACGGTGACGTTGCCGAGGTCGGGCACGTCCTCGAGGATCAGGTGGCAGGTGAGCGTCTTGCCCGCGAGCATCTGGTCGAGGTCGGGGTTGGGGATCTGGGCCACGCCCAGGGCCACGCGCGGGTCGTCGATGGCGCCCTCGGCGGCCACTTCACCGAGCACCATCTCGGCGGCCTCGGCGGGGAAGCCCACCGCGAACTTGATGGGGAAGCCCGCCGGCGCGGTGTCGCTGACGCTGACCTCGCCCGCCTTGGACGCCAGGTAGACCTCGCCCGCGCCGTCCACCACGAAATACGCCGCGCCGGTCACCGAGCGGATGCCCTCGAGGGTCTTGGTCGCGCGCGCGTCGCCGGAGGCGGCCTTTTCGGCGAGGGCGTCGATGCCCTTCTTGAAGAGGGCGGGGCCGGTGGTGCGGAGGAACTGCAGCGGTTCGGTGCTCATAGGGGCGGAAGCGTAAACCAAAAGCCCGCGCCTCGGTCGTCGAAAATGCACCACGTGGTTCGCGGCCCGGCAGTTCGGGGGCCGGGCTGGTAGAGTGCGCCCATGTCACGCCCCGTTCACTTCGCCATGGCCCTGTTGCTCTCGTCACTCGCCGTCAGCGGCACCGTCTCCTGCGGCGGGAGCAGCAACGACCCCGACGACGACGGCGGGGTGGACCTCGGCCCCTTGGAAGACGCCGACGTGGATGCCGAGGTGGACGCCGGCCCGGTGGACACCGGCTGCAACAACCACATGGAGCTGTGCGAGCGCCGTTACGACGAGGTGGCCTACGCCACGGCGCACAACGCGCACGCCAACACGGCGGACGGCTTCTCGCCGCCCAACCACACGAATGGCCTCACCCAGCAGCTGCGGGACGGCATCCGTGGCTTCATGCTGGACACCTACTACGACAGCCGCTTCAACAACCAGCCCACGCTCTGCCACGGCGCCTGCGTCTTCGGTCGGCGCCTGCTGACGGACGGCCTGACGGAGCTGAACGACTTCCTCGACCGCAACCCGGGCGCGGTCATCACCATCATCTTCGAGTCCTACATCAGCGCCGAGGACACGCGCGGAAGCTTCGAGGCGAGCGGCCTGCTGGACCGCGTGTATGCCCACACCGCGGGCGAGCCGTGGCCCACCCTCGGTGAGCTGGTGGAGAACGACACCCGCGTGGTGGTCTTCACGGACGAGGGCGGCGGCACCTACGACTGGTACATGGACGTTTGGGAGCACGCCTGGGAGACCCACTACTCGGCCGAGACGCCCGAGGACTTCAGCTGCGCCCCCAACCGCGGCGACACGGACAACGCGCTCTTCATCTTCAACCACTTCCTGACGGCCCCCTTCGCCAGCATGGAGCTCGCGGAGATGGTCAACCACAACCCGAGCTTCCTCACCCGCGTAGAGACCTGTCAGACCGAGAGCGACGACTTTGCCAACTTCATCACCGTGGACTTCTACGAGATCGGTGACGTGCTCGCGGTGACGGACACGCTCAACGGCTTCTGAGCCGACGCGCCGCTGACGCGCGCCAAACTCGATCCCGCCAGGGAAAATTTGGTAGCGTCCTTCGTCATGACACCCGAGGCCGACACGACCGCTGCCACGGCGGCCCCCCCCGAGGCCGACTCCGTGCTGCGCGCGCTCGCGAAGATCCACCTCTTCGATGGCATCGCCGAGCGTGGGCTCGCGCGCATCGCCGCCATCGCGCAGGAAGAGTCCTACAAGATGGGGCAGGTCATCTTCAAGGAAGGTGAGACGGGTGGCTCGCTCTACCTGATCCTCGAGGGCAAGGTGCGCATCTCGCGCGAGGTCAGCGGCATGGGCGAGGAAGCGCTGGCCGTGTTGAAAGAGGGCGACGCCTTCGGTGAGATGGCGCTGATCGACGCCGTGCCGCGCAGCGCCGACGCGCGTGTGCACGAGGCCTGCCGCCTGCTCGTGATCTCGAAGGACGCGCTCGAGGACCTGCTGTTCCTGCACAAGGAGCTGGCCTACGAGATCCTCTGGAACTTCGTGAAGACGCTCTCCGCGCGCCTGCGCGAGACCAACGACAAGATGACGTTCCTCTCGGTGACCGGGAAGTTCTAGCCGCATGGACGAGCTCCCGGCGAGCAGCACGGACACGCAAGGCAACTCGGACACCCTGCCCACGGGGCCAAGCACACTCTGGAATGCCTGCGGCGTGCACCAAGAGGTGCCGGCCACCTTCACCTGCAGCCGCTGCGGCACGTTCGGCTGCGAGGCCTGCCTCGACTCCCTGCTGCCCATGCCCATGTGCCGCTCGTGCGCCGCCCGCGGGGTGAACGCCGTGCCATGGGAGCGCCGCGACACCCTCGGCGTGTGGAAGGGCTTCTGGGACACCACGCGCGAGGTGTGCTTCAGCCCGCAAGAGTTCTTCGCGCGCCCCGCGGTCGAGACGCTGACCGGTGGCCCCTTCTACGGGGTGGTCGTCTACACCGTGGCCACGATGCTCTTCACCGCGCAGTTCGGCCTGCTGTACGCCATCATGGGCGCGGTGGTCGGGCTCGGCGCCGGAGCGGGCGGTGAGCAAGCCGTCGGCGCGGGCCTCGGCGTCTTCATGGGCGCGCTGGGCTGCCTGATGGTGCCCCTCAGCGCCATCCAGGCTCCGGTGCTGGCCGTGTTCGGCATCGCCTTCGCCATGGCGGGGGCACACCTCTCGCTCATGCTCATGAAGCAGGCGCGCGGCAGCTGGGAGGCCACGTTGCGCGGCATCGGCTACGCCAACGCGGGCCACATGTGGATGGCGGTCCCGTGCGTGGGCCTGCTGATCGCCCCGTTCGCGGTGATCTGGCTCGAGGCCCGTGCCATGTGCGCGGCGCACCAGACCAGCACCCTGGCGGGCCTCGCGGCGGTCGCGGTGTGGCGCCTGCTGTTCCTGACGGGCACGCTCGCCATCTACGCGATCGTCATCGCGTCGTTCATGGGGATGGTGGCCGGGACGGCGGCGGGCGCGGCTCCGTAACGCCCCGCAGTGGGAGGCGACTGTAGGGGCGCAAAGAAAAAGCCGCCCTGTTGCCAGGGCGGCTGGTGATTGTGGAAGTGGCGAGGTGCCGCGTGGTCCGTCGAGAACGACGCTTACCGTTCCGCCACTTCGGGGCCGCGTAATGCTAGGTCCGTGCCAACGGTTGGGATCACCGGATCGTCGGCGATCGGGGGTGCCCGAGGCGTTCCGTTCGCAACGGTCGCGTCACGTTTGCAACGTGTCATTGCACTTTTGCACGATGGGCTTGGTGAAAGATCTGCACAGCCCATTGACATGCCCGGCCCCATTCGCATGATGAGTGTGTCTTGCCTGAACGCCGCCCTCCCACCTCTTCTCAGCCTCAAGCCGCCGAAAAACCGCAGCAGAGCCTGGGATCCAGGGTGAAGGAGGCCTTCGAGCAGGGGGTGGACGCCATCGTCGAGGCGCTCGGCAGCTTGATCGAGCCCGAGCCGCAGCCCATCCCCGTGTCCCGAGGCGGAGCTCGCCGACGGCCGCCCCGCGCCGACCACCGCTTCCGGTGACGGCCCGTCTGCTGGTTCAGTAGCCCGCGGGCACTCCGCCCTTGCGAGCGTCGGACGCGGCGTGCAGCTGCCGCGCCGTGCCGGCGTACTGGATGTGGATGGCCTGCACGATCGCGACGTTGCGGATGGTGGAGTGCCGGTGGCCGCGCGCGAGCAGCGCCTGGAGCGCAGCGGCCGGCAGGGGCGCGAAGGTCTCGCTGTTGAACACGTTGGGGTCGGCCTGGTGATGCACACGCGGCGCCGAGACCGCGGCGCCCACGTCCATGCCCAGCTGCAGGACGTTCAGCGCGACCTGCTCCACGGCGGTCACGATGCGGCTGCCCCCCGACGCGCCGATGCACAGCACCGGGCGGCCCTCCGCGTCGAGCACGAGGGTGGGCGACATGGTCGACACGGGCCGCCGACCCGGGCCGGGCAGGTTGCGCTCGCCGCCGATCAGGCCGTACGCGTTGCGCTCCCCCACCGCGCGGGCGAAGTCGTCCATCTGGTCGTTCAGCACGAAGCCGCCGGCGCTGTAGCGCGCCCCGAACGGGAGGTTCACGGTGGTGGTCACGGCCGCCACGCTGCCTTCGGCGTCCACCACGCAGAAGTGGCTGGTGCCGGCGTTCTCGGGCTGCTCGATGTCGTCGGCGACCGGCTCGAGCGGGAGGTCGTAGGTGTCTGCGGAGAGCGCCAGCAGCGGGTGGAAGCGCCGCGCGCGCGTGCTGTCCCGCGTGGGGTCGAGCAGCGCCGCGAGCGGCACCGGCACGTGGTCCGGGTCGCCGAAGTAGCGCTGGCGGTCGATGAACGGCCCCTTCCAGCTCTCGATCAGCGCGTGGCGCAAGCCGTCCGGACCGTGGATGAACACGGGCCGCAGCGCGGACAGGAGGCGCAGGCTCTGGAGCATGGTCACCCCGCCGGCGCTGGGCGGAGGCGCCGTGACCCACGTGTGGCCGAGCGCCGAGGCCGACACCGGCGTGCGCAGGACCACGCGGTAGGCGCGCAGGTCGTCGAGCGTCATGTTGCCGCCGCGGGCCCGGTTGGCCGTCACGATGGCGCGGCCGATGGGGCCACCGTAGACCGCGCCGGGACCGCTGCGCGCGAAGGTCCGCAGGGTGGCCGCCAGCTCGGGCTGCCGCAGGATGTCGCCCAGCTGCAGGGTGCCCGTGGGGCCGAACCAGCGGCGCAGGATGGGGTCCAGCATCAGCTGGTCACGAAAGCTGGTGAGCGTCTCCAGCAGCCGTGCATCGATGGGGAATCCGTCGGTGGCGAGCGCGATGGCGGGCGCGGCGACCTGCGCCAGGCTGAGACGGCCGAAGCGCGACACCAACGTGGCCACGCCGGCGGGCTCCCCGGGTACGCCGCTGGCTAGGCCCCCCAGCTGCGACGCGCCAGAGATGGGGCCGGTGCCCCCGGGCGGGGCGTCCACGAACATGTCCTCCGTGGACGCGCCCGGCGCCTGCTCACGGAAGTCGATGAAGGTCAGCCTGCCGAGTGGACCGTCGAGCGGCGGGCCGCGACGGTCCACCGCGTCGCTCGGGCCAGGCTCGCGCGGGGAGGGCGAGTTGTCGTAGTACAGCGCGAAGCCGCCCCCGCCGAACCCGCTGCTCGATTGGTTGACCACGCCGAGGGCGAGCATGGCGGCCGCCGCCGCGTCGGCTGCGTTGCCCCCGGCTTGCAGCACCTGCAGCGCCGCCCGGGAAGCCAGCTCGCGGTCGGCGGCCACGGCCGCGTGGGCGTAGTGACCAACCTGCGCCTCGGTTGATGCGGGCGATGGCGGCGACGCGGTGACGGCCGGCTGCCCGACCACGGGCCGTGGCGGCGCCGCGAAGGCGCACACCACCAGGACCACGAGCAGCGTGGGCAACGCAAACCGAGAACGAGCACGCCGCGGAGACATGCCCGACGGTAGCGGTCGGGGAGACGGCGCTCAAGCCCGCACGTTCGAGCGAGCTCGAGCCGAGCCTCAGCCGAGACGCGACTCGGCCGCGCGAACGACCGTGGCGCGGGCCTTGTTGGCGCGCTCGTACTCGAGGATGGACTCGACCTTGGCGAGCGTGGCGCCCTGGATCATGTTGGCCGCCTCGCGCGCCGTGAGCGCGTCGTAGCCACGCACGGGCGAGCTGATGGCCTTCGCGGCCTTCGCGCCCTTCTGGGCCTTGGCCTTCTTGGCGGCGGGCAGCGCGACCACGTTGGCCTGCTCCAGCACTTCGATGCGAGCCTCCACGCGCTCTCCGAGGTCCTCGATGGCCTTGTGGACCACGCGCAGGACCTGGCCCTCCACCTGACGGGGCGCCGCGCGCAGCTGTGTGGCGAGCTGGGCCGCGTCCGGGAGCTGGATGTCCGGGGCGCTGAGGGTCAGCGTGGGCGTGGGCAGGTCGAGGAACTCCTTCCACGATGCGGCCTCCACCTTGAGCACGGCCGCCGCCTCGGCGCCCGCGGTCTTGGCCTCGGTGGCGAGCTCCGAGCCGGCCTCGGTCAGCGTGGCGAGGATCTGCTCGTAGGCCAGCTTGGTGGCCTCGAGGGTGGCGTCCACGAACGCGCCGGTGGCGGTGTAGGTGGTGGTGGCGAAGGCATGGCCGCTATCGCGAAGTCGCGTGCCGCTGGTCTTGATCTGAGTCGTGATGGTCTGCACGGGGTGCTCCTGAGTGCGCGGTTGCGAGTATGACGCAGTGCGTTATTCACCCAGCTAGTCCCAGTTAGCAGGCGCGTCAAGATACGCGTTGGCGATTTTTCAAGGCGGAAATGACACGATTTGGTGACATGGGGTCCAGCGCGTACCGTTTTCGCGGATGGTCTTGACGCGATGCGTTATGAGGACTAGCCAGTAGGTCAGAGGTACGCACATGCCTGGTACACACACTGATACATGGCTGCTGGGCCTGACCTGGGTCGTCACGCTCCTGTCCCTGGTGGGCTTGCTGTCCGTGGCCGCCCGCTTGGTGGCCCGGCGGCTGCTGGTCCCAGGACCGGCGCCGCTGCTGCCGCTGGCCCGTCGCGGGCGCCCCTATCCGACGGTCGTCGTGAAGGAGCAGCTCGGCGAGAACCAGCGCTCGGCCTAGCCCGTTGCTCGGGGCCCGTGGCGGTCAGCGCTCGGGCAGGCTGTGCGTGACCGTGTGACCGCGGTCGCAGGTCTGGACCGCGAACGAGCTGGTGGGCGCCGGGTCGACGCAGGGTGGGCAGCGACAGGCCCCGTGGTCGTCCGGCCAACCCCCGATGGCCAGCCCAGCTCCCGGCACCAAGGTGATGCACCCCGCCGCCGGGGAGGGGGCCGCGCAGTCGAGACCGAGTGACAAGGCCCGCGGCTCGGCGCCTTCGGCCGCGGTGAGCGTGACCTGACGGGCCAGGGACACCGGCGCCCCGTCCGTGTTCTCGAGCGCCAGTCCGCCACCCGGGAGCCACGTCAGCTGCAGCTCGGGGGGCGCCTGGCTGGCGGAGGACGGCGCCGAGGGCGTGGCCGCTGGGGTAGCGTTCGCGGGCGTACCCGGCGCCGTGGGGGAGGCGGCATCGTCCCTGTCACCACACCCCAGGGTCAGCCCGGTGGCGAGCGCCAGCGCTGCGAGTCGCGTCGACCAGTGCACCATCCGCGGAGCTTGACCGACTCCTGCCGAGCCTGCACGTTCTCGCGCGTGAGCGGCCCCGACATCGAGCCCCTGCGTGCCGCGCTGCTCGGCTGGTACGACCGGGCCAAGCGCCCGCTGCCGTGGCGCGAGCGGGCGGACGACGCCTACGCGGTGTGGGTGTCGGAGGTGATGCTCCAGCAGACGCGCGTCGACACCGTGCTGCCGTACTACGACCGCTTCCTGCAGCGCTTTCCGTCCCTCGGCGCGCTGGCCGCCGCGACCGAGGACGAGGTGCTCGCGGCGTGGAGCGGGCTCGGCTACTACCGTCGCGCCCGCATGCTGCACCAGGGGGTGCGCGAGGTGGTGGCGCGCTACGGCGGCGCCGTGCCACGCGATCCCGAGCAGCGCCTCTCGCTCCCCGGGGTGGGCCGCTACACGGCGGGGGCGCTCGGCAGTGTGTGCTTCGGCCTCGAAGAGCCGATCGTGGACGGCAACGTGGCGCGCATCCTCACGCGCCTCTTCGGCATTACCACGCCGCTGCCCGAGCGCGTGACGCAGGCGCGGCTGTGGGAGCTGGCGCAACGGCTGGTGGTCGGCGAGCGCCCAGGCGACTTCAACCAGTCCATGATGGAGCTGGGGGCGCTGGTCTGCACCGTGAAGAACCCCCGCTGCGACGAGTGCCCGGCCCGCGGCGTGTGCGTCGCTCGCGAGCAGGGTATCGTTCATGAACTCCCGCTCATCCCGCGCAAGGCTCCGCCCCGACAGGCCACGCTGGTGGCGGTGGTGGCCACGCGCGGCGCCGAGGTGGCGGTGCTGCGCGGCGACCAAGCGCTGTTCGGCGGCCTCTTCGGCCTGCCCATGGCGCCGCTCGACCAGGACGACCTGGGGGCCGACCCGGGCGAGGACCTCGAGGCCAAGCTCGCCGCCGCCCGCACGGCGCTCGCGACCGCGGGTGTCGCGGCCCGCCTGGAGCCCGAGCCGGTGGGTGAGATCCAGCACGTGCTCAGCCATCGCCGGCTCCGCGTGGTGGCCTTCACCGCCACCCACGCACGTATCATCGGCGAACCCGTCGCGAGCAGCACCCGCCTGCTCGCGCTCGGGCCCGACCAAGAGCTGGGCGGCGGCAGCGTGGGGGTCGCCAAGCTCACCAAGAAGATCCTCGCGCTGACCCACGGCCCACTGCCCGCCCAGGGCGACCTGTTCCGGAAGCGGCGCTAGCAGCGACGGAGCCGCCTCTGACCGAGAGCCCTCAGAGGCGGACGCGCAGGGCGAACGCGGGGATCAGCACCACCCCACCGCGCTGACGACGCTCGCCGTCCGAGCGGACGAACCAGTGCTCGTAGGCGGCGCCCAGCTCGATCATGGCGTGGATGCGCCGGAAGCCGGCCGCGAAGCCGAGCACCGCCCCCGCGCGCAGGCCCGAGGCGTTGATGCGGGCCACCGCGGTGTCCACGGTGAAGTCGCCCGTGATGTACTCCACGCCCACGCGCGGGCCGATCCACGTCTCGTAGACCCCGCCGTAGTCCACGCTGTAGAGCAGCGGCATCTCGAAGCTGCTGCGCACGCCTCCGCGGGCCGCCTCGGGTGCGCGGTCGTAGGCCTTGCCCAGCATGAACGACGGGCTGATCAACCACACCGAGCGGTTGATGCCGTCGTCCATCAGCCACTCCTGGCGATAGGCCACCCGTGCGCTCGCGCCGAGCACGGCCAGCTCGATGTCGCTGTGGATGCTGACGCCGTAGCGCCCGAAGCCGATGGGCGTGATGCCGTCGCCGAGGGCCGAGCGCTGCACGGCTTGGTCGGCCTGCATGCCCGGGATGTCACGCAGGCGTCCCGTGGGCAGTCGGGCTGCGCCGCCAGCCGCCACGTCCACGCGCCGCGAGGGGGTGGTGGCGCCCCCGCTCAACGACGGGTTCGCGGCGATGCAGCCCGCAGTGGACGAGCACAGCGCGAGCGCAGCCAGGAGCCACAGCCCCCTGCGCCGACGGGGCCGAGGGGCAGGGCGCGTGAGGTCTTGGAGCACGGCGCGCAGCATACTCGGCGCTCGCTCTTCGCGCATGAGCGAAGCGCCGCTTTCTCGTCCGAGAATGGGGACGTGGATTTGCGCGGCCACCTCCGCTAGCCTTCGAGGCGAGGTGGAGAAGCCTTCCGCAAAACTTCTGGTGTTGGACTTGGACGAGACCCTCGTTCACTCCAGCCCTGATCGCCTGGGGCGCGACCCGGACCACCGGGTGCTGGGCTATCACGTCTACGAGCGGCCGGGCGTCCGCGACTTCCTCGAAGACGTCTTCTCGTCCTTCTCCGTGGGTGTCTGGACAGCTTCTACGGCCAGCTACGCCGACGAGATCCTCTCGCTGCTCACCGACGTCTCGCGCTTCCAGTTCATCTGGTCGCGGGAGCACTGCTCCATCGCCACGCACCCCGACACCCAGCGCTTCGACCTGTTGAAGGATATCCAGCAGCTCGAGCTGGTGGGCTACGACCCATCGCAGATCGTGTTCGTGGACGACCTGCCGCACCGCCTGTGCTTCAGCAGCGACAACGTCATCCAGGTGAGCCCGTTCACTGGGGACGCGCAGGACGACGAGCTGCGCGAGCTCCTGACCTACGTCTCCTGGCTGCACCCGGTGAAAGACGTGCGCAAGGTGGACAAGCGCGCGTGGCGGGCCGAGGTGCGTGGGCTGCAAATCGCCAGCGACGCGCGATCCAGTAGCCGCGCAGTCCCGTAGAGCTTCCTGAGACGCGCCCGCTCGTGACCTGGGCGCAGACAGGAAGCCCATGACGATCTCGAGAGTCTCCCAGCGGGTGCTGGGGCTCGGTGCGCTGCTCTTGCCCTTCGCCGCCGCGGCCGCCCTTCGGCCACCGGGGGCGTCGGCCGCCGACCACATCGATGGCCCCTCCGCGCAGATCGACCCTGCCGCCGACATCAGCGACGTGTTCGCGTGGATGAGCGCGGACGCGAGCCGCCTGAACCTGATCGCCAACGTCTTCTACTCGGCAGGCCCCACGTCGGCCTTCTCGCCGGCCGTGCAGTACGCCTTCCACATCGAGAGCGGCACCGAGTACGGCGCCGTGTCGGACGAAGCGACCGTGATCTGCCAGTTCTACGACACCGACCGCATCGAGTGCTGGGCGGGCGACGAGTACGTGGAGGGTGATCCGAGCGACCCCGCCGGCATCACCTCGTCGTCGGGGCGCCTGCGGGTGTTCGCCGGCCGGCGCGACGACCCCTTCTTCATGGAGTTCGATGGCTTCAAGCAAGCCGTCGCCATGGTGATCGAGGCCGCCCCGTCGCTCAGCTTCGTGGACGGCTGCCCGACGCTGGACACCGACACCCAGGCGGCCCTGGTCGGTCAGCTGCAGAGCAACGCGCTCGGCGCGCCCGCGAGCGACACCTTCGCCGACTCGAACGTGCTGTCGCTGGTGGTGCAGCTGGACCCCGCGCTGGTGAACGTCAACGGACCCTTGCTGGCGGTCTGGGCCAGCACCCACGCCAACCCTTCCTTCGTAGGTGCCCCATGAGTCCGCGTCGCTCCTTGCTCCTCCACCCCGCGTGGTGGCTCGCGTCCATGATGGTGGCCGCTGGCTGCGGCGACAGCGGCGCTGGCGGCCCGGCACCGCTCGGCCCCGACGAGCCGCCGGCGTTGGGCGCGCAGATCGACCGCGCCGGCCGGCCGGCCACGAGCACGGCGTTGGTCGCCACGTTCGCCAGCTCGCTCGAGGACAAGAACGAGGCGCGCAACCGCTACAACCAAGCGGGGCCCGCCACGTGGGCGTCGTTCGAGGACGAGATCACCACGAGCCTCGGCATCCTCGACGCGCTGAACGGCGTGTGCGGGGACCAGCTGCTGGCCGAGGACAGCGGCGCCGACCGCTACGACGCGCTGGCAGAGGTGCTGCTGGACGACCGCTTGTACGTGAACTCCGCGTCGGGCACGTGCGGAATCTACCTGGGCCTCGAGGGCGAGGTGGTGGGCGCGCTGCCTGCCGGGATGGGCGGCTGCGGTGGTCGCACGCCCAACGACGACGTGATCGAGCGCAGCTACTCCGTGCTCGCGGCGGGGACGCTGACGGGCGTCGACGACCTGGTCACCGGCGACGCGCGCGAGCACTCGGCCGACGTCTTCCCCTTCTTGGCGGAGCCGAACTGATGGACGAGCGCGCCCTGTTCGTGCGCCGCGCGCTGGGCTTCTGGGCCGTGGCGGGGGTCATCGGCCTCCTGCTCGGCGGAGCGCTGCGGCTGACCACGAGCGGGGAGCACGCGCGCTGGCCGAGCGGGTCTCTGTCCCGCGTCGACACGCGCGGGCGGGTGTACACGCCGGGCCCGCTGGCGCTGTCCAACCTGACGGCGCAGATCGACGGCGGGCGCCAGACGCTCGCGCGCCAGCCGCGCCTCGCGGAGGTGCGCTCCGCGCTGGTGGGCCAGCTGCTCGAGCGGGCGCGCTTCACCGGCTCGGTCACCGACCTGGACGCCGCCCTCTCGCTCGCGCAGGGGTGGCGCGAGACGCGCGGCGACGCCCCACGCGCCGATGACCTCCTGCTGGAGGCGAGCACGCTGGCCGCGCTGCACCGCTTCCCCGAGGCGCTCGAGCGCCTCGAGGAGGCCGAGCTGCTGGGCGCGTCGGTCGACACGGTGGAGCGCGCGCGGGACACCATCACGCTGGCCTGCGGTGGCGACCCGCGCTTGCTCGAGGCGATCGCCACGCGCCGCGCGCGGGCGGCCCGGGAGCATGCGGGGATGCGCTCGCTGGTGGACCACGCGGCGGCCCTCGCCGCGCTCGGCCGGCTGGGCGAAGCGGACGCCACGCTCGCGCGCGCGCTGCGCTCCACGCCCGATGTGTCGCCCCTGCCCGCGGCGCAGATCCTGTTCCAGCGCGGAGTGCTCGCGGCCGAGCACGTGGGCGACCGCGAGGCCGCGGAGCGCTACTACCGGGAGGCGTTGCGGCTGGTGCCCGGCTTCGTGCGGGCGGCCGTCCACCTGGCGGAGCTCGAGGCCGAGCGCGGGGACCTCGTCGCGGCGCGCGCGCGGCTCACCAAGGTGCTGTCGAGTGAGGACCCGGAGCCCAGCTCGCGGCTGGCGTCCCTGACCGATGAGGGCGCGCAGCGAGACGAGCTGATCGCGCTCGCGGGGGAGCACTACCGCACGCTGCTCGAGCGGCACCGCGCCGCGTTCCTGGACCACGCGCTCGAATTCGCGCTCGCCCATGGATCGCGCGACGGCCGAGACGACGACTTGGACGCCGACCGGCTGGCGGCCGAGCTGCTCGAGGCGCGGCCGACTCCGCGCGCGTATCGCCTCGCGCTGGCCGCCGCCGACGCCCGCGGGGATCGCGCCGGTGCCTGTGCGCTCGCCGACGCGGCCCGCCCGCTCGGGGCCACCCACCCTCTCCTGGCGGCCGAGCTCGCCGCGCGCGAGTGCCCATGACATGCAGGATGTGCGGTGCCCTACACACGCACGGCTCACGTGGTGGCGCGCGACGAGAGTCGTTGCCGTTGGATCGATGGGCCGGCATGATCGACGGATGTTGGACGAGTCCCGCGAGACCGAGGCGCTCCGGCGCGTCGCGCGTGGCGACCGCGAGGCCCTGGCGACCCTGTACGACGCCCACGGCGACGTGGTCTATGGGGTGCTCGTGACCATCCTGCGGCACGAGAGCGAGGCGCAGGACCTGCTGCACGACGTGTTCGTGGAGGTGCTGGAGCGCGCCGGCGACTACGACCCGCGGCGCGGCAGCGTGCGCACGTGGCTGCTGGTGCGGGCGCGCTCGCGGGCCATCGACCGGCTGCGCTCCGCGCGCGTGCGGCGTGAGCAGGTGACCGCGACGCAGCCGGAGCGGGTGAGCGAGCAGCCGGCTCCCGACGCGAGCCTCGATGGCCAGCGCCTGCGTGTGCGCCTCGGCGGCCTGCCGGACGCGCCGCGCGAGGTGCTGGAGCTGGCGTACTTCCACGGGCTGTCCAGCAGCGAGATCGCCGAAGCGCTGGGCATCCCGCTCGGCACCGTGAAGTCGCGCACGGCGGCCGGCTTGCGCGCCCTGCGTGCTGGACTCGAGGCCCTCGGAGGGGAGCCGTGACGCATTTCATCGACGAAGACGACGACGCCGCGCTCGAGGCGGCCCTGGTGGAAGAGCTGGCGCGCGGGGCGCGACGCCCGGCTCCGCCCGGCCTGCGCGACACCCTCTTGCGGGCTCCCTTGCGCGGGCGCCTCTACCGCTTCGCCGAGTCGCTCGGCCAGCTGATGGACGTGGACCTCGTGGCGGCGCGGGAGCTGCTGGACGGGCTCGACGAGCCCCAGCCCTTCGAGCCGGGTCCCTTCCCGGAGCTGGACATCGCCCTGCGCCACATCGCGGGCGGTCCGCGGGTGGCCGACGCGATCACGGGCTTCGTCCGGGTGTCCCCCGGCACCACGTTCCCGCACCACGAGCACCTGGGCACCGAGCACGTGCTGATCCTGCAAGGCCACTGCGTGGACGAGGAGACCGGCGCCGTCGCGAGCCCCGGCGAGATCGTCACCCGGCCGGCCGGCAGCGGTCACGCCATCCGCGCGCTGCCCGGGGCGACCGACCTGCTCTACCTGGCGGTGGTGCACCGCGGGGTCAAGATCGGCGACGTGGTCATGGGCCCCGACTCGCCCGAACTCTGAGCGGGAGCTCGGGGAGAGCACCGGGCAAGAGCTCCGGAGTCAGCTCAGAACGCGAAACGGGCCTCGTCGCGCGCGGCGACAGGCCCTGTGTCCGACAGAGGGTGGGCGCCCCACGAGGTGTTGGCCACGAGAAGGGCGCGCCCGATCAGCCCTTGCTGATCTTGCCTTCTTTGTGCGACGTGTGCTTGCGGCACTTGCCGCAGAACTTCGAGATCTTGAACTTCTCGGGCATCGTGCGCTTGTTCTTGTCGGTCGTGTAGTTGTCGCGACCGCACTCTTCACAGCTCAGTTTGATCAAATCACGCATGGGATTCCTCGGGAAGGCCGGCGAGTGTAGCTCCCGAGTCGGAGCCGTCAAGGATCAGAAAACGGGATCTGGACGCGGGAATCAGAAAGCCTGCGGCTCCCCGGGCGGCGGCGGGGCCGTGCGGGCGAGCGGCACGAGCACCCCCAGGAACAGCAGCGACAGCCCGGTGGCCACCCCGAACACGGCGGCGAAGCTCACGTGGGTGGCCCACCAGCCGGTCTGCGCAGCGGCGACGGTCTTGCCCAGCACCTCGAGGGTGGCCAGCAGCGTGTAGTGAGAGGCCCCGATGCGGTGGTCCACGCGCGACATCATGAAGGCGAACGTGGCGGTGGTGAGGGCCCCGCCGAAGAAGTGCTCGGCGCAGGTGATGACCAGCACGTGCTGGGGATCGTTGCTGAAACCGGCCACCAGCCACCACTCGCCCGCGATGGGCAGCACGCGCAGGACGGCGAACACGGTGACGGCCCGCAGCAGGGTGACGCGGCTGGCCACCAGCCCGCCCACGAAGGAGCCCACCAGCGAGAAGGTCATGCCCCAGGTGCCCAGCATCCAGCCGATGTCTTCCGTGGAGTAGCCCAGCTCGCGCACCAGGAAGGGCTTGAAGAGCGCGTCGGCCATGGACTCGCCGGCCTTGTACGTGAGCACGAACAGCAGCAGCGCGCGGGCATCGGGCCGCTTCAGGGCCCGCTTCAACGCGTCCCACAGCGGACCGGCGGACTCGCGCAGCGAAGGCCGGGTGCCCAGGTACTCGGGCAGGGCGAGCGGCTGCCCGGGGGGCTCGGGCTGCAGCGCAGTGAGCGCCATCACCGCCATCACACTCACCCCCATGGCGCCGAACACTCCCGGATAGCCGATCTCGCCGAGCTGACTGAGCAGCAACCCGCCGCCCACGATCATGCCGAGCTTGGCGCCCACCACCTGGGCGATGTTGCCATAGCCCAGATGCTGCTCGCTCAGGGTGTCGATGGCGTAGCCGTCCACGGCGATGTCCATGGTGGCGCTGAAGAGGCTCATCAGCGTGACCATGCCCAGCAGCACCGGGATGGACCGCTCCACGTGCAGGAAGGCCATGGCCATGCAGGTCAGCGCGAGCCCGGCTTGCATGGGCAGGATCCACGAGCGCCGCCGACCCACACTCGGCCAGTACACCACGTCCACGAGCGGGGCCCACAGCAGCTTGAGCATCCAGGGCAGGCCCAAGAGCACGCTCAGCAGCGTGATGGACTCCATGGCGACACCCTCGGTGGTCAGGATCACGGGCACCGCCACGGACTGGAAGCCCTGCGGCAAGCCCTGGATGAAGTAGAGCGAGAGCAACGTGAGCAGGGCCGAGACGGGGGGGCGCTCCTTCACGTCAGAGGGCACCACCACCGGCGCGCCCAGGTCGCTCACGTGGCCTTGCGCGCCTTGCCGCCCACGAGTGGCAACACCTCTTCGGCGGCGCGCTCGCCGGCCTGGATGGCGCCCTCGAGGTAGCCGGTCCACTCGGTGGCCGTCTCGGTGCCCGCCCAGTGGATGCTCCCGCAGGGCTCGCGCAGCGCGTCGCCGCACGTGTTGTAGCTGCCGGGTCCGAGCACGCCCACCGGGCAGCCGCGGCTGTAGGCCTCGGTGGACCAGTCCTGCTCCACCAGCGTCACGATGTCGGCGGCGTCCTTGCCGAAGTAGCGCACCAGCGCGTCCACGATCAGCTGGCGGCGCACCTCGGCCGGCTTCTCGGACCAGCCGCGCGCGTGCTTGGCCACCACGAACCCGAGCAGCATGGGCACCTTGCCGTCGTGTGAGGTGTTGTCGAAGACCACGCTCAGCGGGCCCACGGTGCTGACCACCTCGCCGGAGTAGCCGCGCTCGCGCCAGAAGGCCTTCTTGTAGGTGGCGAGCACCTTCACGGTGTTGCCCATGGGCATGCGCTGCGTGAGCTGGTCGCGGCGGCCGGGGAGCAGTGGTTCGTACGTGATACGCCCGGCCAGCGCTGGCGGGATGGCCACGATGCAGCGCTTGGCGCGGAAGGTCCCCTGCGCGCTGACCACCGTCACGCTGCCATCGGCGCTCTGGGTGACGTGCGAGACGGGAGCGTCGAGCACCACCGCGTCGCCCAGCTTGGCGGCCAGCCGCGTGGAGACGCTCTGCGCGCCGGTGACGAAGCGGTCTTGCTGCGCGCCGCCGCGGATCTCGGCCAGCTTCAGCAGCCCGCCACCCGCGTTCAGGTAGGCGAGGAAATACAAGAGGCCGATCTCGCCCGCCTCGGCGCCGAAGATCACGCGCACCGCCACGTCCAGCAGGCCATTCACGCTCTTGAGCTTCACGAACTTGCGGCGGAACGACTCGAGCGTGGCCGTGTCCAGGTCGCTCCCGCTCGCGGCGCTCAGCGGGTCACGCGCGGGCACACGCTTCTGCTCGCGGTCCAGCAGCGTGAGGGCGGCCTGCATCTGGAGCAGCGCGGGGATGGAGATGTTCGGGATCTGGCTGCGGTACTCCGAGATGGCGCCGTCGAGGTCCAGCACCTTCTTGCCGTCGTCGAACGTGGGGAAGGTGGTGATGCCCAGCTCCTTGGTGAGCGCCGCCAGGCGATGCTGGCCGGGCCCGATCCACTGGCCGCCCACGTCGAAGTGCGCGCCCTCGATCTCTTTGGACCAGGTGCGCCCGCCCACGCGGTCGCGCGCCTCGAGCAGCGCCACGCGCGCGCCGCCGTCCATGAGCTTGCGCGCTGCGCTGAGGCCCGAGAGGCCGGCACCCACCACCACTACGTCCACGTCTCTGTCGTTCGTGCTCATCGCTCAGTGCTCTCCGCTCGGTGGGTCTTGCTCGCTCGGGCTGTCATCGCGCGAGCGCACGGTGTTCACCGTGGGGCCGTCCTCGGTGAGGGCCGACATGGCGGTGCCGCCCACGGTGAAGCCGTCGCCCTCCACCTGCAGGCCCGGGCCGCTCGGCGCGCTGCCGTCGGTGCCCTGCGTGGAAGCCTCGAACAGCGACCCGAACTGCGACCAGGCGACCCCGATGATCAGGGCGACCAGCGCCAGCACCACGGCCCACTCGGAGATGCCGCGGCGCGCCTGCGTGGGGCTCGGCTCGTGGGACTCGTCGGGGCTCTCGGTGTCGGGAGTCTCGGGGTTCGGCGCGGGCGTGCTCATGGTGGGCGGCTCGGGGCGCCTACTCTAGCGCGAAGAGCCGGTCGAGGGCGGCCAAGTCGTCGGCGGCGTCGCCGCCCGGTGCGTCCGGCAGCAAGAGCACGGCGCGGCCCGGCCCGTGCACCACGTGGCTGGCGCCCACCTGACCATGCGCGAGGCCGTGCGCGTGCAGGGCCAGCAGCGCGGCGTGCAGCTCGGCCTTCATGCGGGCGCGTTGGGCATCCGGGATCGCGGGTGACACGGGCACGCCGCGCGGGTGCTCGAGGGTGGCCTCGCCGCGCTCGCGGTCCACGTCGAAGACCGCCTGGAGGTGCGGGTGATCGGCGGCGGCCAGGGCCACCAGGTGGGCGGCGCGCGCGGGGCTCACCGGCAGCACCAGCACGTCGCGCTCGAGCAGGGTGTCGCGCAGCACGCGGGCCTCGGCGGGAAGCTGCCGCTCCGATGCAGCGGGTGTGCGACCCGCGGCGCTCGGGGCTGCGACCGCCGCGACCGCCTGGACTGCCTCGACCGCTCCCCCGGCTGCCAGGGGCACGA
>CAZEAA010000050.1:0-23968 GCA_964510015.1 uncultured Sandaracinaceae bacterium
ACTTTGGGTCGTGCCTGGTACCGTCCGCCGCATGCGAATGGTCGAGAACATGATGAGCGGCATCGCGGGCACGGCCGAGGTGCTGTACCCCGTGAACGACTTCGGGGCGCCGGACTGGCAGAGCACGGACGTTGTGTCGCGCACGCTGCGCTACGTGGAGGACCTGCCGCCGCACCGCAGCCAGCTCCTGGGCGCGCTGTTCGTGGCGGCCGACGTGCTGCTGCCGGTGGTGCTGGGTCAGCGGCCGGGTCTCGCGCGCGTGCCCGTCGCCGTTCGCCGCGAGGCGTTCGCGCGGTGGTTCAAGGAGCCCTACTCCCCCATGGGGCAGCTCGCCACCGCCCTCAAGGCCACGCTGGCCATGACCTACTTCGGGCACCCGAGCGTGATGCGACACATCGGCATGGTCACGCACTGCGACCGGCCCAACGACCCCTACCGCGTGGACGTGGACGTGAACTACCTGGTGCGCGACCGCGCGCGCGCGGCAGCAGAAGAAGCCGCGAAGGGCATGAAGGGCGGCAACGCGTGATCCATCACCTGAAAGACCTCTCGCACGGCTTCGACGACCACGCGGACGTCATCGTGATCGGCAGCGGCGCGGGTGGCGCGGTGGCCGCCAAGAACTTCGCCGAGGCGGGCCTGCGCACCGTGGTGCTCGAGGCCGGGCCGCAGATCGCGCCCGAAGACATGACGCGCGACGGGCCCGAGTTCATGAGCCGCTACATGTGGGACGGCGGCCTGCGCATCATCCAGGCGCGCTCGCCCGTGCCCATCATGCAGGGCCGTTGCCTCGGCGGCAGCACGGTCATGAACTCGGCCATCATGCTGAAGATCCCGGACTGGGTGCGGCAGGACTGGTCGCGCAAGAACGGGCTGCACTGGCTGGAGGGCCCCGCGCTGGACGCCGCGTTCGAGCGCATCTTCGAGGGCACTCGCACGGCCCCCACGCCGATGTCGGTGATGGGCCCACGCAACCGCGTGGTGCGTGACGCGCTCGTCGCCGCCAAGCAGCCGGGCAAGCCCCTGCCGCGCGCGGTGCACAACTGCGAGGGCTGCGCCGACTGCCTGGTGGGCTGCGCGAGCGGGGCCAAGCAGAGCACCGACCGCAGCTACATTCCCGGCGCCGTGAAGGACGGCGCGCGCGTCTACACCTGCTCGCACGTGGAGACCATCCTCATGGAGGGCACCCGCGCCGGGGGCGTGACGGGCCGCGTGGTGGACCCGCGCGGGCGTCGCGAGGTGGCCAAGTTCACCGTGCGCGCGCCCCGCATCGTGCTGGCGGCCGGCGTCATGAACACGCCCGTCATCTTGCAGCGCAGCGGCATCAACCCGCTCGGGAAGATCGGCGCCACGCTCTACGTGCACCTCACGGGCGGCGTGGTGGCGCGCATGGAAGAGCGCGTGGACCCGTGGATCGGCGCGACCCAGGGCTGGGGCGCCATCAGCGAAGACATCCGCGGCATGAAGTTCGAGTCGCTGTGGGCGCCGCCCGGCCTCCTGCTCGCCAAGTGGGGCGGGATGGGCGAGGAGTTCCTGCGCGAGCTCGACGAGGTGAAGTACCTCGCGGTCATCGCCATCGTGTACCGCGGCGAGTGCAGCGGCAGCGTGAAGGCCGACCGCCACGGGCGCCCCAACATGAAGTTCCACGTGCCGGACTACGAAGCGCGCAACGTGTTCCGCGGCATGAAGATCGCGGCCGACGGCTTCCTGGACGTGGGCGCCCAGTACGTGACCGTGGGGACCATGCCGGGCGTGCCCACCAAGATGCGCACCAAGGACGACACCTCGCGGCTGCTCAGCAGCCAGCTGGGCGGCAAGCACATGACCATGACCGGCAACCACGCCTTCGGGTCGTGCCGCATGAGCGCCGCCGCGAGCGAGGGCCCCGTGGACCCGAGCGGCGCCGTGCGCGGCGTGAAGGGCGTCTACATCTGCGACACGAGCATCTTCCCGAGCCCCACCGCGGTGAACCCGCAGGCCACGTGCATGGCGATGGCCGACGTGCTCACCCGACAGATCGTCGCGCGGGCCTAGCGCGACTGAATCCGGTGAGGGAGGATCTCGTCCATGGAACGCCGCCGCGCACCCACAGGTGCCGGGCCGGCCTCACACCGGCGACCGGGTCGCCCTCCCCCCTCAGGATCAAGTTCGTCATGAAGCGCTTCTCCCTTCTCTTCCTCATGCTCCTCATGCTCGCTGCCCCTGGCTGCCACCGCGGCGAGGGCGAGAGCACCACGCCCAGCGAGACCACCGAGGCAGGCGCCTCCGATCCGCGTCTGTCGGCCTATCACTGGCACCTGGTGGACGCGACCAGCGCCAGCGGTGAGCGCCTCGATGCGCTGTTTCCCAACCCCGAGCGCCCGGTCACGCTGGACTTCGCGGAGGGCCGCGTGTCCGTGTCGAACGCGTGCAACCGCATGGGTGGCACCTTCGCCCTCGACGGCACCGCGTTCACCGTGGGCGACTTGATGCAGACCGAGATGGCCTGCGAAGCGCCTCTGATGCGCGCCGAGACCGCCATCGCCGGTGTGCTCGCGGGTGGCGGCACCATTCAGGTGGAGCGCGACGCGCTGGTGCTGACCACGACGGCGGGCGACACGCTGACCTTTCACGGTGAGCCCACGGCCGACACCCGCTTCGGCGGCCCCGGCGAGCGCGTGTTCTTCGAGGTGGCCCCGCAGCGCGTGGCCTGCCCACACGGCGTGATCCCGGACTACCAGTGCCTGCACGTGCGCGAGGTGCGCTACGACGACAACGGGCTCCAGGTGGAGCACGGCGAGTGGGAGTTCCTCTACCAGGACATCGAGGGCTACACGCACGAGCCGGGCACCCGCAACGTGGTGCGCGTCACGCGCTACCAGGTCGCGAACCCGCCGGCCGACGGGTCGTCCATCGCCTACGTGCTCGACATGGTGGTGGAGTCCGAGCTGGTCACCGAGTGAGCCCCAGTTCGCCAAGAGCCTCGACCGTGGGGTCACCCGAGCCGGCTCCGATCCAGTGACCATATTCGCTGTTCAGTAAATATTGTGCAGGCACCGAATATTCGGTGTAGTGTATATATTCACTGTTCAGCGAGCATGGCTGCATTGGCGCATAATGCCGAACATAAAGAGGAAATTGTCCTCGGTCGACTGCTGCTCGACACGCTGCGTGCCATTCCCGGAGTCGAGGCCGCCCTTGCGCCCGCCACGCGGAGCCAGGCTGACCACGGCTATGATTTCCGTGTGGAAGCGCGCTTTGCCGGCAGGCCCTTGACCCTGCTGGTGGAGGCCAAGTCGGTCGTCTACCCGCGCGATGTGCGTCAGCTCCTCTGGAAGCTGAGGGCCCTGGCCAGCCAACCGAGTCCGGCTGAGAACGTGCACTTGATTGCTGCTGCCTCGCTGTCGACTGGCGCGAAGGATCTCCTCCGCGCCGAAGGCACGAGCTACTTCGACAGCGGTGGCAGCTTGTACCTGTCCGCCCCGGGCGCGTACGTCTACATCGAGAAGCCGCCACCCAAGGTAGAAGCGGCTCGCATGCGCTCGCTGTTCTCGGGGAGACGAGCACAGGTCGTCCACGCGCTGCTGATGGAGCGCGACCAGTGGGTTGACGTGAAGGGAGTGGCCGAGCGCTCCCAGGTGTCACCTGCCACCGCGTCCGAAGTGCTCTCGGAGGTCGAGATGCTCGATTGGATCGAGGTGCGGGGTCGAGGCCCCCGAAAGGAGCGACTGCTTCGCGACCCGCGCGCTCTCTTGGACGCCTGGGCGCGTGACGTCGCGGCGAGCCGGCCACCCATCCTGCAGAGGTACTTCGTGCCTGGTGCGAAGGCGGATGGGCTCATGGACCGCGTCGCCGGCGCGCTCGACGGCAGCGGCGTTCACTACGCCATGACGTACGAAGCAGCCGCTCAGCGCTACGCTCCGTTCCTCACCACCGCGGGGCAGGTTCGTTGCCGTGTGCCTGCGAGCGACGCGTTGACGGCGACGCTTCGAGAGCTCGGCGCACGCCCCGTTCGGGAGGGAGCCAACCTCGCCATCATGGAGGTCAAGACCCTCGGAGAGCTCTTGTTCCGACAGCGTGTCGGACAGGCGTGGCTTGCCAGCCCGGTGCACGTCTACCTCGACTTGTTGCGAGGAGAAGGACGCAGCAAGGAACTGGCCCAGCACCTTCGAGAAGAGAGAATCGGCTTTTGATGGCCAAGCCGAGCACCGCTCAGGGCTACAGTGAGCAACACACGCTCGACTGCGAGAGGGTGCTCGTCACCCTGCTGCGAGGACTCGGGCCGTGGAAGGACTCCGTGTACCTGGTGGGAGGGCTCACTCCTCGCTACTTGGTGCCAGCTCGCCCGCCGCTCGTGCCTGCGCACGCGGGTACGACCGACGTCGACATCGTCATCGACCTGCAGGTCCTCGCCGACACGGACGCGTACGCGACGCTCGAGCAGAACTTGAAACGCATGGGCTTCGAGCGCGCGGTCAACGACAAGCAACAGAAGCTCTCTTGGCGGTGGCAGACCCGGACAGAGCACGGTGCGTTGATGGTGCTCGAGCTGCTTGCCGATGCCCCGCACCTCGCGGGAGGCAAGGTGCAAGCGCTCCCGAGCGAGCGGACGATCTCGGCCTTGAACATTCCCCACTCGTCGATGGTCTTCGAGCTCCATCAAGCGACCCCGGTGCGCGCCGAACTCCTCGGCAGCAACGGGATCGCGACGGAGTCCATCAAGCACGCCAACTTGGTGAGCTTCACGTGTCTGAAGGCGCTCGCCTACGAGCAGCGCTTCGAACGCAAGGATGCGCACGATCTCGTCTACTGCCTCGAGTTCGCGCCAGAGGGCCTCCGGGGGGCCGCCGACGCATTCCAACGCGAGCTCGAGGGCAAGCATGGCAAGGTTGTCGGAGACTCACTCGCCATCCTGCGAAGCCGTTTCGTGAGTGACGCGACGACCGAGGGCTACCTCAAGGATGGACCCGTTGCGGTCTCGAAGTTCGAGCTGGGGGAGGCCAGCGACTTCGACCAACGCGAGGCGCGGGCGCTGCGGCAGCGCGAAGTGAGCGACCTGATCGACCAGCTGCTCGTCCTTCTTGACCGCTAGCGGTCAGCGCGGCAGCAGCTCGTCCACCACGCGGCGCATGCGCGGAGACTCCGCGAGGTCGCGTGGGGTCACCATCACGGTGGCCTCGGTCAGGCGGCCTCCCGAGAGCGAGCCCACGCGGGCCCGCTGGTCACCGAGCGACACCGTGTGCGGCGTGACGAAGAGCTCGCCGCGCGCCTCGGCGAAGGCCTTGATGATGAGCTCGCTGCAGTAGATGGCCTCGTCGTCCCACTGGTAGTCGCCGTCGTACGGGCGCCCGCGCATGCGCTCGACGCCGCGGCGAGCCGCGGGTAGGTCCGCCAGCAGCGCGGCGTCCGGGCGGTAGACGGCGATGTCTCGGTTCACGCCACGCGCCGCCCACTCGGCGAGCGGCGTGGGACCCACCGGGTGGTAGGCCTCGTAGACCACGCGCTCACCGTCTTCCATGAGCACCAGGCCCACGTGCACGTAGCGGCTGTGGGTGACCTGGCGGATCAGGGCGCAGCGCATGCCGCACGCGAGGTCTTGGAAGACCAGGTCGCCTTCGCGGATGCCACCGAAGGCCTGCTCACGCTCGGCCAGCGCGCGCTCGGGAGCACCAGCCAGGAAGTAGAGGAGCGCGGCCACGCCCAGGAACGACAGTCCCAGCGAGTGGGCGAAGGTGAAGCGTGGCGCGCGCACAGGGTGTTGGACACCGCGCGCGGGCGAGGGTTCCCTCGCGGGCTCACTCAGAAGGTGTGGGGTCTCGCCACCGAACGCCGCGCTCCCGCAAGCCCGCCACGCTCGAGGCGCTTGAAGCCGGGGAGACCGTCGCGCTCCCAGACGATGTCCATGACTGGCAAGCGCCAGGTGGTGGGGCTGCTGCACACGAGGCCCCCCGCGCGATCCGCGGCCACACGCGCCCGCGTAGCTTCTGCGCTCTTCGTCTGGATGAACCGCACACCAGCCACGGTGACGAGACCGATGGTCGGGATGAGCCACAGCCCATCCCGGTGGGCGCCCGGGATCAGCGCCCAAGCGCTGAGCAAGGTGGCCGCCAGGCCACACAGGATGACGATGATCCAGTCTTGTCGCGGCCCTCGCGTGCTGATGGCCTCGAGCTCCTCGACCTCGTTCGCGGTGAGGGGACGACGGTGTCCAACCGTGGCCGGTGCGTTGGCGATCGGCTGAGGGACGCGAGCCGCGACGACCACGTTCCCCACGAGGGCCGGCACCGCCTTTCCATCGATCTCCAACAGCAGGCCGGTTCCAAGATGCACGGTCAGCCGATGGCTGCGACTGGTGGTGACGAGCCCCTGTGAGAAGAGCTTGTCCGTGACGCTGTCGCGGAATCCCTGCACCAGCGGAGCCTGGCCCTCGAAGAACTCCAGCTTGTCCCCGGGGCGAATCGCGGACAGCACACGGAGGTGCATCCCGAGCTGGACCAAGGCTCCCACCGCACTGGCGGGCAGCATGGCGGTGAGGCTGTCGAAGGTCGTTGGGCGCCACCAGAACAGCCCGAAGTACAGCCCGAGTAGGAGCAGCGCCATGAGCGCCGTTTGCGTCGATCTCTGACGCACCTCGCCACGCACAGCGAGGGCGAGTGACTCCTCCATGACTCCCACCCCGACCGAACGGAACATGCCGAACCAGCGATCGGTGTCTTCGTCTCGAGCTCCCTGCATGGCCGGAACGTAGCACACGCCGCCCGGTCGCTCCGGTTCGGCGAGCGAGCGTCTCGAGCGCATCTACCGCGTGTGCGGGCGCACCACGTGCAGCACGCGGCCGGCCTCGGCGCAGACCTTGAATCCACCGAAGCGGGGGATGTACTGCGCGGGCGGCGGCGTGGTGCGCTGGCCACGGATCATGCGCAGCGTCACCGTGCGCTGCTCCACGTCCACCTCGCTCACGTACTCGGCGTCGCCCACGCTCACACGCGGCGGGAACTCCTGGGCCAGCGGCTGGCTCTCGTGCGCGGGCAGCGCGTCGGGCAGCACGTCTTCTGCCGAGAGCAGCGCGAGGTCGGCCACGCGCGTGACGCCCAGCTCGAGCAGGCGCTCCGCGAGGAACACATCGAGCGCCGGTGGCGGCATGCAGGGCGAGAGCCCCAGCGAGTCACCCACGGGTGTGCCCGCGAGGCCCGCGGCGAGGGCACGCTCGCTCAGCCGGCGCTTGGCCTCCGCGAGCGAGCCCTTGAAGAGGCTGCCTTGCAGGAAGAGCTTGGCGATGGCCTCTCGCGCGAGGGCGCCCTCCGGCTCGGCCTCGCGGCTCTGCAGCACCTCGCCGGCAAAGACGCGATCGAGGGTGGCCACGATCCGGCCACGTTCGCGCGTCACATTGCCGAGGCGCTCTTCGCCGACGCCCGCTTCCACCAACCAGCCGAGCGGGACGGGCATGACGCACGTGGCGATCAGCCGCGTCTCACGCGCTCCGGCGCCGAGCGCGCGCGTGTCCAGCACCAGCAGTGCGTCCACCTTCTTGGCGTCGCGCCGCCCGCGCTCGCGCTCTTGCTGGAGCTGCAGCGCGCTCTCGCGGCCGAGGTCCAGCTCGGGGCCGCCGTTGGCCCACACCGTCTCGTGCTTGCGGTGGCGTGCCACGTACGCGGTGCGCGGGTCGGCAGCCAGGATCACGGCGGCCACGGCGTGCCGGTCGATGGCCTTGTTGGTGCGCTCGGCCTCGCGTGCGGGCCAGCTCAGCGCCTGCCGTAAGCGGTCTCGCATCTGGCGCGCCTCACCGAGCGCCATGAAGTGCAGCCCATCACGCCGGGCATCGCCTTCGCGCACGGCGCGGACGAGCGCCACCACGTCGCAGCCGCTCGCGCGCAGGTCGCTGCCGTCTGCGATGTCGAGGTCGCGCGGAGGTCCGTCGAACAGCGGTCGCCCCACGGCCAGCGCCGCCACCAGCGTGAGCACGTCGTCCGCGAGCGCGTGCTCTCCCGCCAGATGGCGCGCGTTCGCCTCCACCAGCAAGCGACCGAGGTGCGCGTCCAGCGGCAGGCTCGCGAGCGCGCGGCCCCGGTGGGTCACGCCCGCGTCGTCCAAGGCGCCAAGCGCGCGCAGCTCGCTCTCCGCTTGGACCAGCGCGTGCTCCTTGGGCGGGTCCAGGAACGGCAGCGCGCGCACGGGCACCCCGGCATCCGCGGCCCCGAGCACCAGCGGCACCAGCGACTCGCGGTGCATCTCGGGCGGCGTGGCCGGCGCGAGCCGCGTGGCCTGACTCCACAGCCGATAGCAGACTCCCGCCGCGGTGCGGCCCGCACGCCCCGCGCGCTGCTCGGCGCTGTCGTCGGCGATGGGCATCAGCGTCAGGAAGCCGCGCCCCTGGTGATAGCGCGTGCGCCGCACCAGCCCCGCGTCGATCACTACCCCCACGCCGGGTACCGTCAGCGACGTCTCGGCCACGTTGGTGGCGAGGATGACCTTGCGCTTGGCCGCAGGCTCGAACACGCGCGCCTGCTCGTCCAGCGTGAGGCCACCGTGCAGCGTGAGGGTGGTGAGGTCACGGCGGGGAGCGAGGCGCTCGCGCACCGCATGGATCTCGCCCTTGCCGGGCAGGAACACCAGCACGTCACCGGGGTCGTTCGCGGCGCGAGTGAGCGCCTGCTCCACGCGCTCCACCAGGTCTTGGCGGTCGGGCGGCCGGTCCCCCACGTGCGTGACGCGCACTGGAAAGAGCCTGCCCTCCGCGTGCAGGTGCGTGCCGCGCAGCCCCGCCGCGATCTCGTCGCCCGCGAACGTGGCCGACATGACCACCAGGCCCGCCTCGCGCCGGTGACGCAGCAGCGCCAACAAGAGGTCCACGTCGAGGCGCCGCTCGTGCAGCTCGTCCACCACCACGGCGTGGCAGGCGCGCACGTCACTCAGCTGCCGCAGCGCGATGCCGGGGGTGGCGAAGACCAGCCGCGTCTCGCTGCTGGTGCGGTCGTCGTCGCGCACGCGGTAGCCCACCGCACCACCGAGCCGTGTGCCTTCGAGGGCCGCCACGCGGCTGGCCAGCGCACGGCAGGCCACACGACGCGGCTCGATCACCCACACGGGCTTCTGAGGCGTCGCGCCCGCGAGCAGCCATGCCGGCACGCGCGTGGACTTGCCCGATCCGGTGGGCGCCGAGATGACCACGGGCCCTGCGCGGAAGGCGTCCTCGAACGCGGGCCGCAAGGACTCGATGGGCAGGCGCTCGGTGGACACGCCGCCGTATAGCACGCCTCGCTGGCCTGATACTCTCGGCCTCATGAGCGTGCCCAACCGCCTGCAGTTCGCCGTCACGCGCGAAGACCCGAACGTGGAGCTCGCGGTGCTCTCGCGCTTCCCGCGCTCGCGTCTGCTGCTGATCGCCTCCGGCGGGTGCACCGCGCTCACGCTGCGGGCGCTCCTGCCGGACGCCCACATCACGCTGGTGGACGCGAACCCCGAGCAGCTGCAGCACGTGGACCGCAAGCTGGCCGCCCTGCGGGAGCTGCGCGGCGCGGACCTGCTGCGGGCCTTTGGTGTGGGAGAAGCTGGCCGCGCGAGCGAGCTGACCGAGGGCGGCAACTTCGAGGGGCTGTTCCGCGGGCTGCGGCAGTTCACGCACGACTTCGTGCTGCCGCGCGAGGCATGGCTGCGCCTTTTCGGCGACGAGCCGAGTGCCTTCGACATTGCGGAGCTGCGCGCGGCCTTCACCAACGCGTACTGGCCCGTGGGGTTCCAGCTGTTCTTCTCGGACGCGCTGCTCAACACCATGTTCGGACCGGACGCCACGCAGCACGCGGTGCCAGGCAGCTACCCGGGCTACTTCCAGGGGCTGATCGAGCGCGGGCTGCTGCGCGACGACGCGCGGAATAATCCCTTCCTCCAGCACATCTTCTTGGGGCACTACATGGACCGCGAGGCGTGCGTGCCGCCCTTCTTGAAGCCCTCCTCGTTGCATACCGGGGCGCCCGAGTCCGCGCGCGGCCAGTTGGCAAGCTTCGCGGGCTTCGTCGAGGACCTGCCGAACCTGCATGAGCACGACTTCGTGAACCTCTCCAACATCCTCGACTGGACCGCGCCCGAGGGCGTGGCGCGCTTGTGCACTCGGCTGGCCGACCGGCTCGCGCCCGGCAGCGTGGTGCTGTGGCGGCAGCTCAACCACCAGCGCGACATCGAGGCCTGCTTCGGCGGTCGCTTCACCTTCGACCCGGACTTCGGTGCGGAGCTGCAGCGCAGCGACCGTAGCCTCTTCTACTCGAGCATCCACGTGGGAGTGCGAACGTGACCCAAGCCACCCTCTCCGCGCTGGTCGACCAGGTGCTGCGCGACACGCCATACCGTGAGAACCCCTACTTCACGGCGCTTCACAGCGGCGACTTCAGGAAGGACGACTTCGTGGAGACGCAGATCCAGTTCTACTTCGCCGTGGTCTTCTTCGGCCGGCCGATGGCCGCCGTGGCCGCCAAGATCCCGAGCGCGAAGCTGCGCAAAGAGGTGCTCCGCAACGTGTGGGAGGAGCACGGCGAGGGGCACGACGACCTGACGCACGGGTCCACCTTCCTGACGCTGCTGCAGCGCCTCGGCGGCGTGACCGAAGCGGACGTGGACAGCCGCGCGCTCTGGCCCGAGGTGCGCCTCTTCAACACCATGCTCACCGGCGCGTGCGTGATGGACGAGTACCTCGTGGGGGTGGGCGTGATGGGCATGATCGAGCGCATGTTCGCCGAGATCTCGAGCATCCTCGGCGCCGGCATCGTGTCGCGCGGCTGGCTCACGCAGGGGCAGCTGGTCCACTACAACCTGCACAAGGACCTGGACGTGCGGCACTCGGAGGACTTCTTCGCCGTGCTGGCCGAGCCCTTCGAGCGCGACGCCGAGAGCCGCTACTTCATCGAGCAGGGGCTGCGCCTCGGGGCCTTCGGCTTCCACCGCTTCTACGAGGACCTCTATCGGGCCCGCGCGCGCCGCGCCACGCGCGACGTGTTCACGCCGCACCTGCGCACCTGATGAGCGTTCACGTCCGCGAGCTCTCGGGGGACGACTTCGCGGCGTATCAGGCCGCGGTCTGTGCGCTCGAGCACGGGGTGACGTACCCGCTCGGCCATGACCGCTTCGCCATCGATCACGGCAGCGACTACTTCGCCTTCTTCCGGCGCCTGGGTGAGCTCGCCTACTTCGTGGCCCTCGACGGAGAGCGCGTGGTGGCGGTCTGCGCCGCCGTGCTGCGCACCCTGCCCCGCTCGCCGGGCGCCACACCGGAGGCCGTCTGGTACCTCGGCGACCTCAAGGTGCACCCCGACTACCGCACGCAGCGCATCCCGTGGCGCATGTTCCTGCACGGCTTCCCCGCCAAGTACGCGCGCTGCCAGCGGGGCTACGCCATCAGCATGAACCCCGGTGACGGCAGCCCCAACCCCGTGGTGCGCCTGTCCACGCACTTCCACCTGGCGCCCGCGAAGGTGGCCACCACGCTCGGGATCTACTCGCTCACGGCCAAGGCCATGTGCAGCGTGGCGCCCGCGCTCGAGCGCGCGCGTGGCCCGCTCGGGTATCTGTCGCTCGCGGGCATCAAGGACATCGTGCTCGACAGCCTGAGGGCCCCCATGCCGCTGTTGCACGTGCAGTTCGGCCCTGCCCGGCAGCAGCACGGGGCCGTGGTGAGCACGCCGCAGGCCGACCACGTGCACATGTTCTGCGTGCCCGCGGGCGACCCGCTCGAGCGCGAGCTCACGGCGCGCGGAGTCGCGGCGAGCGCCACCGCCAGCGTCATCCAACACCGCATGCCCGCGTGGGACTGGCGGTTCGTGCTCACGAGCGACATCTGAGCGGTACGCCGAACTCAGCCGAACTCAGCCCCGCTCAGGCCAGCTCAGCGGGGGCGGCAGGTGACCACGGGCCACTCGGGGCTGCCCTGGCGCGGCTGCACCTCGCGCTCGCGCCGGCAGTCGCGCTCGGCCAGCACCACCGGCATGCGGTGAACGATGTCCGTGTCGGTGGACGTGCGCTCGGTGGTCCACGCGAGCGACAGGCGCGTGGCCACGCCATCGGGGTCCACCACGTCGATGGCGCCATCCAGGCTCACGAACACGTACGGCGTGGCGAAGCCCATGAACATGCGGGCCTCCGTCCCGTGGAAGGGCACGTACAGGTCGATGCTGTCGCCAGGCGGCAGCTCGGTCAGGCGGTCGGCCAGCTGCGCCTCGCGCAAGGCCGCACGCTCGGCGCCGGTCAGCTCCCCGAGCCCATGTCGCGACTCGTCCACCACCTGTCGCTCTTCGGTGCTGAGCGGGCCCCACTGCTGCGGGCCCACCAGCGTGGGCGACGCGAGGTCCACCGAGAGGCTGTGCTCCGACGTGTTCTCGAGGCGGAAGCGCACGCTGAAGGTGTCACCGTCCTCGCGGAACAGGTGCTCCGCGGGCAGCAGCAGCCGCGCCACCGGGCTCGTCGCCAGCACGCGCGGCGGCGCGCTCTCGAGTGCTGCTCCCCCTCCCGAGGGCTCGGGTGTCGGCTCCTCGGCGGCGGGCGTCGTGCTGCGACAGCCTGGCGTGAGCAGCACGAGGACACCGGCGAGAACGAGCATGGGGCGGACCATCGTCCGAGGATACCCGAGGAGCGGCGGCGGTATTCCCGAGCGCGCTGACCTGAGATCAGCGTGGCGTCCGGCCCACGGGTCTCGGCGAACAGGCCATGCGCTCACGTGCCGCCAGCAACGCGGGCCGCGCCTCGACCGGGTAGCGCTCGGCGGCCACGCCGAGGTGCAGCGCCACGTCGGCACACCACTCGGTGGCGGCGAGGGCCGGCACCCGCTCGAGCGCAGCGGCCAGCTGGCCACGGCGAAGCGCCACGTGAAACTGGTGGAACCGGACCCCCACGTGCTCGGGTGCGGCCGCGGCGGCCTGCGCCAAGATCGCGTCGTAGCGGGCCTCGTCGCCCGTGGCGAGCGCCACGTCGAGCGCGCCCAACAGCACCGGCAGCGGCCATGGGAAGGGAGGCATGGAGGCCAGCTCCGCGTGCGCGGCCGCGGTGTTGTGCAGCTCGAGCTGGTCCTTGGCGCGCAGCACGTAACGCGTGGGCTCGAGCGGGTCGACGTCGCGCGGAGCGGCCTGCCACGTGGCGTGATCCGCGTAGAACGAGCTGGCCATCGCGGTGCCAGCCGAGGCGATCACGAGCACGACCGCGCCGAGGACGCGGGGCAGCCGTTGGCCACGCGCCTGCGAGCGCGTCACGAGCGCAGCCCCGTGAGGCGCCGCGGCGGCGAGCACGAGCAGCAGCGGCATGTAGAGGTAGCGATCGAGGCCCAACCAGAGCGCATGGCTGAGCGGCAGCGTGGGCGCGAGCGCGAGCAGCGCCCCCACGACCAGCGCCAGCCCGGGCCAGTCCCGCTTGCGCACGAGGGCGAGCAGACCAATGACCAGCAGCAGCGCGCTCGCCCACTCGAGGGGCGTGAGGGGGCGCAGCGCGAGCCACGCGTACGACTGCATCGGCAGCGCTCGCAGCGAGACCAGCGCGCCCGTGGCGATGGCCAGCAGCTTGGGGGCGAAGCGCACCAGGGACGGGTCGGTCAGCGCAGGGCTACCGGCGCCGAGCGAGCCGAGCGCCCCCATCCGCACGGCATGCCAGCACGCGAAGTACAGCGTGACGCCCAGCAGCCCGGCGGCCAGCGGCCACACGAGCGAGCGCCGCGAACCAAGCGGCAGCGGGGTGCGCAGGAGCGCCGCGAGCCACAGCGCGGCCAGCGGGATGACCGCCGTCTCCTTGGAGGCGAGCGCCCCGAACGCCAGCACCGACGCCGAGACCAGCCATCCCACGCGCGCGAGCGGCGAGGCAGGGGCGGCAGGGGCCGACACGACGACCTCGACCAGCAGCGCGGAGGCCATGAGGAACACCGCCGCGGTCACGTCCGAGCGCCCGTTGATCCACACGTAGGCTTCGACCCCGATGGGGTGCAGCAGGAACAACAGCGCGAGCCACCCGGCCACCGCGAGCTCCACACGCTCCCCCTGCCGGTCGCTCGGCTCGCGCTGGCGCAAGACCCGCCGCAGCCAGGCGAAGAGAAGCCCCGTGACGAGTACGTGCAGCGCCCAGCCCAGCAGGTGGTGCGGGAGTGGCGCAGGCGCGACGGCGTGCGTGGCGATCAACGTCGCCATCGTCACGGGCCGGTAGGTCTCGGAGGTCACGGGGCCAGGGGTCGCGGCGCGCGCGTATTGGTAGTCGTAGGAGGTCCGCAGGAAGGCCCGCGGCACGTCGTCGAGGGCGTCGTAGGCGGGGCTGCGCGACATGAGCAGGTCGTCGTAGACCCAGCCGCCGAGCAAGCCGGGCGAAGCGCACAGCAGCGACCACGCGACCGCGGCCACGAGGGCCACGCGAGCACGCGGGGACCGGAGCCACGGAGGAGGGGACGAGGAGTCGGACACGCGCCACCATCGCACGGCAGCGGGGTGGCGCGCGACCGTTCGTCGCCGTGATATTCATGATGGGGTCATGACCCAGAACGACCTCGACGTGTTGATCGTGGGCGCCGGCCTCTCCGGCATCAGCGCCGCGTATCACCTGCAGACGCTGTGCCCCGGCAAGACCTTCGCGCTGGTGGAGCGGCGCGAGCGACTGGGCGGCACCTGGGACCTCTTCCGCTACCCCGGCATCCGCTCGGACTCGGACATGTACACGCTGGGCTTCTCGTTCCGGCCGTGGACCAACCCGAAGGCCATCGCCGACGCGCCGGACATCCTCGCCTACCTGAACGAGACGGCAGAGGTCCACGGCATCGACCAGAAGATCCGCTATGGCCTGCACGTGAAGCGCGCCTCGTGGTCGAGCGACACCGCACGCTGGACGGTGGAGGCCGAGCACGCGAACGGCGACGTGGAGCGCTTCCGCGTGGGCTTCCTCTTCATGTGCAGCGGCTACTACAACTACGATCGCGGCTATCAGCCCGACTTCCCGGGCATGCAGGACTTCGGCGGGCGCTTCGTGCATCCGCAGTTCTGGCCCGAGGACCTCGACTACGCGGGCAAGCGCGTGGTGGTCATCGGCAGCGGCGCCACCGCCATCACGCTGGTGCCGTCCATGGCGAAGACCGCCGAGCACGTGACCATGCTGCAGCGCTCGCCCACCTACGTGGCCACCGCCCCGGCCGAGGACGCGGTGGCCAACTGGCTGCGTGAGCACCTGCCGGGCGAGCTGGCCTACGCGCTGACGCGCGTGAAGAACATCGGCTTCGGCATCGTGATGTACGCCTACTGCCGGCGCTTCCCCGACCAAGCCAAGGAGTACATCGTGAAGATGGCGCGCGAGGCGCTGGGCCCCGACTACGACGTGGAAAAGCACTTCACGCCGACGTACGCGCCCTGGGACCAGCGCGTGTGCCTGGCGCCCGATGGCGACTTCTTCGACGCCCTGCGCAGCGGGCGCGCGTCGGTGGCCACGGACCGCATCGAGCGCATCACGCGCGACGGCGTGCAGCTGCAGTCGGGGGAGCTCCTGCCCGCCGACGTGATCGTGTCGGCGACGGGCCTCGAGATGCAGTTCCTGAGCGACCTCGCGCTGCGCGTGGACGGCGTGCCCGTGAAGCCCGCGGACACGGTGACCTACAAGGGCATGATGATCAGCGGCGTGCCCAACCTGGCGCTCGCCATCGGCTACACCAACGCCTCGTGGACGCTCAAGTGCGACCTCACCGCCGCGTACGTGTGCCGCCTGCTGAACCACATGGAGGCCCATGGCCTGACCACGGCGTGTCCGGAGCTCGACCTGAGCGACGTGGAGCGGGTCCCCTTCATCGACTTCACGTCGGGCTACGTGCAGCGCGCGCTCGACAAGCTGCCCAAGCAGGGCAGCAAGGCCCCGTGGAAGCTGTACCAGAACTACGTGCTGGACCTGCTGACGCTGCGTCACGGGCGCCTCGAGGACGGCGCGATGCGCTTCTCCGGCAGCCCCTCACCCGCCGCGCCCCGCAAGCTGTACCTGGTGGGTAAGCGTCCGCTCCGGAACCCCTGAGCTACAGCACGTGGCGCACGAGGAAGGCGCGGCGCAGCTGGCTCGGCGGAGGAGTCGCCACGATGCTGGCCACGCGGTCGATCTCGCTGGGCGGCAGCAAGTAGAAGAGCACGTCCAAGACGGGCCCACGCGGACGGCCACCGGCGCGCTCGGCGTGCTCGGCCTCTTCGGTCTGCTCCTCCACCACGTGGTCCTCGTGCATGGGGTCGTCGGTGGCGCGCGGCGGCGTGGGCGCGCCGAACAGCTCACGCCACCACGCCCGCTGGAACGCGGAGCGCTCCTCGTCAGTGAGGCCGGCGTCGCGCAGCCCCTGGTTCAGCGCGGCCTCGGCTTCGGTCCACGGCTGGTCCGGGGCGGGCAGCGGGTGCCAGCCTTGCGTCAGCGTCACGGGCGCGGCGCGCACCTCCCCGTCCACCAGCGCCACGCGCCAGCCCGTCAGGTTTTCACGCAGGGCACGCGCGCTCACCTCGGTGCCCTGGACGCGCACCTCGGCGGGCAGCGACACGTGCCCGCTCGCGCCGAGGCGATAGAAGAGCAGCGGGAGGCGCTGCTCGCCCACGCTCAGGCACGAAGCGTCGAGCGTCTCGTAGCGCTGTAGCTCGCCCACCTCACAGACCCCGTCGGGGGCCTCGCACGCCGTGGGATACGCGTGTTGCTCGGCGCAGCGCCCCGGCGTGGCCTGCACGCCCCAGTGCATGTTCGTGGTGAGCGGGTAGTGCTCCGACACCTCGAAGCCGGAGCCCACCAGCACCTCGAGGCGCAGCGTGACCGGCGCCGTGGCGTGCAGGTAGAGGACCGGCTTCTCGACCGTCATGATCGGCACCGGCGCGCCGAGCGGACCCGTCGAGACCGCGATCCCGGTGCTGCTCGCGGTGATCACGCCCCACTCGTGGATCTCGTAGGCCGCCGAGTCCGTGGCGAGCGCGCCGGACGTCCCGCGCGACCCGCCACAGCCCAGCCCCAGCGCGCACACCAACCCGAAGAGGACGGTTTTCATCTCACCACCATACACGGGACCACACGCGATGGCGCGGTTCGCGATCGCGGCGTGATAGCCTCCCGACCGGTGCCGGCGACGCGTGTCGTCCGGAGAAGGAGACGGAGATGCCGAGTGATCAGTCCCGCTGGCGCGTGAGACGCTTCGACGAAGCGCACTTCGAGCACCCCACGAGCGAGGCCGAGCTGATCGCGCTCATCCTGCACGCGCGCGCCAACAACGCCCAGCTGCGCGTGCGGGGCAGCGCGCACTCGGTGGCCGCCGCCGTGTACACGGACTCCTTCGACCCCCACAAGGGCCCCGCGTACGCGGGCGCGGCGGTCATCAACGTGATGCTCGACCAGTACCGCGGCATCACCTTCACGCAGGTGGGCAGCACGCACTTCGTGACGGTGGAGGCCGGCCGCAACCTCGGCTCGGACCCATACGGTCCGGGGGACACGCCCGGCCACGGCGAAGGCCTGGTGCACGCGCTCGCGGCGAAGGGGCTCGCGCTGCCCGCGCTCGGCGGCATCTCGCACCAGACCATCGCGGGCTTCTTGAGCACGGGCTCGGCGGGGGCGAGCGTGCAGCACGCCTTCCACAGCGCCATCGAGTCCATCCGCATCATCGACGGACTCGGCACCCCGCGCGACATCGCGAAGAGCGACCCCGAGTTCGCGCACGCGGGCGTGTCGCTGGGGCTGCTGGGCGTGATCTCCACGGTCACGCTGCGCCTCGAGCCCGAGTACGTCCTGCGCGGCTGGACCTCCGTGCAGCAGGCCGGCGACTGCGAGATCGACCTGTTCGGGGACGGCGACCTCACGCGCCCTTCCCTGCGGAAATTCTTCGAAGACGCGCCCTACTCCCGCTTGCTGTACTGGCCGCAGAAGGGCGTGGAGCGCGTGGAGATCTGGCGGGCGCAGCGCGACGTGAAGACCCCCGGCTGGACGCCGAAGCCCTACCGGCAGTTCCAGAACGCGCCCTTCCTGACCCAGTGGTTCGTGCGCTTCCTCTACACGCGCGTGCTGCCGCGCATCGACCTGGTGCCCGGCGACGCGAGCGCGGCCGAGGCCGAGACCTGGCTGCGCGCCACCATCGCCAGCGCCTTCGCGGACATGGGGATGAGCGCGCCGCCGCTCTCGGGGCCCATCCTCGACTCCATCATCGATGGGCTGGCCGAGGCGCTCGCCGACGCCGACGACGGCGTGGACAGCGTGAAGGAAGTGCTGGTGCGCGAGCTGATCCGGCTGGTGGTGTCGCTCAGCGAGCGGCGCAACGGCGCGTACGACCACAAGGCGTTCACCGACACCTGGTACGACGGGCTGCCGCACGACAACCAGATGGACGACCAGCTCATGCCCATTCTGTTCACCGAGATGTGGGTGCCGCTGCATCGCGCCCCCGAGGTGATGCGCGCGCTGCGCGACTTCTGGGCAGCCGGTGGCCTCGAGGCGACGGGCACGTTCGCGACCGAGATCTACCCCGCGCCGGCCAGCCCCTTCACGCTCAGCGCCGCGAGCGGTGGCCCGCGCCTGCGCATCGATCCGTTCGTGTTCTGGCGCGAAGACGCGAAGCCCGAGCTCGACTACTTCAAGGGCTACTGGGAGCTGCTGAAGCAGCACGACGCGCGCTTCCACTGGGGCAAGTCGCTGTCCGAGCCCGGCAGCAGCACCGGGGCCGCGTACCGACGTGCGGAGTGCGGAGCCACGGCCTGGGACGCGTGGAAGGCGCTGCGCGACGTGCGCGATCCCGACCGCATCTTCGTGAGTCACTACTGGCGCGCGCACCTGGCCCTCTGATCGCCGTCACGCGGCCAGCAGGCCGTCGAGACATCACGGCGGCGGCATCGGCGGCAGGTTCAGCAGCGCGTCGCGCAGCAGCGCGAGGGTGGGCTCGCCGTAGAGCGTGTGCGCCCCTTCGTAGTGCTGGTGCTGGTACTCCTCGGGGGTGGTGTAGTAGCCCGCGTAGTCGCCGGCGTAGCCGATCAAGCTGGCGCTGCTGACGCCCGCCAACGCTGCGAGCGCCGCGAGCTCCACGCGCCGGCCCGCGACCGTGGTGGGCTCGCCCGGCACCGTCAGGAACACGTGTGTGCCCAGCTGCAAGCGGTGCACGGGATGCCACGGCGAAGGGGCGAGACCCACGCCGCGCAGGAAGCGCTGCAGCAGCGGGAGCACGGAGCGCTTGGGCCACTGAGTGTCGCCGGGTGGCTGCGTGCCGGGGCGCTTGCGCATGCCCTCGCGCAGGACGCTCCCGAGGATCTCCGTGCGGCCGTCTTCGGCGCCGAACAAGATGGGGTAGCCCACGTCCCAGGGGTGCGCGGGCCCGGGGATCAGCGCCCCCGCTGCGATCTTCAGCATCAACGGTGTGGTGCTGGCGGGCAGGTTGGTGAGCAGCTCGGCCACCACGCCACCCACGGCCGTGCCCACCGCTTGCGCCAGCACCTCGCCTTGGGCAGGGCCCTCTTCTTCGCCGGGCGGCAGCGGGGTCACGTCGCCCGCGCAGCCGAGGCCCAGCGCAGCCACCACGCCGCCCGGGTGCGCGGTCTCCACGGCGCCCACGGCATAACCCGGCCAGTCGCGGTGATAGGTCTCTTGCTTCGGCCCGAGGGCGGTCGCGTGACAGGCGTAGAACGCGAACGCGGCGGCGTCACCGGCCCCGGTCGGGCGCGCCGCGATGCACGTGACGCGCGGGTCGAGTCGCTTCTGCGAAGCATCGAGACCGGCCGGCGCGCCAGCCGCGGGAGAGCCCGCCGACGCCCAAGTGAGCGCCTCCGGGTTGGCCTCGAAGGGCGGCTCCGAGCGGTTGCGCGCGTGCCCGAAGCAGTCCTTCTGACCCACGCCCACCACGCCGGGGCGCAGCGCGGTGCGCGCGGCCTTCACGCCCTTGGCGATGGCGTCGGCGAGCTCGTCGATCCACGCCACGTTGGTCTTCAGCAGCGAGTCCGGCCGCACGGGCTGCGCGAACACGCGATAGAACGAGTCGGCGTAGTAGTGCCCCGGCGCCGTGTGCGTGTGCGTGCCCGCGAGGATCAGGCGCTCCTTCGCGACGCCGCTCTTGGCGGCCACGGCCTCGAACAGCGCGAGCGACGGGCACATGAGGTCCACGATGCACACCACCGCCTCTTCCCCGGCGGAGTCCCGCAGCGCGAGGCTGCGCGCGTAGAGCGTGTGCCCACCCACGCGCCCCATCTTCCCGCCCATCGAGTAGCCGGCCATGCCGTACGCGTCGGGCTGCGGCAGCGGCGCTTCGCTGGTGCCGTACTCCATGGTGCCGTTGGCGTGCCACGTGATGGTCATGGCGTCCCCGCGACGGTCTCGGCGTGACACGTGGCGGTGTGCACGCCCATCTCCGCTAGAAGCTGCTCCCGCGAGATGGCCGCGAGCCGCTCGAGCGTAGGGTGCTGGAAATTGGTGTAGCCCGCCTGGATGTAACGCCGATAGGTATCCACCAGCCCGAGCACTCCCTGCGTGGACGCGTGCTGCTCGAGGTCGGCGCGTCGCTCGTTGGTCATACCCGCCGCGAACTCGGCGCGGTCGGGGTACAGCTCGATCAGCGCGAACGCGCTGTAGATCTTGGCGAGGTGACGCCAGTCCGGGAGCTCGCGCTCGGGGGGCATGAAGAAGTCGAAGAGGGCGTCGCAGCCCGGGATGTCGAAGCCCAGCTGCTGCGCTGCACGACGGGCGCGAGTGACCACCGCGGGCGAGCTGTCTTCGGGCGCCACGGCGTAGCGCTGCAGGTCCTGATACGCGGCGTGAATCTCGGCCTCGCTCAGCGGGCCGTTCTCTTCCTCGCAGTGGTACATGTCCACGAAGAGCACGATCTCACCCTCTGGGCAGGGCACCACGTAGCGGTCGAGGACGTGACCGTCGGGGCCCGCGCCGATGTTGCCCGAGCGCGCGGCGCCACCCGCGGGGATGCTGCCCCCGAGCGGCATCGAGCCATCCAAGCAGCGGTACTCCGCCACGCGTTGGTAGTCGCTGCGGGTGTCCATGCAGGCGTGCCAGGCCGTCTCGGGGGAGCGGCCGTCACGACCATCGTCGTACGTGCCACCGCTCGCGCCGACCTGCGCACGGGGAGGCGGCACGGTCCCGCCGGGCCCACCGCAGGCACTGAGAACGAGTGCGACCGAGCTCGAGAGAAAGAGCGGGCCCAAGAGCGCGCCGACGCGGTAACGCGCCGAGAGGGGAGCAGTCCTCGACATGCGATCACGGTAGGCGCGAGGCTGCCCGCGCGTCAATCGGGTCCTACCCTTCGGTGCTCGCAGCCAAGAGCTGCCCCTCGCCGAACCCCGGCGTCTGATAGCGCGCCCAGCGCTCGGGCCTGGTCACACCGTGATCCGCGAGCGCAGCACTCAGCTCGGCGTCCGACCCGCCGCGCAGCTTGCACAAGGCGCGCTCCGTCATGAGCGCGTGCCCCGCGAGTCGCGCCTGCTCGCACGCCGCCTTGGCGCGCAGCAGCTCGGTCTCGGCCTGCGCGCGCGAGCCCGCCGCGAGCTGCAGGGCGGCGCGCGCGATCTGCGCCATGGCCGGGCCATCCGGCCGGCTCACCTTGTGGAGCTCGTCCGCGGTCTTCTTCACCCGCGCGCGCAGGCGCGAGTCGCCGCGGTTCGCTGCCCAGGCCGCCATCTCGGCGGCGAGGCGCACGTGCAGGATGGCCGGTAGCACTACCGGGACGCGCAGCAGGTTGGCGGCGCGGATCTTGGGCCACGCGGCGTCCACCCGCTCGAGCGCGCTCTCGGGGTGCTCACCCAGCAGGCGCTCCAGCACCTCGAGGCGCAGGCGGTAGAAGTCCCACATGCCGAAGTCCACGGTCCACGAGTCCATGGTGTGGCGCATGTCGCGGATGGCGCGCGCGAGGCCGTCTGCATCGCCCGCCGCGGCCAGCGTGAAGCCGAGCGCGCTCGTGACCATGACGAAGGTGATCTGCTCGCCGCTGTTGGCCGTCTGCTGCAAGAACTCTTCGCTGCGCGAGCGCATCTCGCGCAGGCGGCCGCGGTACTCGAGGCAGGCCGTGATGGTGGTGCGCGCCACGGCTACGCTCCACGCGGTGGGCTCCTGCGACGAGGTGAGCAGCTCGACGGCGCGGTCGCCGTGCTCGATGGCCGCGTCCCAGCCGCCCTCGAGCAAGCCACGCTGGCACCAGGCCACGTGCACCAGGCCGCGCATGGTGGGTGACTCTTCGGCGTCCGCGATGCGCCGCGCCATGGCCATGAAGGCGTCGGGTGACGCCCCCATGAACGGCACGAAGCCCGACCCCACGAACACGAGGCCGTAGGCCGCCGCGCGTGGGCAGCCCGCGTCGAGGCCATAGAGCAGGCTGCGCAAGATGGTGACCGTGCCCTCGACCGGCGCGATGTTGCTCAGCCCCTTCCCCACGGACCAGCACAGCGCGCTCTTGAACAAGGCGTCTTCGTCCACCTTCTTGCGCGGGGCGAGCGCGCTCTCGCGCACCCGCAGGCGGACGCGCGCGGTGGCCCACAGCAGGCCACGCAGCGCAGCTCCGCTGTCGGCTGGGAAGGGTACGCCTGCCGCGGCGAACAGCGGCCGCAGCACCTCGAAGGCTTCCTTCACGGCACCGGCGGACAGGAACGCCTCCGCGGCGAGGCGCTGCAGCTCCATACGCTGGCGTGTGTCACTGACTCCCGAGACGGCAGCCAGATACGCCGCCCCCGCTTCGTCGCAGCGCCCCGCTTGGTGCAGGGCATCGGCGCGCGCGCGCTGCACGCCAGCCACGTCGGGCAGGTCGCCACGCGACCACGCGAGCGCGTCGCGGTACGAGTCCGCCGCGGCCTGATAGGCGAGCGCGCGCTGCGCCTCGGCGGCGGCCAAGAGCGCATACTCGGCGGCCTCGCGCAGCTGTCCCGCGCCATGCAGGTGCGACGCCACCAGCTGGGGCGCGGCGTCCGGCTCGGCCAGCAGCTCGCGCGCGAGCGCCGCGTGGCAGTGCCGTCGCTCCTCGGGGTCGAGCGCCAGCAGCACGCCCTCGCGGATGCGGTCGTGGTAGGCCACCACGTTGGCGGTGTGACCCGCGCCGTCCACGCGCAGCAGCGACTTGGCCGAGAGCGTGGCCACGGTGGCGCGCGCGTCGCTCACCGCCGCGGCGCGCAGCAGGAGCGGCTGTGGCAGCGGCTGGCCCGCCACGCACACGGTGCGCAGCAGGCTGCGGCCCTGGTCGGACAGCTCTTCGTAGCGGGCCTTGACCACCGAATCGACGCTCACGCGCGAGCCCGTGCGCGCGCCGTGCAGCGCCAGCTGCTCGATCAGGAAGGGGTTGTTGCCCGCGTCGGCCGCGATCTCGCCTAGCTCCAGCGTGTTCACGTCGTGGCTGCAGCGGCGCGCCAGCTCCACGGCCGCCGCGGTCGAGAGCGGCAGCAGGTCGAGGTGCGTCTCGCCGTGCAGGTCGCGACCGGACAGCGGCGCGAGCTGCTGGAGCAGCGCGCTCTCGTGCGCCTCGTCCGAGCGATAGGCCAGCACCCAGAAGACCGGCAGCGAGAGCGGCGGGCTCATCAGCGCGGCGAGGATGCGGCCCGCGCCGGCGTCCCCCCACTGCGCGTCGTCCAGCACCAAGCAGAGCGGCCGCTGCGCGTGCAGCACCTCGAGCAGCGTGGCGAGGCCGCCATAAGCCCGCTCGCGCAGGTCGGCGATGCCGGCGGCGATGGGCGCGTCGGGCAGCTCGGGAAACGCGCCGTAGATGGCCGGGAACATGCGCGCCGCGTGTGTGGTGTCCTCGGTGGCGAGCGAGCGGCGCACCTCGGCTTCAATTTCCTCTTCCTGGTAGTGCTCAAAGGGCTTGGTCCAGATGGTGCCGCCGACGTTGTTGATGAGAATGTCGAGGCGACCGAACTTCTCTACGGCGGCATCCATCACGCGCTGGCATTCGGCAAATTTTTCCAGATCGCGATTTTGATGTCGAGACGGCGCCAGACGACAATGGCGTTCAATAACGCGGCGGTCGTTAGCGACATCGCGGTGGCGGTGGCGCCTGTATTGAGCAGATTCACCCCCGCGATGCTCG
>CAZEAA010000051.1:0-22788 GCA_964510015.1 uncultured Sandaracinaceae bacterium
ACCCCGGTGCGCCACTGGACCGGCTGGCATGCCCTGGCGCGCTTTCGGCGCAATGTCGGCGTCGCGGCCTTCCTCTACGCCACCCTGCACTGGCTGGCCTATGCCTGGCTGGACCAGGGGCTGGACCTGAGCGCGCTGTGGCAAGACGTGGTCAAACGCCCCTTCATCCTGGTGGGCACCTTGGCCTGGCTGATGCTCGTGCCCTTGGCTGCCACCTCCTTCAACACGGCCATGAAGGCCCTGGGCCTGAGCGGCAACCTGATGAGCCTCGGCGCCATCGACTTCGGCATCGTGGTGGACGGGTCCATCATCGTGGTGGAGAACGCGGTGGTGCAGCTGGCCGCCGCCGCCCGCGGGCGCACGCGCGCCATGACCTATGCCGAGGCGTCCGAGGTGGTGTTGCAGTCCACCCTCGGCGTACGCAAGGCCGCGACGTTCGGCGAGGCCATCATCGTCATCGTCTACATCCCCATCCTCACGCTGGCCGGCATCGAGGGGAAGATGTTCAAGCCGATGGCCATCGCCGTGCTCTTCGCGCTGCTGGGCGCGTTCATCGCGTCGCTCACGTTCGTGCCCGTGCTGGTGGCCACGTTCATGCGTCAGCACACGGAGGAGCGCGAGCCGTTCGTGGTGCGCCTGCTGCACCGCGTCTACCCTGCGGTGCTCGCTCCGCTGATGCGCGCGCCTCGGCTGGTGATCGCGGCCTCGCTTGCGCTCCTGGTGCTGTCCGGCGTGGTCGCCTCGCGCCTGGGTGCCGAGTTCGTCCCCCGCTTGGACGAAGGAGCGATCGCCATCCAGGTGATGCGGCTCCCGAGCGTCTCGCTCGAGGAGAGCGTCCTCGGCGCCACGCGCTTCGAGACCGTGCTGCGCGAGTTCCCGGAGGTGGTCACGGTGGTGTCGAAGACGGGCCGCGCGGAGATCGCCACGGACCCGATGGGCGTCGAGCTGTCGGACGCCATCGTGATCCTGCGCCCGCAGCACGAGTGGACCACGGCCAGCACCCGCGAGGCGCTGGTGGAGCGCATGTCCGAGCGACTCACGGAAGCGCTGCCAGGGCTCGGCTTCTCGTTCTCTCAGCCCATCGAGCTGCGCATGGCCGAGCTCATCAGCGGCACACGCTCCGACGTGGCCATCACGATCTACGGCGACGACCTCGCCACGCTCGAGCGCCTCAGCTTGCAGACGCAGGCCGTGGTTCGCCGCGTCGCGGGGGCGTCGGACGTGCGCGGCGAGCAGCTCGCGGGTCTCCCCACGCTCGACGTCACCATCGACAGGGCGGCGGCGTCTCGCTACGGCATCTCGGTGCGCGACGCCCTCGACGCCATCGAGGCCCTCGGTGGGCGGGGGGTCGGCGAGGTGAACGAGGGGGAGCGTCGCTTCCGGCTGCAAGTGCGGGTCCCCCAGTCGCTGCGCGACGACATCGATCAGGTGCGACACCTCCCGGTCAGCGGGGAGGGTGGGCCGCTCGTGCCCCTCGGGCAGATCGCCAACATTCAAGTGGTGGACTCTCCGGCCAGCGTGAGCCGTGAAGCCGTGCGGCGGCGCACCAGCGTGGAGGCCAACGTGCGCGGCCGCGACCTCGGGTCGTTCGTGACCGAAGCGCAGGAGCGAGTGCTCGAAGAGGTGGTCGTTCCTCCCGGATACGTCATGCGCTGGGGCGGTCAGTTCGAGAACCTCAGCGCCGCCGCCACGCGCCTGGCCGTGGCCGTTCCGCTCGCGCTCGCCCTCATCTTCATCCTTCTCTACATGGCGTTCGGTCAGCTGAAGCCGGCGCTGCTCATCTACCTGAACGTGCCGTTCGCGGCCGTGGGCGGCATCTTCTTCCTGGCGGTGCGCGGCATGCCGTTCTCCATCAGCGCGGCCATTGGCTTCATCGCGCTCTTCGGCATCTCGGTGCTGAACGGTGTGGTGCTGCTCACCACCATCAAGGCTCACCGCGCCGCCGGGGCAGGTCCCCTCGAGGCCGCCCGCACGGGGGCCGAGTCACGCCTGCGCGCCGTCGTCATGACCGCCACCGTCGCCGCGCTGGGGTTCATCCCCATGGCCTTCTCGTCGAGCGCGGGTGCAGAGGTGCAGCGCCCCCTCGCCACCGTGGTCATCGGGGGCCTGGCGAGCGCCACGTTCCTGACGCTGTTCGTGCTGCCGACGGTCTATGCGTTGGTCTACCGCAAGGAGGAGCCGTCGCCGTGAGGCCGCGGTCGCTCGGGCGCGCTCAGGCCTTCTTCAGGAAGCAGGTCTTCAGCACGATGGCGATCTTGTTCACGCGCGCGTCGATGAGCTCGGGGTCGTCGGTCAGGCGGATGTTCTTCACCAATGTGCCGCGCTTCGCCGTGAAGCCCGCGCCCTTGACCTCGAGATCCTTGATCAGCGTGACCGAGTCGCCGCTCACCAGCACCGCGCCGTTGCTGTCCAGCGTGGGGCGCGTGCCTTCGCCCCCTGCCGGTCTTCCGCCGAGGCCCGCTTGCGCCCAGGCCAGCGTCTCGTCGTCCAGGTAGAGCTGGCCCAAGAGGTCCACGGCCCACGGCTCGTCGGGCAGGGCGTGCAGCAGGCGGAAGGCGGCCACCTGGACCGCCGGCACCTCGCTCCACGCGGCTTGCTGGAGCGTGCGCAGCGCGGCGGCGCTGGCCGCTGGTGACGCAACGGCGGCGTCGCATGCGGCGCACAGCAAGATGGCGCGCTCACTCGGTGCGCTGCCGGGACCCTCTGGGCCCACGGGGAACACATGCTCCGCGCTGGAGGCACCACAGAGCTCACACTGGGAGCCCGCGCGCGCGCGGAGAGCAGAGAGAAGCACGCTCGTGTCGCTCATGAAGGCCCGTCTTGCGGCATCGCGACCGGCGCCGCAAGGCGCGGGGCGTGCTCACTCCGCCGCGCGGGCCGAGCTCACTCTTCATTCCCTAACGGCTCTTCCCGGTCGCTCGCCGTGGTACTCCTGCGACATGACGAACACGGTTCGCGACACCGCAGCGCTACGTACCGCCGGGGTCGGCGCGTGACGGGCGCTGTGTTCGGCGATGTCATCGCTGCCTTCGCGTCCGACGAGTGCGTCCAGGCACCCGACGAGTTAGTCCCATCAAGTCCCGCCGGACGTGGCGCCTCGAGGGGTGGGCGCACCTCGACTTACTCGAGCTTCCCGGCCGACGACGCGCCACGCGAAGGCAACCGAGGGCGCGGCACCAGCGACTGCTATTCGTCTGCCGCCGCGGCTCGTCCACGCGGCGGCCGCGGCGGACGCACACCGTCGGCCTGCATGCGCGCGGGATCCGCAGGTCCAGCCACAGTGCCGGGAGGGTGCTCGTACCAGCTCGCGGGGTCCGTGCCGTCCGGCTGCTCGCGCACCTTCAGGACCGTGAACATGCCGCCCATGTCGATGTAGCTGAAGGGGCCCTGCATGCCGCGCATGGGCAGGCTGTTGGGAGGGATGGGCATCTCCATCTCGCCCATGCCGCCCATGCCGTCCTGGCCCATGGTCATGTACTCGGGCATCACGCGCGCCATGCGCTGGTCGAGCGCGCGGGTGTCTGCGCCGACCATCGGGGGGTTGCCGTGCCCCATCTGCGTCATCACGTGGTGGGTCATGTGGCAGTGCATCGCCCAGTCGCCGAGCTCCTCAGGAACGAACTCGATCACGCGCGTGCTCCCCACCGGAACCAGCACGGTCGTGTCGGGGCGCTGCGCGGACTCGTTGATGTAGCCGCCGTCGGTGGCGGTGACCTGGAACGACAAGCCGTGGAGGTGAACCGGGTGGTGGTCCATCGGGCTCAGGTTCCCGAGGCGGATACGCACGCGCTCCCCGCGCCCCACCAGGAGCGGCGCCGTGCCGGGGAAGACCTTGCTGTTGAAGGTCAGCACGTTGAAGTCCTTCATCTCGTTGGGGTCGGGACGCCGCGCGCCCACGTTCAGCCGGAACTCGTGCGTCATCATCGCGAAGTCGCGGTCCACTCGGGGCCCGCGCGGACGGCGGGGGTGCACGATCAGCATGCCCGCCATCCCCAGCGCGATCTGCGTCATCTCGTCGTAGTGCGGGTGGTACATGTACGTGCCCGGGTGGCGCACCGTGAACTCGTAGACGAAGGTCTCGCCGCGCGGGATGGGGCGCTGCGTGAGGCCTGCCACGCCGTCCATGCCGTTGGGCAAGATGATGCCGTGCCAGTGCACGGTGGTGGGCTCGGGCAGGCGATTGCTCACGTAGAGCCGCAGCGTGTCGCCCTCCACCGCCTCGATGGTGGGCCCTGGCGTGCTCCCGTTGTAGCCCCAGCACTCGGCGCGCAGTCGGGGCGCGAACTCGTGATCCACCGGCTCGGCGATCAGGTGGCCCACCTTCACGCCGTTGACCAGGCGCAGCGGCAGCGTGGACCCGTTGGGCGTCACCACGGCGGGCTGGCCCCCCGGGGCGATGGCGGGCTGTCGTCCCGTGAGCGCGGGTGGCGGGCTGCTCGCGGCGGCGGCCGCCGCTTCTTGTGCCTCGGCCTTCGACACCCGGGCCGCAATTACCGCGCCGGCGGCGATCCCGCCGTAGCGCATGAAGTGACGTCTATCCATGGTCAGTGCCCTCCCGTGGCGGCCGAGGTGGTCATTTCGCTCGCGCCCGCGCTGCGTTCCGCGGGTCGCACGCGCTGGCCGGCCAGGAGCGCCTCGAGCTCGGCAGCCGCGCTCCAGTACTCGCGGCGGGTCGCCACCAGCGCCAGCTGCGCGTCCAGCTCCTCGCGGCGCGCCTGCAGGAGCTGGAAGATGCCCACCTGCATGGCGTTGTATTGCAGCAGCGTCTGCTGGGTGACGCGCGCCTGGGCCGGCAGGATCACCGCTTGGTATTGCTGCGCGCGCGCGTGCGCGGAGACCACGCGGTTGCGCGCCTCGCGCGCCGCCGAGCGCAGGTCCACGGCCATCCCGTAGTAGCGCTCCATCAGCGCGTCGAACTCGGCCTCGAGCGCACGCGTGGTGCCGCGCCGTTGGTCGAAGAGGGGCACCCCCACGCTCACGCCACCGCCGAAGCGCCAGCCGCGCGAGCCCCCCAGCGCGCCGTCCTCGGGGTTGCCGTTCAGGGCGTGCAAGTCCACGGCCACGTCGGGCAGCCAGCCCTCCATGCGCGTCACGCCGGTGCGACGCGCCAGGCTCTCGAGGCGCTCGCGTGTGGCTTGCAGCTCGAGGCTCGCTCGCAGCGCGTTGGTCTCGAGCTCGTCGGGCAGGGTCACGCTCGAAGGCACGTCCTCCAGCTGGCCCGTCACGTTCCACGCGGTGTCCTCGCCGTGCGCCCCGAGCAAGCGTTGTAGCCCCTCGCGCGCCGTCGCGACGTCCAGCTCCAGCTGCGCCACGGTGATGCGGGCGCGCTCGTAGGCCACCTCTTGGCTGGCCAGGTCCAGCTCCGCGCTGTTGCCGGCCTCGAAGATGGCGCGGGCCGCGTCCCGACCAGCGGCGTACGCGTCGAGCATCCGCTGCGCGACCTCGAGGCTCTGCTGCGCGGCCAGCACGGCGTAGAACGCCACCCGCACGCGGTAGCCCAGGTCCACCACGGCGCCCGCCACACGATAGCGCGCGGCAGCGAGCTCGGGCTCCATCGCGCGGGCGCGGCGCGGGGCCAGCACGGCGCTCGTGATGTCCCACTCCACCCGCAGCTCGAGCCGCGAGTTCCGCTCGGGCATGACCTCCACTTCCACCACGGGGTTCGGCAGCATGCCCGCCTGCATGAGGTGCCCGCGCGCCACACCCAGCTCGCGCAAGGTGGCGCGCAGCTCGCGGTTGTTCAGCAGCGCCACGCGCACGGCCGTGTCCGCGTCGAGCTCGCCGTCGAGCAGGCGGCTGGTGTCTTCGGCCGCTACGGGGTCCACCTCGAGCTCGGCGACGCGAGCCAGGTGCTCCACGCGGCTGAGCTCGCGCACGCGCTGGACGTCGCTGCGGATGGAGGGGCCGGCGCACGCCGTGAGGCTCGCCATCCCGAGGCCCACCCAGGTCGCGTACGTCTTCGAGCGTGGGGGTGTCACGGCTGACCTCCTCGACCGCTGTGGCCGGTGTGTTCTGCATGCCCCGCATGCCCGGCATGTTCTGCATGGGGGTCGCTCGCGCCCGCGCCCTCCGAAGGCGTCTCGAGGCCCACCCAGCCCGTACTCGGCTCGCCGGGCAGCGGGGGATCCGTGGACAGCGACGTCGTCACCCGCGCAGGGTGAGCCTCGGACGAAGACTCGGAGGCTGCCGACGCGCGGGGGACGTGAGTGGGGACCGAGCGCGAGGCGCAGCCGGCGAGCCCCAGCGCCGCACACAGGGTGAAGCGAAGCATCTGGGGGAGTGGGCGGCTCACACCCCGTCCGTGACACCCCGTGCGCAGAAAGCCGAGCAAGCGATCACCGGCCGATTCCGTCGTCGCACTCACGCTTCCACGATCCTCGCGCCGCGGAGGCGCAGTGCGTTGGTGATCACCGAGGCCGAGCTCAGGCTCATGGCCAGGGCGGCGATCATCGGCGACAGCAGCCAGTGGTTGACCGGGTACAGCAGGCCCGCAGCCAGCGGGATGCCGAGCGCGTTGTAGACGAAGGCGAACGCCAGGTTCTGCTTCATGTTGGTGACCGTGGCCTCCGAGAGGGCCCGCGCGGATGCGATCCCGCGGAGATCCCCCTTCACCAGCGTGAGCTGCGCGCTGTTCATCGCGACATCGGTTCCCGTGCCCATCGCGATCCCCACGTCCGCGCCGGCCAGCGCAGGGGCATCGTTGATTCCATCGCCCGCCATCGCGACGACGTGGCCCTGGGCGCGCAGCCGCTTCACCAGCGCGAGCTTGTCGGCCGGCTGCACCTCGCCGTGCACCTCGGCGATGCCCAGCCGCTCGGCTACGGCGCGCGCCGTCGTCAAGCCATCCCCAGTGGCCATCACCACGCGCACGTTCGCGCGGCGCAGCGCGGCCAACGCGTCGGCGGTGGTGGCTTTCACTGGGTCCGACACGGCGAGTATTCCGGCGAGTTGCTGGTTCACGGCCAGGTGCATCACGCTCGCCCCGGCGAGGCGTGCGGCCTCGGCTTCCTCCCGCAGCGGGGTCACGTCGACTCCGACCTCCGCCATCAGCGCGCCGCTCCCGAGCGCGAGCGACTTCCCCCCAACGGTTCCGCGCACGCCGATGCCCGACGCCGAGTCGAAGCCCTCTGCCGCGTCGAGCGTGAGGTGTTTCTCCCGCGCCGCGCTCACGATGGCTGCGGCCAGGGGGTGTTCGCTGCCCTGGTCCAAGCTCGCTGCCAGGCGCAGCACCTCGTCGCTCTCGAAGCCCGTCGCGGCCACCGCCTTCGCGAAGATCGGTCGGCCTTCGGTCAGCGTGCCGGTCTTGTCCACGATGAGGGTGTCCACCTTGCGCAAGGTCTCGATGGCCGTCGCATCGCGGAACAACACGCCGTGCGTTGCGCCGCGCCCCATCGCCACCATGATGGACATGGGTGTGGCCAGACCGAGCGCGCACGGGCACGCGATGATCAGCACCGAGACGGCGTTGAGCAGCCCGTACACCCAGCTGGGCTCGGGGCCGAGCAAGCCCCAGCCCAGGAACGTCAGGAGCGCGGCACCGACCACGGCGTAGACGAACAGGCCGGCCACGTCGTCGGCCAGGCGCTGCATCGGCGCTCGCGAGCGCTGGGCCTGCGCCACCATCTGCACGATCTGGGAGAGCATCGTCTGTGAACCCACGCGCTCCGAGCGCATGACCAGCGCGCCGTGCGTGTTGAGCGTGGCGCCGATCAGCGGGTCGCCCGCGCGCTTCGTGATCGGGAGCGGCTCGCCGGTCAGCATGGACTCGTCGACGGCGCTGGTCCCCTCGAGCACGACGCCGTCCACCGGCACCTTCTCGCCCGGGCGCACGCGCAGGCGGTCGCCCACGTGCACGTGCGCGAGCGGGACGTCCTGTTCGGTTCCGTCCGCAGCAATGCGGCGCGCGGTCTTCGGCGACAGGCCCAGCAGCGACTTGATGGCGGCGGACGTCTGCGAGCGCGCGCGCAGCTCCAGCAGCTGGCCCAGGAGGGTGAGCGAGATGATCACCACCGCCGCTTCGAAGTACACGGCCACGCGACCCATGGACACGAACGATGGAGGGAAGGCCTGTGGGGCCACGGTCGCGACCACGCTGTAGAGGAACGCGGCCCCGGTCCCGAGCGAGATCAGCGTCCACATGTTGGGGCTTCGGTTCACCACCGACTGCGCGCCCCGCATGAAGAACGGAGCGCCCGCCCATAGCACCACGGGCAACGACAACGCCAGCTCCACCCAGCTCTGCGTGGCCATCTCCATCACGCCCAGCGCGTGTCCGAACATGGCGACACCGGCCACCACGACGGTCAGCGGCAGCGTCCACACGAACCTCCGCTGGAAGTCGACCAACTCCGGGTTGGCCTCGTCGTCCAAGCTCGGCAGCTCGGGCTCGAGCGCCATGCCGCACTCGGGGCAGCTCCCAGGGTGGTCCTGGCGGACCTCCGGATGCATGGGGCAGACGTAGACCGACCCCTCCGGAGCCGCCTCGACCGCGGGGACGACGACTGGACCCGCCGGCGCTGCGGGGGCCAGGTACGCGCTCGGATTCGCCACGAACTTCGTCCGGCACTTGGGGTTGCAGAAGTAGTAGGAATGACCAGCGTGCTCGGCGTGGTGCGGGGACGCCTCGGTCACGGTCATTCCGCAGACGGGGTCCTTCAGGGCGCCACCCTGCGGAGCGCCGTGGTGGTGTGCGTGCGAGCCTGCTGGCGAGTGGGGTGCTGTGGGGGGCATCGTCGTGCTCATCGTCGTGCTCATCGTCGTGCTCCTGGGCTCCGCCTGGCGGGATGGATACGGGCCATCCCATCCATGACGTGGACCGCGTCCATTCCTTACGGTCGCACCGGCTTGCCCCGCTCGCCAACTCCTCAACACTGCGCGCGATGGCACCCATCCTGTCCACGCTGGGCGACGCCGCCGAGGTCCTCGGTGGGCGCGCGGACGTCGCAACGGTCCTCTGCTGCGAGCACGCGTCCGAGCGGCTGCCCGGGCACTGGCGCTGGTCCGCCGCGGATCGCCGCTTGGTGGGCACCCACTGGGCGTTCGACCTCGGCGCCGCCGACCTGACCCGCGAGCTCTCGGACCACCTGGGCGCACCCGGCGTGCTGGCGCGCTTCAGCCGGCTGCTGTGTGACCCGAACCGCGACGAAGGCTCGGACACGCTCTTCCGCACCATGGCCGAGGGCGCGCCAGTGGAGCTGAACGCGGGCCTCACGGACGCCGACCGCGCCGTCCGCATCAGCGACTACTACCGGCCCTACCACGCGGCGCTCGACGCCACCGTGGGCGCCACCCTCGCGCCCATCCTGTTCGCGGTGCACTCGTTCACGCCGCTCTACGAAGGGCAGCCGCGCGACATGGAGCTGGGCGTGCTCTTCGACCGCGAAGAGGCGCTGGGCCAGGCGCTCAACGAACACCTCGTGAACGCAGGCTACATCTCCATCATGAACGAGCCCTACACCGGCAAGGGCTTCATGTACTCCGCCGAGACCCACGCGCAGCGTCACGGCCGGCGCGCGCTCGAGATCGAAGTGCGCCAAGACCTGTGCGTGGACCCGGCGTACCGCGCCCGCTTGGTGCGTGCGCTGGCGGCCTTCTTCGCCCGCGTGTGAGCCGTGTCGCGCGCTATGATGGAGCCGATGTCAGCCACTCACGAACCACCGCACGATCACCCGCAGGAGTCGTTCCGCCCGCGCGACACCTCGCCCGAAGCGTGGGCCGTGCAGCTTGCGGTCTGGAAGCGCATGACACCCGGTCAGCGCCTCGACATCGCGGTGTCCATGAGTGAAGAGCTGGTGTCCCTCACGCGCACCGGCATTCGAGCGCGGCACCCCGAGTACGACGACGATGCCGTGCGTCTCGCCGAGATCCGTCAGCGCGTCGGCGACGACCTCTTCTCGCGCGCGTACCCGAACGCACCGAAGCTGGACCCGTGACCGATGCACTGCGCACCTTCGTCGACAGGATGACCTCCTGGCTCGATGACGCGGGCGTGCCCTACATGATCGCGGGTTCGTTCGCGAGCACGCTCCACGGGCAGCCGCGGTCCACGCAGGACGTGGACTTCGTGATCGATCCCACACTCGGTGTTGAGCAAGCTCGAGTGGTGCCGTCTCTCGGGCGGCTCTGCGCGGCAGCTCAACGACGTGGCGGGTGTCGTCAGCGCGACGGGCAGTGCGCTCGACCGTGCCTACATCGAAGAGTGGGTGGACACGCTCCGAGTTCGCGCCGAGTGGGAGCGGGTCCTCGAGATGCTGCGAGCCAGCTAGCGACGCGTGACGCCGCTGGGCCGCTCGCCCGGCGTGGTCTTGCACTGGAGCAGCTCGAAGAACGAGCAGCCCGTCACCTTCATGGCGCCGATGATGTAGGTGAGCCCGATGGGGCCGTCGATGGCGAGCAACCCGTACTCCCACGGGTAGGCGAGGTCGTTCGGCACGGCGTACACCACCGCCGAGATGGCCGAGAGGCGAACCAGGCCCTGCCAGAACATCACGGGAGCGCGGTTCGGCATGTCGTGCGAGCACCACACCAGGAGCGCCGCCGCCATGAGCAGGAACGTGCCCAGCGTGATGAGCGGCACGAACTGCCCCAGCACGGGCGGCTGGGCCAGGGCGACACCCACGGCGCCGCCCCAGGTGGCGAGCCCCACCAGGTAGTCCGACATCCCGGTCCAGTACACGAACTTCTGCAGCATGACGGGCGTCTCCTCTACCTGGCGTCGTGACCGAGGGCTCAGAGGCCCAGGTTCTTGCGGATGCGCGGCAGGGGATCGCTCAGGTCCGGCACGAAGGCCGTCCCGCGGATCTGGTCGCACGCCTCGATGTAGCGACGCGAGGCCTCCACGCGCACGTCGTCCGGGATGGCCGGGGACGGGCCGTCGCCCGAGTAGCCCTCGGCCTTGAGCCAGCGGCGCACGTACTCCTTGTCGAACGACTCGGGGTCCGAGCCGGACTCGAAACGCTCGGCGTAGGTGCTCTCGTACCAGTAGCGCGACGAGTCCGGCGTGTGGATCTCGTCGATGAGGACGATCTTGCCGTCGGGCGTCTTGCCGAACTCGTACTTGGTGTCCACCAGGATGAGCCCGCGCTCGGCGCAGTGCTTCTGGCCGGCGGCGAACAGGGCGCGCGCGTAGGCGGCGGCCTCGTCGAAGTCACGCGCGGTCATGCGGCCCATCGCCAGGATCTCTTCGCGCGACGCGCTCACGTCGTGGTCGCCCTTCGGCGCCTTGGTGGACGGCGTGAGCAGCGGCTCCGGGAGCTTCTGGTGCTTCTTGAGGCCCTCGGGCAGCTCGTGCCCGCAGAAACTGCGCGAGCCCGCCGCGTAGTGCGTCCAGATGCTGGTGGAGGTCACGCCGGTGATGTAGCCGCGCATGATCATCTCGACCTCGAGCGGCTCGCACTCGACGCCCACCATGACGTTCGGGTCCGGCACGTCGAGCACGTGGTTGGGCACCAGGTCCTTGGTCTGGTCGAACCACCAAGCGGCCAGGCCGTTGAGCACCTGACCCTTGAAGGGCAGCGTGCCGAGCACGCGGTCGAACGCGCTGATGCGGTCGGTGACCACGAGGTAGCGCTTGCCGCCGGCTGTGTAGTTGTCGCGGACCTTGCCCTCGTACTTGAAGCCGAGGACGTCCAGGTCGGTCTCGTCCAGGGTGGTCTTGAGGCCCAGGTGCAGGGTTTCGTTCGAGACGGTCACAGCAAGCTCCGATGCGGAAGGAGATGGAGGGCGGTCGATCTAGCAGCGTTGCCGCTTCCCTGCACGCCCAAAGACACTTGCCCACGGAACTCACGGGTTCTGTTATCGTCGAGCGGCCGATGCAGATTCAACAAGAGGTCCATGTCGTGCGGGAGGTCCTGGAGGGCGCCCTGCCCACCGAGCTGGCCACCGCCATGATCTTCCGCGCGCTGCGCGACGTGGACGAGCTGCCCAAGGACCGCGACGCCGTGTTGGCGCTGTGCCGTGGGCCGCTGGCGGCGGCGCTCACCGCGAAGGTGGGCAAGGACATCTCCGACGAGGTCCTGAACCGCATCGAGCAGGTGCTGGTGCGCGGCGATCGGACGGGCACCGAGGTGCCGCTCGAGATCGACGTGGACCTCGACGACGACGTGGAGCGCACGCTGATGATGCCGGTGGTCTTCGCCGCGCCGGTGAGCGTGCTGGTGGTGTCCAGTAAGTTCCGCTTTGCGGAGCGGCTGGTGGCGTCGCTCGGTGACGACCGGGTCTACGTGTCCTCCGCCATGAACGAGCGCGAGCTGCGCAAGAGCGTCTTCACCGTGCAGCCCCTGCTGGTGGTGGTGGACGGCACCGCCGCGCCCGCCATGCCCGACGAGGTGGTGGCGCAGTGCATGAAGGACCTGCCCGACAACGCGCTCGGCGTGGTGTGGGGCGACGACACGGCCTACGGGCGGCCGCTGCTGCAGCTGCTGCAGAGCACCGGCACGGCCTCCGTGGGCATCGACGAGGGTGAGGGCATCGGGCCGCTGCTGGACCTGGTGTTGGCGCGCTACGGGGGCGCCTGACCATGACGGCGCGCCTGCCGACCCTGGGCGCCGGCGCGCTGCTGTTCCTCCTGTCCGTGCTCGCGCTGCCGTGCGATGTGGCGCCCCTGAGCGCCCAGACCGCTGCGCTCGAGCTGCGCTTCGCCACGCTCGCCCCGGTGGACTCCCCGCTCGGGCGGGGCTTCACGGATCTCGACCGAGACCTCTCAGACCGCTCCTCGGGGCAGGTGCGCGTGCACCTCTTTGGCGGCGGTGCGGCGGGCGACGAGCGCACCATCGTGCGCAAGATGCGTGACGGGCAGCTGGACGGAGCCGCGCTCACGTCGGTGGGGCTCGGCGCCCTCGCGCGCGAGGTGCTGGTGCTGCAGGCCCCCGGGCTCATCACCACGTACGCCGAGCTCGACCGCGTGCGCGGCCGCATGCAGGGTGAGCTCGACCGCGCCTTCGAGCGCGAGGGCTTCACCATCCTCGGGTGGGGCGACGCCGGGCGCATCCGCCTGTTCTCGGCGAGGCGCATCGAGCGGCCCACCGACATGCGCAGCGCGCGCCCGTGGGTGTGGCGCGACTCGCCCACCATGGAGGCCTTCGTGAACGCCACGGGGGCCACCGGTGTGCCGCTCGGCGCCAACGAGGTGCTGCCCGCGCTCTCCACCGGCATGGTGGACACCGTGGTGGCGTCCAGCGTGACGGCCGTGGCCATGCAGTGGCACGGGCGCCTGCGCTTCATGAGCGAGCAGGCGAGCGGCGTGATCGTGGGCGCCATCGTGGTGCGCAGCGACCGCCTGGCGCTCATGCCCCAGGCCCTGCGCGAGCACATGCTGACGCAGGGGCGCAGCCAGCAGAGCGCGTTCCGGCGGGCAGGGCGGCGCTTGGACGACCGGGCCACCCAGGCGCTGCGGCGGCGCATGACCGCGGTGGACATGGAGCCCCACCGCGCGGAGTGGGATGCGGTCGCGGTGCGCGCCAACGACGCGCTCGTGAACCGGCTCTACTCGCGCGCTCAGTACGACCGCGTGCGCGCCATCCTGCAAGCGCCGTAGCGCTGTAGGCAGACTGCGCCGCGTGCGGCATGCTCGCGCCATGGATCGCTTGGCCCCCACTCGTCGCCCCGAAGGAAGCAACGCCGGCACGCAGCGCTGGCGCGACTTGCTCTTCTTGCACTGGGAGGTGGACGTCGCGGCCCTGCGTGCGCTCGTGCCTCCGCAGCTCGAGCTCGACCTCTTCGAGGGCCGCGCTTACGTGGGCGTCGTGCCGTTCCTCATGCGCGGGATTCGGCCTGCGTGGTGGCCCGGGCCCACGTTCGACTTCTACGAGACCAACCTGCGCACCTACGTGCACCACCGGGGCGACGCGCCCGGCGTGTACTTCTTCTCGCTCGAGGCCAGCAGCTGGCTGGCGGTGCAGGCCGCACGCAACGGCTGGGGGCTGCCGTACCACCACGCGCGCATGAGCGGCGCGCAGAACGAAGGCCACGTGCGGGTGGGCGACGAGCTGGTCTACCGCAGCGTGCGACACGCGGGCGGCGTGCAGTCGCAGGTTCGCTGCCGTGTCGGCGAAGCGCTCGCTCCGCCGCAGCCGGGCAGCCTCGAGTTCTTCTTGTTGGAGCGCTACTACCTCTACAACGTGCGTGGCGGGAAGCTGCACCGCGGTCAGGTGCACCACGTCCCATACCCGGCGCACATCGCGGAGGCGCTGGCCGTCAGCGACGGACTCGTGGATGCGGCGGGCCTGCCCAGCGTGGACGGACGAGCGCCCGCGCTCACCCACTACTCGCCGGGCGTGGACGTAGAGGTCTTCGCCGTGAAGCCGGTCTGACCGTCGACGTCGCTCGCGGCTCCATGCGGCCTTGGCCCGCGCATGGCTGGTCCAGTAGTCTTGGCGCCGGTGTCGCAGCAACCCCAACCACCGCGACCCCGCGGCGCGATCGTCCCGGCGGAGCCCTACCAGCGCGGGCTGACCTGGCTCGTGGGGCTGGGGCACGACCCCCAGGTGTTGCTGGCCAAGGCAGGCATTCGGCCCGAGCTCCTCGCGGACCCGGCGGGGCTGCTCACGTTGGACCAAGTCGAGGCCTTCGTCCTGGTCGCCGCGGAGATGGTGAACGAGCGCGGTCGCGCCCTCGAGTTGGGCGGTCGACTGCTGTTTCCCGCCTACGGCGACGTGGGCTTCGCGGCCCTCACCGCCAGCTCGGTGGCTGACGCATTCCAGGTCGCGGAGCGGTATCTCGAGCTCATTTCGCCGCTGTTTCTCCTCACGCGAGCGCGCGTTCGCAACTTCCTCCGCGCGGAGCTGTCGGCGGCCTACCCCCTCGATGACACCGTCCTGCTGATTCACATCCAAGTGATCCTGAGCACGCTGCACGCGCTCGTGCGGCACGGCCTCGGGAAGCTGCCCGAAGGGCTCGAGGTGGCCATCCCGATCGAAGACGAGCCGCTCCTCGAGTGGCTGCGCAGCCAAGACGTGAAAGTGCGCTCCAGCGTCGGGTCGATCGCGGTGTGGATCCCCGAGCACCTCGCGGACGCGTCGTTCCTGCTCGCCGACGCCGACGCGCACGCGGTGTTCGTGGCGCGCTGCGACGAGCGTCTGCGCAGCCGGCACACCCCCCACCCGATGACGCGCGCGGTGCGTCGCGCGCTGCGGGGTGGCGGTCCCGAGTTCCGTGACGTGCGCTCGGTGGCCCAGCTCCTCCAGGAGTCTCCGCGGTCCATCCAGCGGCGGCTCGAAGAGGAAGGCACCACCTTTCATCAGCTCCTCACCGAAGCGCGCTTCTCGTGGGCCGCCAGCGAGCTCGCCGGGTCGGCCCGCCCGGTGACCGCCATCGGCTACGACCTCGGCTACTCGACGGCGGGCAATTTCACCCGAGCCTTCGTCCGGGCGACCGGCGTCAGCCCCACCGAGTACCGACGACGGGCGCTCCAGAAGCCCATCGGATAGCTCATTGGCAACGAATGATATGCGCGCCGAGTGGGCGTTCGCCCTACCTTGTGGCTCGTTGCGTATGAGCCATAGCCGCCGTGCCACAGCCGCCCGCGTGGGCACACGCCTTCGGGCCGCGCTCCCGGTGGCGTTGGCCCTCGGCATCTTCGGCCTCGCGGCGCTCACCGGTCAGGGCTGCGCCGACACCACGCCGCCCGCCGACGTGGTGCTGACGGGTGGGACCGTCTACACCGTCGCGGCGTCCATGCCGCTCGCCAGCGCGGTCGCCATTCGCGCGGGAGAGATCGTCTACGTCGGCGACGACGACGGCGCGTCTCGGTTCGTGGGTCCCACCACGCAGGTCGTCGACCTCGCGGGTCGCCTGGTGCTGCCGGGGTTCATCGACACGCACGCGCACCCCGTCCAGGCTGCTGGGCTCGGCTACGCGCTCCGCCTCTCGTCGCTGATGAGCCCCGACGAGGTCCTGCTCCAGGTGGCGGCCTACGCCGCGCGCAACCCCGAGCGCGCCTTCATCCTGGGCTTCGGCTTCGACGAGACCGCGTTCGGGCCCGACGGCCCCCGCCGAGAGGCGCTGGACAGCGTGGTGTCGGACCGGCCCGTCATCCTCGTCGACGCGGGCGGCCACAGCGCCTGGGCGAACTCGGCTGCGCTCGACGCCTTCGGCATCGACGCCACGTCACCGGATCCGATCCCGGGCGTCCACTACTACCAGCGCGACCCGGATGGCACGCCCACAGGGTGGCTGGTCGAGTCTCAGGCCATCTTCCCGCACCTCGCGGAGCTGGGCGCGTTCGACGCCGTGGCCGCCGCGCGCCCCAACAACATCGTCTACACGCTCTTCTCGAGCGCTGGCGTCACCACCGTCTACGACGCGGGGATGTCCTCCTTCGAAGCGCAGGCGCTCGAGGCCGTGGCCGAGATGGACCGGCAGGGCTCGCTCCGCTTTCGGGTGGTGGCGTCGCATCAGATTCAGCATCCCGACCAGGTGCCCACCGCCATCGACCGCTTCACGGAGCTGCGGCGGCTGTACGACGGTGACCGTCTGCACGTGGGCATGATCAAGATCCACAACGACGGAACCACGGAAGCGCACACGGCGGCCTACCTCGAGCCCTACACAGACCTCCCCGGCCAGTCGGGCGCGGTGTTGCTCGAGCCGAGCGTCCTCAACCCGTTCGTGGTTGCGGTGGACCGCGCGGGCATCGACCTGCACATCCACGCGCTGGGCGATCGGGCGGTGCGCCAGGCGCTGGACGCCATCGAGCTCGCCCGCAACGGGAACCCCGGTGCCGACACCCGCCACACTCTCGCCCACGTCGAGCAGATCACGGACGCGGACGTGCCCCGCTTCGCCGCGCTCGACGTCACGGCACAGACGACGCCGTACTGGTACTCCATGGACTACACCGGCCAGGAGCTGGTCATCGGTCCCGAGCGGATGCAGCGCCTCTATCGTCTGGAGGACCTCATCGAGACCGGAGCGCGCGTGACCTACGGCAGTGACTTCCCGGCCACGGGACCTGAGCTGCTGTCCATGAGTCCCCTCTGGAACATCGAAGCCGGTGCGACGCGGCAGGCCATCGGGGACCCGAGCGCGCCCATCCTGGGGGGTGTCGACGCGCGGACGAGCGTCGCAGACATGGTGCGCGGCTACACGCTGGATGCCGCGTACCAGCTCCACATGGAGGACGACATCGGCTCCATCGAGGTGGGGAAGTGGGCGGACCTGGTGATCCTGGGTCGCAACATCTTCGACCTGCCCCTGCACGAGATCCACGCGGCGCCCGTGGACGCGTCGATGGTCGGCGGGGTGCTGGTGTCCGGGTCGCTCCCGTAGAGCGTCCGCCGACGCTTCAGCGCCGCGCGGGAGCGGCCTCACGCGTGAGCGTCGTGCCTGCGAGGGCGCCGCGGCGGCCTGCGCACGGCTCGTAGAGCAGCTCGAGGTTCACTTCGCCGCAGGCGTTGGCGTAGTTGAGGCGGTACTGGCCGGCCTCGGTCTCCGTGCAGCGCAGGGCGGCCGGGTTCGCGCGCGTGTCGGTGACCTGCAGCACGCCGTCCACGATGCGGGCGCGCATGGTGACGCTGGCGGTCACGGGCTCCCCGAAGCTGACGGTCGCCGTCGTGCCGCGCGCCACGATGCGGCCGGGCTGACCGGCCACGGGCCCCGCCGCACCCGGCGCGGTGAACGTCCACGTGCCGTTGAAGCTGCACGCTTCCGCCGTCTGGGACTGCGCGCTGGGCGCGCCGAGGAAGAGGTGGGTACCCACCGCCAACGCGGAAGCGCAGGCGACGACACAGAGTGAGCGCAGTTTCATGACCGACACGGTCGCGCCGAAGGGCAGGCCCTGTCAAGCCAGCCCACCCATGCCCTCGGCGGCGCGACGGGCCGCGGCGTCGAGGGACGGGTCCCCTTGCCCCGGTGTGGCTGGTGGGTCTATCACCCATCCATGCGCAGCTTCTTCCTGGCCGTGGGGCGCGGCACCCGCGTCGCTTCGGCGCTCTTCCCCATCTACTTTGCGTACCTCTACCTCTGGCTGCGGATGAAGCTGCGCATCCCCGCGCGCCGGAAAGCGTGGTCGCGGGTCCACCAGTGGTCGGCCGACCGCTTCTACCGCCTCGCGGTGCGCATGCGCGGCGGGCTCATCAAGATTGGCCAGCTCATCAGCGTGCGCGTGGACGTGGCTCCGGTGGAGTGGACCCGCACGCTCTCGAAGCTGCAAGACAAGGTGGACCCGCTGCCGTGGAGCGACGTGGAGGGCCGCCTGCGCCAAGAGCTCGGGGCCCCGCCCGACGAGGTCTTCGCGAGCATCGAGCACCACGCCCGCAACGCCGCGAGCTTCGGTCAGGTGCACCGCGCGCGCACGAAGGACGGCCAGGACGTGGCCCTCAAGATCAAGTACGCCGACGTGGAGCGGCAGCTCGCCGTGGACCTCGGGCTCATGCGCCGGGTGGTGCCGGCCTTCAACATCTTCGTCCCCAAGATCGGCCTCGAGGTCATCGCCGAGGAGATGAGCAAGGCGCTCACCGCGGAGCTCGACTACGAGCAAGAGGCGCGCTTCACGCAGCGCATCCACGACAACCTGAGCGGCCTGCCCAACGTCACCATCCCGCGCGTGCTGCCCGAGTACACCACGCGCAACATCATCTGCACCACGTGGTTCGAGGGGCACAAGATCACGGACCGCGCGAAGGTGGACGAGCTGGGGGTGGACATCCACGAGCTCATGCGCCGCATCGTGCACGCGTTCACGCACATGGTCTTCGTGGACGGCGTCTTCCAGAGCGACCCGCACCCCGGCAACATCTTGTTCCGCGGTAGCGCCGAGAACGCCGAGGTGTGCGTGCTGGACTTCGGCCAGGTGAAGGAGCTGCCCGCGGCGTTCCAGGACAAGATGCTCACCGCCTCGTTCGCCTACATGGTGCGGGACGTGGACGGCTTCATGCGCGCCGTGGTGGACATGGGCGTCATGAGCGAGAGCGACATGGGCCACGCCAAGCCCCTCATCGTGGAGTTCTTCGACAAGTACTTCGAGATGTCGCCCTCCGACGCGAAGCAGCTCGACTTCGACAAGATCAAGGCCGACGTGCAGGGCGTGGTGGGCAAGATCGAGAACGTGACCATCCCGCAGGACATCATCCTGTACGGCCGCATGTTCGGGCTCTTGGCGGGCGTGTTCACTGCGCTCGACGACAAGATCAACGGCCTGGTGTTGGCGCAGCCCATCATCATGGAGTGCCTCATGAAGTCGAAGATGGCCAAGCTGTCGGGCGCCACCTGAGGGCTGTTCGACGCGCCCAGCCACGCGTGCCACGGTGCAGGCCCATGACGTCCCCGCGCACCCTCGTCGACCGGCTGGCTCAATGGGCGGCCACCACTCCCGATGCCCCGGCGCTCAACGAGAAGCGCGCGGGTCGTTGGCAGGCGCTCTCCTGGTCGCAGTACCACCAGCGCGTGCGGGCCCTGGGCGCGGCGCTCATCGAGCTGGGTCACCAGCCGGGCGAGTGCGTGGCCCTGGTGGGCGCCAACCGTCCCGAGTGGGTGCAGTGTCAGTTCGCGATCCAGGCCGCGCAGGGCATCCCCGCGCCCATCTACGTGACCAACACGGCGGCGCAGGCGGCCTACATCGTGAGCCACAGCCGCGCGCGCATCCTGATTGCGGACGGCGCGGCGCAGGTGGACAAGCTGCTGGCCGCCGAGGCCGAAGGGGCCTTCCCCAAGCTCGAGCACATCATCACCTTCGACCTGCTCGACGAGGCGCTGCACCCGCGCGCCGCGGGGCGCCTGCGTTCGTTCGATCAGCTCCTGGGTGACGGCCGCGCGGCGGAGCGCGGCACCATCGACAGGCGCATCGCGTCCATCGCCCCGGCCGCCACGTGCATGCTGATCTACACCTCCGGCACCACGGGCGTCCCCAAGGCCGTGGAGCTCAGCCACGAGGGCCAGCTGGCCGTGGGGCAGAGCATCCTCGAGTGGGCGCCCTTCATGTCGGAGCCCGATGCCTACCACTGCATCAGCTACCTGCCGCTGTGCCACCAGGCCGAGCAGCTGATCACCAACGTGGCCACCCTCATGGTGGGCGGGCAGGTCTACTTCTGCCCCGACCTCTCCCTCATCAAGGAGTACCTCACGGACGTGCGCCCCACGGTGTTCCTGGGGGTGCCGCGCGTGTGGGAGAAGTTCGAGGCCGCGCTGCGCAACAACCTCGGCCAGAAGACGGGCAACGCCAAGCGCATCGTGGACTTCGGCATGCAGTCCGAGCTGGCCGCCTTCGACGTGCAGGTGGAGCGCGGGCTACGGAGTCACATGACGCCGCGCCGCTTCCTCGCGCGCAAGCTGGTGGTGGACAAGGTCAAGACGGCCCTCGGCCTCGACCGCCTGCGCGTGGCCATCACGGGCTCGGCGCCCATCGCGGTGAGCACGCAGCGCTTCTTCGCGTCGCTCGGCATCGGCATCCACGAAGCCTACGGGCTCAGCGAGACCAGCGGGCTCTGCACCCTCACGCATCCGCTGCGTCCGCGCTTCGGCACGGTGGGGCGCCCGCTCTCCTGCGCCGAGATGCGCATCGCCGAAGGCGGCGAGATCCAGGTGAAGGGCCCGCTCAACACCAAGGGCTACCTGCACATGCCCGCCGAGACGGCCGCGCTCTTCACGGACGACGGCTGGCTCAAGACCGGGGACATCGGCGTCTTCGACGACGAGGGCAACGTGAAGATCACCGGCCGCATCAAGGAGCTGCTCATCACGGCCGGCGGTAAGAACGTCGCGCCCGTGGAGCTCGAGCACCTGATCGGCGGGATCCCGGGCGTGGGCCAGGTGGTGGTGGTGGGCGACCGCAAACCGTACCTCGCGGCGCTGGTCACGCTGGACCCCGAGGGCATCGCCACGCTCCGCGAGCGCATCGGCGTGGCGGGGGGCAGCGCGCGCGAGCTGACGAGCAACCGCAAGCTGCGCGACTACCTCGAGGATCAGATCGAGCGGCAGTGCAACGCCAAGGTGGCGCGCTACCAGACCATCAAGAAGTTCGAGGTCCTGCCGGAGGAGTTCAGCGTGGAGGGCGGCGAGCTCACGGCCACGATGAAGCTGCGGCGCAGCGTGATCACGGACAAGTACGCCGCGGTCATCGACGGCTTCTACGCCGACGGCGCGGGCTGATCGGCGCAACATCCCATTGACGTTCGGAGAACGCGCCCGAGGGAAGGGAGCGCGGGACACATCCTGTGTCGCTCAAACGGCACGTCCCCGCACGTTCTTTGAGGAGTATGTGATGCGACACCGCGCGCCGGGTTCTTCGTCTTCCCGTCCGCGTCCGGCCGTCGATTCACCGTCCTACGTCTCAATGTCATCAGTCGGTCGAGGGTTCGAATCCCTTCGCCAGGGCAACCCGGCGTAGCTCAGTGGTAGAGCAACTGCCTATTACGCAGTGACGTAATCGCCTGAAAAGCGGTATCCCCTCGATCGAGACGTGACGAGCGCCCGAACATGCGCCCACCGGCATGGTCACCGCCGTCGTCCAGCGCCCTCGCGTCGCCCGCGCGAACGATGACCTGCGCCCATGGCCTCCGTGCCGTGTGGGGCTCGTCTTCGCTTCCCAAGGAGCGACCCGTTGGCGGCTACGCGTGCGGCGGTTCTCCCGCGCGAGGCACGTCTCGATCACCTTTTTGCGCCTCGCACCGGGCAACGGTCGACGCGCTTCATGTCCCCAACCACCCAACATCCACCCCTAGCGGGAGGACTCCCATGTACAAGCACATCCACGTCCCGCTGAACCAGCGCACCGTCGTGTCCCGCGACAACCTCCCGCTCCGCATGCTCGGACCGGGTCGTCACTTCGTGTGGGGCACGCGCCTCACGGAGCAGCACTGGGACACCGACCGCATCCTCTTCCACGCGCCGCCCGAGATCCGCGCGGTGCTCGACCCCGCGTCGTTCCGTGAGGTCACCGTCACCGAGCGTCAGCGCGGCGTGCTCCTGCACGATCGCATCCCAGAGCACTTCCTCCGGCCGGGCACGCACCGGTACTGGACGGTGGACCCGGCGGTGGAGCTCATCGTCTTCGACGTCGACGCGCCGATGCCGCGGCTCAGCGACGAGCTCGTCGCCCTCATCCCAGAGAGCGAGTTCGTCTACGCGGTGGTGCAGGAGTACCAGCGCGGCCTCGAGTTCGTCGCGGGCAAGCTCACGGCGGTGCTCCCGCCGGGGCGCTACGCGCGCTGGACCACGGAGGACGAGCCGGTCGAGCTGCGGGTGGTGGACATGCGCCTCCAGCCCATCGCGATCGCGGGCCAGGATCTGATGACGCGTGACAAGGTCACGTTGCGGCTGACGCTCACCGCGAGCTACGCCGTGACGGACCCGGTTCTCGCGGACTCGGCCTCGGTGAGCGTTCGCGATGCCATCTACCTGGCGGTGCAGCTGGCTGCGCGCGACTACGTGGCGGGTGTGACGCTCGACCAGCTCCTCGAGGGCCGGGACGAGCTGACCACCTTCCTCGCGCTGCGCGTGGTCCCGGAAGCCGAGCGCCTCGGCGCGCGGGTGGAGCAGCTCGGCGTGAAGGACGTGGTCCTGCCCGGCGAGATGCGAGCGCTGCTCAACCGTGTGATCGAGGCCGAGAAGGAGGCCGCCGCGAACGTCATCCTCCGTCGGGAGGAGACGAACGCGACGCGCTCGCTGGCCAACACCGCCAAGGTGATGGCCGAGAACCCGGTGCTGCTGCGCCTCAAGGAGCTCGACGCGCTCAAGGAGATCGCCGAGCGCATCCAGGAGGTGCGCCTCGTGGTCGGCTCGGACGGGCTCGACAAGCTCTTCTCGGCGCAGCTGCTCGGTCCGGGCAGCGCGCGCTGAGACTCGCCGAGGTCAGGC
>CAZEAA010000052.1:0-10590 GCA_964510015.1 uncultured Sandaracinaceae bacterium
GCGTGGAGGTGAGCGGCGAGGCCCGGGCGCTGCACGTGGCCTACACGGTGCCCGCGCCCATCTGGCGCGTGAGCTATCGCTTGGTGGCCGGCCGCGAGGGCGAAGGCGCGGGCGCACGCGAGACGGTCACGGTGATGGCCTGGGCCATCGTGCACAACCCGGTGGACCGCGACCTCGACGACGTGCAGCTGGTGCTGACCACGGGCCAGCCGGTGTCGTTCGTGATCGACCTGTACGTGCCGCGTCACGTGACGCGCACGGTGGTGGAAGAAGAGGTGCGCGCCGGCGCTGCGCCGCGCGCGTACGCCATGGCCAAGGGGGCGCCCGTGGCGCGTCCGGCCGCGGCGCCCATGGGCATCGCGGGCTTCGGGGGACCGCCCGGCATGGCCCTGCTGGAGGAGCGCCCCGAAGAGCTGGACATGATGCTGAGCGCCAAGCTCGAGGGCTTCGGCTCGAGCGCGCCGCCCGCGGGGGCCAGCGGAGAACAGCGCGGCGAGTTCTTCGAGTACCGCTTGGACGCGCCTGTCAGCCTGACGCGCGGCGGCTCCGCCATGGTGCCCATCGCCACGGCCAAGGTGGACGCGGGACGCCAGCGCATCTGGCGCTGGGGCGACGGACCGGCGCCGGACATCGTGCTGCACTTCACGAACGACACGGGCGTGGTGCTCGAAGAGGGCGCGGCGGTGATCTACGACGAGAACGGCTACGCCGGCGAGGCCATGGTGCCGTTCCGGGCGCGCGGCGGTGACGTGCGCGTGAGCTTCGCGAAGGACCTGTCGCTGCGCTGCACCGGCCAGCAGCAGCACGAGCTGCGCTTCATGGCCATCAACGCGTTGCAGGCGTTCGTGGTGGAGGTGCGCGAGCGCGCGGTGGTGCACCAGGTGCGCATCGAGAACGACCATGCCCGCGACGAGACGCTCTTCGTGGAGCTGCCGCGCCAAGCGGGCGACACCCTCGAGGTCCCGACGGACGCGCGGGTGGAGGAGCTGGCTGGCGCCTATCGCGTGGCGTTGCCCGTGGTGGCGAGCGGGGTGCGCGAGGCCCAGCTGACCCTGCGGCGGCGGGAGTACACGCACGTGGCGGTGAGCGGTGTGGGCACCCACGACGTGGCGCGCTGGCTGCGCGAGCGGGCCGACGGGGCGCACGTGCCAGCCGAGCTCACGGGCGTGCTGGCGCGTCTCCAAGAGGCCGAGGACCTCGAGCGTCACGCCGCCGCCCAGCTGCGCCACGCGGGGGAGCTGCGCCGCCGCCAGGAGGCACAGACCAAGCAGCTGGCCGTCTTGCGGGACGGCGGCGAAGAGGGGCAGGAGCGCCTCTCGGTGGTGCGCGAGGTCCGGCGCCTCGAGGCCGAGGCCGGCGAGCTGGAGCGCACGGTGACCCAGCTGACCGCGCGGGCGCAGGCGGAGAGGGAGCAAGCCCGCAAGGACCTGATGCAGCTGCCGGGCATGACGCCACAGGCGCCCCCGGGGTTGGGGTGATCACCCCCTCTCATTTCAATTGTGAAATGGAACGCTGCAAGCGTGCACTTTTGCACTCCCATGATCCGGACCCACCGTCCCAGGACGGACAGCGTTGTCATGGTGGCTGACCGCCGCCGGTGGCCGAAACCTGCGCAATTTCAGCCCCAGCGAGCCAAATACCGAGGGACCGCGCCCGTTTGGGGTCACGGCGCTGCGCCGCCAAGCCCGTTGGATCGCTTTCTGCATTGTTTCGAGAACGTCACGCGGAGGTGAACCGTGGAAAACAGCAACACCTGGCATCCCCCCAAACCCCCACAGCCCTGGTGGACGCACATTTTCTTCAGGTGGCGTCTCTGACCCCCCGGAAACCCCCAAGATAGAGCGCCTCGCTTCGCAGTGACCGTGCCCGACCGTCGGACCCCCCGCCGATGGTCGGGCACAAGTGTTTAACCCTCCCTGCACCCCTCCGGATGTCGCTACGGGGCGCTGCGCAGGGGCTGCGGATCGAGCACCCCCACCCGCTCGGTCACGAAGAGCCGCTCCCCGAGGCCATCTCGACCCACGTAGTAGAGGGACTCGCTGCCGTCGGCGTCTTGCAGGGCGCTCGGGGACCCCACGCCGAGCGAGTCCAGCTGACCGACGCGCGGGCCGAGCACCTCCCCCAGCGACCGGAACGCGCGCAGCTCGTCGCCGGCCAGCATCTCGATCACGCTGCGCGTGCCGGTGCGTCGCTCGAAGTGCACGCGATAGGTGCCGCCACGGACGCTCAGGTGTGGGGCCCGCCGTTGCTCCTGCTGGCTCTCCTGGTTGTCCACGTGCGTCAGGGCGCCGAGGTTCGACGCCGGGGCGGGCCGGAGGTCGCGCAGCGTCGAAGGTTCGAGGCCGTCCGAGCGCCACAGCTCGAGCTCGGTGTTCCCGGTGTGATAGCGATGCCGAACCAAGAGCAGGACGTGGCCCTGGTGCTCGATGACGCTAGGGTCGTCGAGCGACTCGCCCCGGGGAGCGCTGGCCACCGCGAGCTGGTCGGGGAGAGGGCCCAGCGGTCCGTCCACGCCGCGCCGCGCGCGGATCGCGAACGTGGTGTTGAGCGTCCCGTCGATCACCTTGGCGGCGTACACCAGGAAGGTCTCGCCGCTCGGCCGGACCAGCAGCGCGGGCGCGAGCAGCGCGTCCTCGCGGCCCGAGTCCACCACGACGCGATGCTCGCTGTCGAACGCCACCGTGGTGCCCAGCAGCTCGCCGCGGTAGAGCGCGCCGTCGTTCTCGACCACCACGTAGGTGCGGCCCTCGTGCTCCACCACCGCGGGGTTGCGCGGCGCCCACGGGTCCACGTCCACCGGGGCGGTGAGCGTGATCGGGAGGCGCGTGCCGAACACGGCCGGTGTCTCGCCGCGGTACTCGACGGCGTGCAGCGAGCGGATGCGCGCGCCCTGCAGCTCCGTGTTGCGGCCGTGCAGCACCACCTGGGCGCTCGCCACCGGGCTGTACACGAACGCGCTGGTCAGCAGCTCCTCGTCGCGATGCACGCGCACCACGCCGCTCGGGTGCAGCTCGAGCGTGAAGCTCGCGTTCGGGTCCGTGAGCAGCCAGGCCGCGCGCCGCTGGTCGCCCACCATCAAGGAGACGTCTCCGCGGGAGGCGCTGTAGAGGAGGCCCACCAAGGGGGTCACGAGGCCCTGCGCCGCTTCGTCCGCGCGCGCCACCGACACGCCCGCGCTCTCGAGGCAGCGGCTCTCGGGGCACGCCACGGGCGGCATGAACACCACGCTCAGGTCGACGCGATCGAGGCGCAGATCGAGGGGCTGGCCCACGAGCACCCCGCCTTCGCGCGAGGCGTCGCCACCGGGGCGCAGGCCGCCGGACTCCACCCGGGGCTCCGAGCTGCCGACGGCGGTGAGCGGCTGCCCCGGCAGGCAGGTGAGCGCGCTGGCCCCGGACGCGCAGCTGTTGAAGAGCAGCGCCCCGGGAAGCGCGCCATCGAGCCGCAGGTCGGCGCACTGGCCATCGCCCACGCAGCACGTGGCGAGCAGCGAGCAGGGCTCGGCCGCGCAGCCAGACGGCTCGGCGTAGCAGCTCGTCCACGGCGCGGGCTCGTCGTCCCGGAGACGACCGAACGTGCCCGACACCGTCAGGAAGGGGGCGAAGCGTGCAGGGTCCGCGGCGATGACCGCGGCGTCGTCGATGGGGCCCGCGTCGAGGCCGAGGTCTTCGCTCGGACCCGAGTCTCGGAAACCCTGGTCGTTGGGCTGGATGCTGCCGTCCGACATGCCTTGGTCGCGGTCGACGGCGGCTCCATCGCCTGCGCAGCCCGAGAGCAGCACCGCAGCCAGGAGGGCGTGGCCACCGACGAGCGCGCTTCGGCGTGCTGCGCGCTTCATCGCGACCTCCACGTCTGCGTGAGCGGGAGCAGCTCGCTCACGCTCGAGTCGGCGCTGACCGCCACGCGCCGCGCGACGACGAAGCGCAGCACGTCGGGGTCGTCCACGGTGTCGCTCACGGCCACGCCGGTGAGGTTGCAGGCGAGGCCCGGGCAACCGCCGAGGACCGCGTCGTCGCTGCGCAGCACGGGGTTCGCGAGGTACGGCTCGAGCGTGGGCAGCACCTCGAGCGGCGGATACTCGGGCACGCCTCCGTCGGTGGTGGGGGCCGTGACCGAGAGCCGGCCAGTCACCAGCACCACGGACCCACGGCTCGCACCGTCGAGCGCCACCAACCAGACGTGGAGGGCGAGGCCGTGGGTGTCGCGGCGCACGATCGGCTCGGCCCCGAAGACGCCTCCTGCGCCGAGTGAACCCAGCATGGCGGGCGTCACGATGCGGCGCACCGGCGGGTCACTCAGGACCCCGAAGGCACCGTCGAGCCGCGCGACCCGGATGTCGGTCACGCCGCTGCTGGGCACGCACGTGAAGAACAGCCAGTAGCCGCCGCTGCCCCCCTCGACCGGCAGCAGCGCAGGGTGTCGCAGGTCATGGCACACGTCGTCGGGCGCGAGCATGAGTGTGCCCTCGCCGCCGATGGGCGCGGCGGGCGACACGTTCACGGTCTCGTGGACACGCAGCGTGTGGCCTTGGTTCGGCTGCTCTCGCGCCGCGAAGGCGAGGGTGAACGGCAGCAACACGTCGTCGGCGCGGCGGCGCATCAACAAGAACGGGTCACGCACGCTCGGCCCGCTGCACGTCTCGCCGTTCCCCAAGCACGAGGGCGGGCTCGAGCCGATGCGAGGCGAGGCGCTGGTGGTCCAGTCGGCGGCCAGCGCGCCGAAGCTGGTGGTGCGGGAGTGAGCGATGGCGTACCCCACGGGCGCCTCGTCATCGAGCTCGGGTGCTTGGTTGGTGGCTTCGAACAACAGGTCCCAGCGCGGCTGCACGTCGGTTGTGGCGTTGAACGAGCTGCCCAGCGTGGGCGCACCCACGTGAGCGCCACCGTAGCCCGGGGGGACGCCCAGCGACGTGGACGTCAGGGTCGCGGCGCCCATGGGCACGGGCTGGAACTGGCTCGGATTGGCACACGAGAGCGACTTTGCACGGAGCGGGCCAAGCTGCGCTCCAGTGCCCACCATCTCGAGGGCCGCGTAGAGACCGCCCACTTCCATGCAGCCGCTGGTGCCTCTCACCAGCCCTTGCTGCGTGGTGAGGAAGATGTCGGTCAGCACCGCGAGAGGCTCGCTGTTGCGATCGGCGCCCGTGAGCCGCAGCTCGACATCGGCGCGGAGCGACGCGACCCCGCCTTGCGTGGACGGCGCGATGATCAGCGTGGCCGTGTACCGAACGTTTGGTTCGATGTTGATGCGCCCGAGGATCTCGCCGCCCTGGGTGACCTGCAGCATGCCTTGGTTCCAGACGATCCGTGAGCCGGACCGGGCGTCGGCATGCACGCGGATGGCCAGGTCCTCGAACAGCGGAAGCCCTGGGGACGTGTCGTCGACGCGTGACAGCACCAGCGCAGCGTGCTCGTCGCAAGGGACGTAGAGGGTCGTGCACCGCGGCAAGCTGCTCGCCTTGAAGTCGAAGCTCAGCTCGGCACCGAGGGCCAGCGGCACGCACTCGTTGAGCATGAGGGCGTGGGGCGCGGAGTCCTCCCACCCCGTCAGGAGGATGGTGTCGTCGTCCGTCTCGGTGCTGGGCTCGCCGTCGGTGGTCCCGCGCGGCAGCTGCGTCCACGCCGAGAACCGCTCCGTCCCGGTCCACTCCTCGGTGAACAGCGGCTGACCATCGGCGCAACAGGAAGGCGCGGCCGCGCAGTCGGGGTCCGCGCAGTCCTCGTTCCCGTCGTCGTCGTTGTCCAACTCGTCGTCGCACATCCGCTCACGCGGAAGGGCCGTCCCGACGTCGGGAGCCCCGCAGGCCGACCCGTCGCAGCAGCTCGCGTCGCACCCCCCGTCGGGCATCCCCTCATCGGGGGGGCCGCCATCGCGGTGGTACCACTCGCGCGAAGGCGTGTCCCAGCACCCGGCCACCACCAACGCGAGCACCACGGTCATCCAACCACCGGCCAACCCGACCAGCGAACCGCGCCAACCCGACCGGGAGCCGCACCACCGTTGCGGAGCGCGACTCATCGCAGCTCCCCCGCCAGGCCGAGCGACACCCCCGCCAGCTCGCCATTCACCACCACCCGCAGCCGAGCCCGCGCCACCCGCCGAGCCCGCACGCTCAACCCAACGCTCACTCCCAGCCCAACGACCGCCAGCCCCGTCAGCACCTGACTCGTGCGATTCGCCCGCACGATGCGCTCGTAGAGCACCTCCCCCCGAGCCGTCCGCTCCTCCACCGTCCCCGCGCCCGTCGCCAGCGCCTCGTGCGCCCGAGTCTGCCGCCCCGCCCGCAACCGCAGCGCAAACGCCCCCAAAGCAAGCGCCCCGGTCGCGCTCCAAGCGCCAACCCGAGCGTACCGGGACTCGGCCCCGATCTCGGTCTCGGTCTCGGTCTCGGTCTCGGTCTCGGTCTCGGTCTCGGTCTCGGTCTCAGTCTCGGTCTCGGTCTCGGTCTCGGTCTCGGTCTCGGCCACGGTCTCGGCCACGGTCTCGGTCTCGGCCATGGTCCCCGCCTCGCCCGCCACCGCCAGCACGCGGTGCGCGCGGTCCCGACCGTCCGCGCCGCGCACCAGCACCACGTGCTCCCCCGGATCCAACGGCACGTCCACCGGCGTGCGACCCAGCGCCTGCAGGTCCGCCCGGTCCACGCGCACCTCGGCGCCCGACGGCGTCGACCGCACGCTCACCATCATCACACGCCCCAGCAACGCCGCCCGCTGCGCGTCCGCGGCCGCCCGCTCCTCCTCCGTCAGCCCGCTCAGCGCCAGGTACTCGCCGAAGTAGCTGTACGCCTCGGCCCCGCGCCCCAGCTCCGCCAGGGTGACGCCCGCGTTGAACAGCGCGTTCTTGCTCCGCACGATGGCCAAGCTCGCCACGTACGCGGCCAGCGCCTCCTCCAGCAACGCGATCCGTCGCGAGCCCGAGGCCACGCGCTGGCTCCGCTCGAAGGACCGGTTGCCCTGCTCGAAGAACGCGCGGGCCTCGGCGTTCTCGGTGGACTGCGCCTCCACCGTGCCGACCGCCGTGCTCACCAACACCACGGAGGCCAACGCCAGCCCGAGGCCGAGCCGGACCCCTGCGCGCAGCGAGCGCAGCCGAAGGCCACCGGGGGAGAGAGACAAAGCAAAGGTCACGATAAGCTGCAGCGACGCGCGCGCAGCGACCGAGGCAGTCCCATCGCGCTGACCATCCCGTACAGTGAACCACTTTCCGCCTCGCGATGCACGACGTGTTCGCGCGCCCGCGTGGTTCGCTGTCCTCGCGTCACCTCACCGCGCCGGCGCAGCGCCTCGCCGTCTCCGCCCGCAGCACCGCCTGCCGGGCCGCCTGCACCGCGGGCGCGTAGCCTCCGTTGCGCGTCATCATGCTCGCGTGGTCCCCGCGCTGCCGGGCCTCGAAGAAGGGCGTGAGGTCCGGCGCGATGTCCCACAGCTCCTCGTTCCCGCCGCGGGCCAGCAGCGCACAGTTGCGGGCCTGCACCTCGGCCAGCAGCTGCGGAAACGCCTCGATCACCCAGGGCTTCGTGTCGTGCAGCAGCACCACGCCACCCCTCACCCGAGGCCCGTTCTCGCGCCGCCGGAGCGCGCTGCGGAAGGCGTCCACCACACCGCGCGCGGTGGTCTGTGACGTGTCCGCCGCGGTGATGCCCCACATCACCTGCGTGTAGTGACGCGCCACCACCACGCGGTCGCTGTCCACGTCGCGGCGGCCGTAGGGCGGGCGCACCAAGAACGGACGTTGCCCGACGGCGCGCACGAACGCGGCCTCTCCGGCGTCGAACTGGTGCGTGAGCTGGGGCGCGGTCAGCTCGCTGAAGGCGCTGTGGTCGAGCCCGTGGAAGCCCACCTGGTGCCCACGTCGCAGGGTCTCGCGCACCATCGCCACGTTCCGCTCGCGGCGCGCGCCGCGGCCGCCCAGCTGGCGCGCCACCACGAAGAACGTCGCCCGCACCCCGGCGGTGTCGAGGTGCTCGAGCAGCGGCCCGGTCGTCTCGGGTCGCGGACCGTCGTCGAACGTGAAGTGCAGCACGCGCTGACGGGAGTCACCCCGCACCATGCGGCCATCGCGGAACGAGGGTCGCTCGCCCACGGTCTCCGGGGTGGGCGGTGTCGGCTCACCCGTCTCGGTGGCCCCCCGGACGCGGGTCCCCCGCAACGCCGAGAGCAGCAAGAACACCACGACGAGCGAGCACACCACCAACACACGCGAGCGGTTCATGACGCGGAGCCCATCGCACGGGCCGTGCCGCCGGAGCGACCCCCCGGACTGTCGACGAAAGGCCCCAGTCAGCCCCCGAGCGAAGTGTCACCCCGTGTCGACTAGGAGACACGGCCGTGTCCCCTGCGCTACGCTGAAGCCATGGACCACACGGTCGTCTCGCGCATCGTTCACCACTCCTACAGCCAGGAGAAGCCACTCCTGCAGGAGGGGGTGCCGTGGTGGGAGTCCCTGGATCCGGACTTCGCCAGGAGGCCCGAGCCCTTCGACCTCGAGCTCCGCGACAAGCTGCAGGTCGGTGCGTCCGCCGCTTTCGACATCGGCCTGCGCACCGCGGGGGCTTCCCTCATCAGCGGGCTTGCGCTCCCCATCGGGTATCACCCGCTCGAGCTGCACCGCACCATCAAGGACGTGGAGTTCTACGGGCCCTTCGCCGAGAGCGGAGACGCCTCGCGCTTCTTCAAGGCACCCCCCAAGAACATCCGCGTCCGCACGTCGGAGGCCGACTGGTTCCCGCGCTTCTCGCCCGACGACGGCACCACCGAGGTGATCCGCTTCGACAGCCCGTTCATGCCGATGAACCCGCGGCTTCACCACAGCTACCTGCGGCACGAGGCCAACCGCGTCGCCTACGCGCGCTACTGGCGGCACCACGACGGCCCGCGCCCCACCATCATCGCGGTGCACGGGTTCACGGCGGACTTCTACCTGATCAACGAGTGGTTCTTCGCGCTGCCCTGGTTCTACCGCATGGGCTGCGACGTGGTGCTCTTCACGCTGCCCTTCCACGGGCCCCGTCAGACCGAGCACTCGCCCTTCTCGGGGCACGGCTACTTCGCGGGGGGCGCCTCGCGCATCAACGAAGCGGCCGCGCAGTCGGTCATGGACCTGCGCGTGCTGATCGACTGGCTCATGGAGAAGCGCGGCGCCCCGAAGGTGGGCGTCACGGGCCTCAGCCTCGGCGGCTTCACCACGGCGCTCTTGGCCACGGCGGAGCCACGCTTGTCGTTCGCCATCCCCAACGTGCCGGTGGTCAGCCTGGCCGACCTGGTGCTCGAGTGGCAGCCCATCGGCATGGCCATCCGCGCGGCCCTCAAGGTGGTGGGGCGTCCGCTGTCCGACGCGCGCAAGTTCGTCGCGGTGAGCAGCCCGCTGACTTACCCGCCCGCCATCCCGCGCGAGAAGCTGATGATCGTGGGCGGCGTGGGCGACCGGCTGGCGCCGCCCAAGCACAGCCGCTTGCTGTGGGACCACTGGGATCGCTGCGCCATCCACTGGTTCCCCGGCAGTCACATCCTGCACATGGACCGCGGCGAGTACCTCCGGCAGGTGGCGCGCTTCCTCCACAAGATCGACTTCTTGCCGCAGGGCGCCTGAGCCCGCGGCGCAGAACTCGGACGTTCAGAATTCGAACGACGCGCCACCGCGCAGCGAGGCCTGGATGAAGCTCATCCGCTCGTGGATGCCGCGGTCGTCTTCCAGCGTGTAGCGGTCGGCGCGCACGCCGGCTTCGACGAACACGCCCACGGCATCGGTGAGCAGGACGTGGACGCCGCCCATCGCGCCGAAGAGCAGGCCGAAGGTGGTCTTCTCCTGCTCGGACAGCGCCATGCTCATGCCCACGGGGACGCCCACGTAGAAGCTCGTGTCGTGACCGCTGATGGTCACGGGGATCGAGCCCCGGACCCACACGCCGAGGGAGACGATGCCGCGCTCTTCGCGCTGGAGCAGGATGGGCGCCGGTCGCTCCACCACGTACTGCAGGCGCAGGTAGTCCACGAAGCCACCCACGGAGAGGTAGCGGCTGGTGGCCAGCTCGAGGCGCCCACCGAGGGTGAACGCGGGATCGAGGTCGCGGCGGCTCGCCCCGAGGTCACCCGACTGACGTTGGTGTCCGCTGAAGTGCGCGCCCGTGTAGAACCACGCGCTCAGCCGTGGGCCGTTGCCGGGAGTGCGGGCCGGTGCCGAGCCGGATGGAGCCGGGAAGGGCTCTCCGTAGGGGTCCGGCGTGGGGCCTTGCGCCAGCGACCAGGAAGGCAGCAGCAAGCTCCCGAGCAGCAGCAGGCCCGCGAACGCCCGGCAGGTCCCGAGGCGCTCGCCGCATCTCACGCGCGGCGCCGCAGGGGCCTCAACCCCCGGCATGGCGTCGCGCCTCGAGCTCGTCCCAGCGCGCCATCAGGGTCTCCACCTTTGCGCTGGCCGCTTGCTGCTGGTCGGTCAGCGAACGCACCTCGCCGGCACGCTCCGCGTACAGCGACGGGTCGGCGAGCTTGGCGTCGAGGGCCGCCAGCTCGTGCTCCGCGCGCTCGTTGGCCTCCATAATGCAATCCAGCTCGCGCCGCTCCTTGGGGCTCTGCTTCTGCTGGGTGGGGGTGGGGG
>CAZEAA010000052.1:10600-22759 GCA_964510015.1 uncultured Sandaracinaceae bacterium
CCCCCCGCCGCCCGCCCCCCCCCCCCCCCGCGCCCCCCCCCGGCCCCCCCCCCCCGGCCGGGGGGGGGGGGGGGCCCGGGGCCGCTGGCGTGGGCTTCTTCACGGCGCTCACCTCGGCGGCCTTCGCGCTGGCGGCGGCCTTGTTGCCTGCGGTCACGGCGCGTGAGGCCTCGAGGCTCTCGGCCTGCGCGGCGGCCTTCAGCGTGCGGTACAGCTCGTAGTTGCCGGCGTACGGCACCACGCGACCATCGCCCTCGAACGCCAGGATGTGCGTGGCCACGCGGTCGAGGAAGTAGCGGTCGTGGCTGACCACCACGGCCGTCGCGTTCGCCTCGATCAGCATCTCCTCGAGCGCGCTCAGCGTGGCCACGTCGAGGTCGTTGGTGGGCTCGTCCAGCAACAGCACGTTGCTGGGCTTGAGCAACAGCTTGGCCAGCGCCACGCGCGCGCGCTCACCCCCGGACAGCGCCACCACTTTCTGCCGCATGCGGTCCGGCTGGAACAGGAAGCGCGCCAGGTACGTGCGCACGTCGATGCGCTCGCCGCGGAACGTGACCTTGTCGTCGTTGCCCGCCACGTTGCGCATCAGGTCGGCGCTGTCGTCGAGGCCGCTGCGCCCCTGGTCGAAGTAGCCGATCTCGGTGTTCTTGCCGACGACCACCTCGCCCGAGGTGGGCTGGAGTTCCCCCACCAGCAGCTTCAGCAGCGTGCTCTTGCCGGCGCCGTTGGGCCCCACCACGCCGAGGCGCATGCCGCTGCTCAGCATGAACGTGAGGTCCTCGATCAGCGTGCGGTCGCCGAGCCGAATGGTGGTCTCGCGCAGGTCCACGATGGTCTTGCCGAGGCGCGTGGTCTCGAGCGTGAAGCCCGCGGTGCGCTGCTGCGCCGGGCCCTGTTGATCGCGCGCGGCCTCCGCACGGTCCACGCGCGACTGGCTCTTGGTGGTGCGCGCCTTGGGCGAGCGCCGCAGCCACTCGAGCTCCGTGCGCAGGAAGTTCTGGCGGTTGCGCTCGGAGCGCGCCTCGTGCGACTGCCGCTCGGCCTTCGCCATCAGGTACTCTTCCCACGCGCCGTCGTAGGAGTGCACCTTGCCGCCGTCCACCTCGAGGGTGCGCGTGACCACGCGGTCCAGCACGTAGCGGTCGTGCGTGATCAGGATCAGCGCGCCGCCGTAGCTCTCGGCCAGATACTTCTCGAGCCACTCGATGGTGTCCACGTCGAGGTGGTTGGTGGGCTCGTCCAAGATCGCGAGGTTGGGCTGCGCCACCAAGAGGCGCGCCAACGCCACGCGGCGCCGCTCGCCGCCGCTCATGCGGCCCACCAGCGCGTCGGGCTCCAGCACCTTCAAGTGCCCCAGCATCGCGTCTACCAGGTGCCCGCGGTCCCAGCCCCCGAGGCGCTCCACCTCGGCGCCCGCCTTGGCCTGGATGTCGAGCAGCTTGTCGAAGTCGGCGTCGGGGGACGACAGCGCCTCGCTTGCCGCCGCGTGTGCCTCGAAGGCCTCGGCCCAGGCGCGCAGCCCCTCGCGCACCACCTCGCGCGCCGTGCGGTCGTTCGGCAGCTCGGGCTCCTGCGCCAGGTACTCGATGGTGGCGTCGCGGCGACGGATCACCTCGCCCGCGTCGGCGCCCTCGATGCCCGCCAGGATCTTGCAGAGGGTGGACTTGCCCGAGCCGTTGATGCCCACGATGCCCACGCGCTCCCCGCTGTGGACGGAGAGGTCGACCTGATCGAGCAGCACGCGCGGGCCGAACGCTTTGGACAGACCGCTGGCGACGAGGATGGGCATAGCGCGGGCGCCATACCACGCGCAGACCGGCTATGCTCGGGCACCCCTCATGAAGCCGGTAGCGCCCCCCCCCCATCCGAGCGAGCCACGACCCAACCTCGAGCTGGTGTTTCGGCACAACCTCGAGCAGGACGAGGCCCTCGACCGCTTCGTGGGCGGGCTCACCGACATGGGAGGCCCGTGCGCCGACACGCTCGAAGAGGTGCGCGCGGCGCCCGACGGCGTGGACCTGGTGCTGCACCCGGCGGCGCTGCCCGTGGAGATCCGCAGCTTGCCAGGGATGCTGCGCGCGTCGGCCTTCACGCTGTCGCTCGGGCCCGGCTACCACGCCCACGTGGCGGACGCGCTGGCGGCGGCCGCCGAGGCGGCGGGGCTGCGGCCCGCGCACGACGTCATCGATGGCTACCTGGCGAGCGGCAGCTTGGTGGCCACCCGCGGGGCGTGCGAGGCCTACTGGCGCGACGCCCTCGCGAACGCCGCGGAGCAGGGCCGACACGTGGCGGTGGACGGCCTGCGCGTGCAGCACGAGGCCGCGCTCATGCTGCCCAGCGGGCCCTCGCCCGCGGTGGACACGCTCGATCCGGCCGAGCACGCGCTGTGGTGGGAGCCCGGTCTCGACGACACCATGCGGGTGCGCCGCGCGGCCCATCAGCTGCGCTTCCTGATCCCGCGGCGGGCGCCGCTCGACGAGCTGGAGGTGGGGCGCATGGAGTCGCTCTGCGACGACCTCGACGCGCTGTACGCGAGCGTCCCCGCGCACCCGGAGCTGCAGCCCCTGCGCGCGCCATGGCGGGCGGTGCTGGATGCGCTCGATGCCCTGCGCGAGCGGCCCAAGCACCTCGCCAGCGTGGTGCCGGACTGGTCCATCTGCGTGCGCCGCGGTGACCTCTGGCTGCGCGCTCGTCGTGACGCGTGGCTCCGGCTGCCCAGCGCGATGAGCGTGGCGTGGCGTGGCAATGGCACTTTCTGGGCCGCCGACGAAGGCCTGCAGCTGTGGCTCGAGGTGCACCCCGTGGAGCTCGAGCTGGGGGCGCCGATGCCCGCCGCCGCCGACGTGCTCGATGCCGTGGGCGACTGGGGCCCCGAGACGCTCCGGGAGCCGGACCGCTACCTCGAGTGGGAGACCGTGGAAGGCGCCCAGGTGCTGCACGCGGCCGTGTGGCTCGCGGGCCAGGTGGGCCTGCTCACCATCCAGCCCGAGCCGAGCGCGCATGTGCGTGCCGAGGCCATCGCGCGCTCGCTCGTCGTCTATCCGCGTTGACGCGCCCAGCGCATTCCACGCCATCCCCTTGCGGTCCCCCTGCACCGCGCCCTAGGGTGGCGCGATGACCACCGAAGAGAAGAAGCCGAGCGCCCTCGAGGCGCGCCTCGCCGAAGACCTGAAGCAAGCCATGCGCGACAAGAACGTGGTGGCGCGCGAGACGCTGCGCATGCTGAAGGCGGAGATCCTGCGCGAGCAGGTGAAGGTGGACGACCCCAACGACCCGCAGACCGAGGTGGACGAGCTGGCCATCGTCTTGCGCGCGGTGAAGACGCGGCGTGACTCCGTGGCGGACTACGAGAAGGGTGGCCGTGCCGAGCTGGCCGCAAACGAGCTCGCCGAGATCGAGGTGCTGAGCAAGTACCTGCCGAAGGCCATGGACGACGACGAGGCCCGCGCCGCGCTGCGCGCCATCGCCGCCGAGCTGGGCATCACCCAGAAGAAGCAGCTGGGTCAGCTCATGAAGGTGGTCAACGAGCGCCACCGCGGGGCCCTCGAGGGGGCCCGGGCGTCGAAGCTAGCCGGTGAATTCCTGAGCTGATCCTCAGTAATCGTTTGCCGAGCACTAACGCATGATTCATATCTCCGAATTGTCATTCGGAGAGAATCATGACTCGTTCAAGCTACGCCCTCTCGTTGGTCGCCGGAGCGCTGCTCTTCAGCAGCCCCGCAAACGCTCAGGAAGCCGCCCGTCCAGCTCCCCAAGAAGCCAGCACTTTCAGCGACTTGACGACGCTGCTGGGGCCCACCGACGCCGGCCTGACGGCCGACCAGGCGGCGGTCCTGGCGGTCACCAACGCCCCCCAGGCGGACGTGGCCGCCGCGGCGCAGGCTCGTGCGGAAGCCGCCTACCGTGAGGTGCGTGTGGGACTCTTCCCACAGCTCAACCTCGAGGCGAGCTACACGCACCTGTCGCGCGTGAACCTCCCTCCGTTCGAGTTCAACGGCATCGAGGTGGACAACCCGTTCCCGCAGATCCTGAACAACTACTTGCTGCGCGCGTCGTTCTCCATCCCCGTCACGCGAATCTTCTTCACCACGCTGCCGGCCATGCGCGCCGCCGACCGTGGGCGCGAGGCGGCCCGCTTCCAGGCGGAGACGCAGAACCGCCAGCTGGCCATCCAGGGTCGCGAGGCGTTCTACCAGCTCATCCAAGCCCGCGCGCGCGTCATCGTGGCGCAGGACTCGGTGCGGCTGCTCGAGGCGCTGCTGGCCACCACCGAGGCCATGGTCGAGCGTGGCGTGGTCGCCGCCGTGGAGCTCGCCGAGGTGCGCGCGCGGCTCTCGTCGGTGCGCGTGGTGCTGCAGGTCGCTCAGGGTGACGCCGCCATCGCCGAGGTGGCGCTGGTGCAGCGCATCGGCGGCAACGTCGGTGACTCCGTGACCATCGGCGAGGCCGTCTTCGAAGACGCGGTGACGCTGCCCCCCGCGCTCGACGGCGGCAGCGTGAGCGTGGCCCTCGACCACCGCCCCGAGGCACAGGCCCTGCGGCTGCTGGTGGAGACCCGCCGCGCCGAGGCGCGCGCCGCGCTCGGGCAGCAGCTCCCTCAGATCGCCGTCGTGGGGGCCCTGGACTACGCCAACCCGAACCAGCGCGTCTTCCCGTTGACCGCCGAGTTCCGTGCCACGTGGTCCGTGGGCGTGAACCTCTCGTGGTCGCCCAACGCGTTCGCCGCCGCGCATCATCATCGGGCCGGCGCCGACGCCACCGTCGCGGAGGCCGAGGCCCAGCTCAGCAGCCTCGAGCGCGCCGTGACCATCGAGATCTACCAAGCCGACGCGGGCCTGCGCGCCGCTGCGGCCTCCATCGAGAGCGCCGACGCCGCCGTGGCCGCCGCGCGCGAGGCCTACGAGTCGCGCGTGCTGCGCTTCCAGGCCGGCGCCGCCACCTCGAACGAGGTGCTGGACAGCGAGACCGCCGTTCGCCGCGCGCAGGTCGACCTCGTCGACGCGCACCTCGGTTACCGGCTCGCGCGCGCGCGCCTCGAGTACGTCCTTGGCCAGACCCCGGAGACCCGATGAACTACGTATCCCCCCGCGAAGTTCTCCCGTTCTTCTCCCGTTCCTTCCCCGGCCTGCGTGGGCTCGCGTCGGTCGCGCTCGGCGGTAGCCTCCTGTTCGCCGCCGGCTGCAGCGAAGAGGGGGCCGCTCAGCTGCCCGTCGCCGAGGAAGAGCGCGCCGCGCCGGTGGACGTGCAGGTGGTCACCGTCACGCGCGGTCCCATCGCCTACGTGCCCGAGATCGGTGCGCACCTCCTGCCGCTGCGCGCGGTGGACCTCGGCGCCGACGTGACCGCGCGGGTCGACCGCATCTTCGTCGAAGAGGGCGAGCAGGTGCGCCGCAACCAGCCCCTGATCCGCCTCGACGCGCGCTACGCCCGAGCGATGGCCGCGCAGACGGAGGCCATGGCGTCCTCGGCGCAGGTGCAGGCCGCGCAGTACGCGAGCGAATTCGAGCGCATCCACCCGCTGACCGAGCGGGGCGCCATCGCGGTGTCTCAGGCCGACCAGCTGGCCGCCAGCCGTGACGCGGCGCGGGCTTCGGCCGAGGCCTCCCGCTCCGCCGCCGGAGCCGCCGCCGTGTCGCTGCGCAGCTACACCATCCGCGCCCCGTTCGCGGGCGTGGTCGAGACCATCCCCACCGAGCTGGGTGAGGTCGTCAGCCCCCAGGGCTCCGGCATCCTGCGTCTGCTGGACCTCTCCGAGGTGGAGGCGCGCGTGCGCGTGGCCGAGTCGCAGCTGCCCGGCATCCAAGAGGGCGGCGTGGCCACGGCCGAGCTGCGCTCGCTCGGCACGCACATCGAGGGCCGCATCGTGCGCGTGGGCTACGAGCTCGACCCGCTCACCCACACGGCGTCGGTCATGGTGCGCTTCCCCAACGCGGATGGGCGCCTGCGCGCCGGCATGTTCGCCTACGTCAGCTTCCCGCAGAGCGCGCCGGTCGAGGGCCTCGTGATGCCGGCCACCGGCGTGCGCAACACCGCCACCGAGGCCTACGTCTACACGGTGGAGGGCAACGGCGTGCGGCGCGTGGTGGTGCAGGTCCGCCCCATCAACGCGCGCGAGGTGGTGGTCCTCTCCGGGCTCGAGGCCGGGGCGCGCGTCATCGTGCACTCGAGCGCGCCGCTGCGTGACGACGTGCAGGTGCGGGTCAGCGCGGCACCTTCGGCGGGCCAGGCTCCGTCGGCGGCTCCGTCTGCCCAGCCCACCGCGGCTCCGGCGCCCACGCCCACGCCCGAGGACGGCGAATGAAGATCTCGGACGTCAGCATCGCGCGGCCCGTCTTCACGACGATGGTCATCGGCGCCCTCGTGGTGTTCGGCGTCCTGCTGTACACGCGCCTCAACGTGGACCTCTACCCCAAGGTGGACTTCCCCATCGTCACCGTCACCGTCGTGTACCCGGGCGCCTCGCCCGAGACGATGGAAGAGCAGGTGGCGGACCCGATCGAGGAGGCCGTCAACAGCCTGAGCGGTATCCGCTCGCTGCGCTCCACCAGCGTGGAGGGCGTTGCCCAGGACTTAGTCGAGTTCGAGCTCGGCGTGGACCTCGACGACGGCGCGCAGCACGTGCTCGACCGCGTGGCCACAGTCATACCGGACCTGCCCGAGAGCGCCGAGGCCCCCACCGTCGAGAAGCTGGACCTGGGCGCCGCCCCGATCATGCAGCTCTCGGTTGCGGGTGACGACCAGCGCGCGCTGGCCGACTACGTGGAAGACACGCTCAAGCCCGACCTCGAGCGCATCGGTGGCGTGGGCCAGGTACGCCTGATCGGCCTGCAAGAGCGCGAGATCCAGGTCTACGTGGACCTCGCCGCGCTGCAGGGCTACCGGCTGACGGTGCAGGACCTGGTGATGGCGCTCGGTCGCCAGAACATCGAGATCCCGGCGGGCAACTTCGGCTCCGGCCGCCAGAACATGGTGCTGCGCACCGACGCGCGCTTCGCGAGCGTGGAAGAGTTGGGCCGCACCACCATCGCGACGGTGCAGGGCATCCCGGTGTCGCTCGCCGAGGTGGCCACCATCGAAGACGCTTTCGAGGAGCGCGCGTCCATCACGCGGCTCGATGGGCGTCCGGCCGTGGCCGTGCAGCTCATCAAGCAGAGCGACGCCAACACCGTGGCCGTGGCCAGCGAGGTGCACGAGCGCATGGCGGCGCTGCAGGCCAGCGCGCCCGCGGGCATCACCATCCAGATGGTGCAGGACAACTCCACCACCATCGTGGCGTCCATCGAGACGGTGCAGCTCGACCTCGTGCTGGGCGCCTTCCTCGCCATCGTCATCATCTTCATCTTCTTGCGCGACTGGCGCGCCACGCTGATCAGCGCCCTCGCGCTGCCCACCTCGGTCATCGGCACCTTCGCGTTCGTGAAGGTCATGGGCTTCACGCTCAACATGATGACCACGCTCGCGCTGTCGCTCTCGATCGGCATCCTGATCGACGACGCCATCGTGGTCATCGAGAACATCGTGCGACGCCGCACGGTGCTGCGCGAGACCGCCATGGAAGCGGCTCAGCGGGGCACCGCCGAGATCGGCCTCGCGGTCTTCGCGACCACCATGTCCATCGTGGCCGTGTTCGTCCCGGTGGCCTTCATGGAGGGCATGATCGGGCAGTTCTTCTACGAGTTCGGCCTCACCGTGGCCGTGGCCGTGCTGCTGTCGCTGTTCGTGTCCTTCACCCTCACGCCCATGCTCTCGGCGCGCTTCCTCGGCGATCACCACGGGGCGAGCAAGGGCATCTCGGCCATGATCGAGGCGGTGCTGGACTGGTTCGACGCGCGCTACCGCGGGATCATCCGCTTCGCGCTGCGCTTCCGCATCATCACGTTCGGCCTGGCCAGCGCGGTGCTCGTGGCCAGCTTCGGCGTGGCCGGCATGCTCGGCTTCGAGTTCATCCCCATGGAGGACAAGGCGCAGTTCATCGTGCGCATGGAGCTGCCGCCCGGCGCCAGCCTCGAGGCCACGGACGAAGCGGCCTCGCAGGTGGCCAACGTGCTGCGCGACATCCCCGGTGTGGAGTCCACCTTCGCGACCGTGGGTGGTGGCGCGCAGGAGCAGCGCAACCTGGCCACCGTGCTGGTGCTGCTCGAGCCGCGCGCGGCGCGTGCCTATCACCAGACCGAGATCATGACCTTCGCGCGCGAGCTCCTGGCCGGGTCCACCGAGTTCACCTCCTCCGTGGAGGCCGCGGACGACGGGGGCGCGGGCGGTCAGCGCAACGCCGAGGTGCAGCTCGACCTGCGCGGCAGCGACCTCGAGGAGCTGCAGGCCAGCGCGCAGCGCATCGTGGACGCTCTCAACGCAACGGGGAAGTACGTGGACGTGGACACCAGCTTCCGCACGGGCAAGCCCGAGATGCGCGTCGAGGTGCGGCGCGCCGTCATCGACGACCTCGGCATCTCCGCCGACACCGTGGCCAGCACCGCGCGCACGCTCTTCGCCGGCACCATCGCCACCAGCGTCGAAGACGAGGCCAACCAGATCGACGTGCGCGTGCGCCTGCCCGAGGAGGCTCGCAACATCTACGCGGCCTCGCACGCCAACGTGCTCTCGGCCCAGGGCCGGCCCGTGCCGATCGGCATCGTCGCCGACGTCTCGCTGGTCAGCGGCCCGAGCCGCGTGGACCGTCAGTCACGTCAGCGCCAGGTCACGGTCTACGCCAACCTCCGGGGCATCCCGCTCGGCGAGGCCATGGCCCAAGTGCAGGCGATCTCGGACGAGGTGACCGGCGACGGCGTGACCGCGGCCTTCGGCGGCACCGCGCAGATGATGGAAGAGAGCATGGCCAGCATGCTGCTCTCCATCTTCCTGGCCGTGATCTGCGTCTACATGATCCTCGCGGCGCAGTTCGAGAGCTTCCTGCACCCGCTCACCATCATGAGCTCGCTGCCGTTCTCGTTGATCGGCGCGTTCGGCGCGCTGCTCATCACGGGCAACACCATGACCATCTTCGCGATGATCGGCCTCATCATGCTGTTCGGCCTGGTGACCAAGAACGCGATTCTGCTCATCGACTTCGCCATCCAGCTGCGCGGCGAAGGCCAGGACATCCCGCTGGCGCTCGAGAACGCCGGCGCCACGCGCTTGCGCCCCATCTTGATGACCACGGGCGCCATGATCTTCGGCATGTTGCCGGTGGCCATCGGCCACGGTGACGGCGGCGAGGTGCGCGCGCCCATGGGCATCGTCGTGATCGGCGGCCTGATCACCTCCACCGTGCTCACGCTCGTGGTGGTGCCGGTGCTCTACTCGCTGCTCGAGGGGGCCCGCATCCGGGTGTCGCGCTTGTTCTCGCGCGCTGTTGAAACGCCCCCCACCCCCGAAGCGACTGTGAGCTGACCATGGGCCGTCCCACCCGTCGAGAGCGCGCCGCCGAGCACACCCGCGAGGACATCCTCGCCGCGGCGGCGCGCGTGTTCGCCCGCAAGGGCTACGCGGCCGCAGGCGTGCAGGAGATCGCCGCCGAGGCCGGCTTCGCCGCCGCGTCGCTCTACAGCTACTTCAAGGGCAAGCGCGCCATCTGGGACGCGCTCGAGGCCAAGGTCACCGCCGAGTTCGACGCGCTCTTCGACAAGCCGCTGCCGGCCGGGCTCTCGCTCGAACAGCGCCTCGAGTTCGTGCTGCGTGACCAGCTGGGCTGGGCCGAAGGGCGCCGCGACGAGCTCGTGACGCTCATGAACCCGCCCCCATCCGATGGCGGCGAAGACACCAAGCCCCCCGAGCGCTGCTCCACCGACTTCATCTCGCGCTCGGCCGACTACTTGGCCAGCATCTGCGCGGAGCACCTCGACCACCCCGCGCTGGCGGGCGTCCCGCCCGAGGAGGCCGGCTTCATCATCTGGGGCCTCAGCAACGCCTACTTCATGCGCTGGATCGCGCGCGGCGCGGACGCCACCCCGCTCAGCCAGGAGGCTGGGAAGATGGTGGCTTTGTTCTGCCGCGGCGCGGGGGGACTGCCGCCGCTCCCGAAGGCTTGAGGCTTCAGGTGCCCTGACGCTTTTGGTTGCTGCGCGTCAGGTGCCCTGACGCTTTTGGTTGCTGCGCGTCAGGTGCCCTGACGCTTTTGGTTGCTGCGCGTCAGGTGCCCTGACGCGCGAGCACGAAGTACCCCATGACGGTGGCTTCGTCCTTGTAGGCCTTGCCGATGCTCACGTGCTTGGACACGCGCCGCAGGTAGTCGCGGCAGCGGTGGAACACGAAGCGCTGGAGACCCACCGCGTTGGGCACGATCTCCGGCCAGCCGGTGGGCACTTCGCCCGCGGGGCACATGAAGTAGTCCACTACGATGTGGCCGCGTGGGTCCTTGCCGGTCTCGCGGCCCACGAAGTACCCGGGGCCGATGGCGTCGCGCAGGATGCCTTCGTTGAAGCCGAACACGGAGCCGTCGACGCCGCGCGTGCACGGCTTCTGGAACTTCCGGAACGCGGGCTGATTGTTCATGCCCTCGTGGATCACCGGGTGCAGCGTGCTGCCCTCCGGGGCCAGGTGGTCGAGCGTGATGACGGGGCTCGCGATGTCGAAGAGCTTCTTCTGGTCGCCGCGCGACAGCGCCATGGTCTCCGCGGTGCGCACGTCCTGCGAGAGGTTGTCGAGGTGCGCGCTGATGCGGTCGAGCGAGGCTCCGCTGCGGAGCAGGTCGGTGAAGGTGGTCATGGCGCGCTCATGAGACGCTGTTTCGGCGCCAGCCGCAAGCCCGATTCGTGGTATGAGCGCATCCGAGAAAGAGGCTGATGCACGGACTACGCTGCTCCCCCGAGATCGCTGGATTCACCCGCTTGCTGGACGAGTGGGTGGTCGGCCTGACGCGCTACACCGCCGAACCCGCCGGGGTCTTCGTGGACCCCGCGCTCTTCGAGCGCAGCTTCACCGAGGCCGCCACCCGCGTGCGCGCCTTCGCGTGGGGCGCGGGCGAGATACAGCCCACCCAGCTCGAGGGCGACGTCACCACGTTCGAGCTCCAGGGCTACGACTACAGCGTGGCGGTGCGGCGCCTGACGGTGAGCTCGCCCGAGCAGCTCGCCGCCGAGGCCGAGACCGCCATGCTGGACGCGGCCGCGGCGGCGCCCGACGTGGCGGAACACCTCCGGGTGGGGGTGGTGCTGGTCAGCGTCACGGTGCCCGCCGGGCTCGCGGACGCGGATTCCTTGGCGCTGGCGCATCGCTTTCGCGATGTCACGCGGGGCTTGGCGAGCACCGGGGCGGCCTGGAGCTTTCCGAGTACCGACGAGGGCCCGGCGTATGCGTACTGCGGGGCAGGGCATCTGGGCGGGATCTTGTTGGTGCGGCGGGTGCTTCCGGCGTAGGAGGGCTCGGGGGCGCCGCAGCCGTGGTCGTAGTGGTGGTCGTGGTCGTGGTCCTTGACGGCGACGGCGACGGCGACGGCGACGGCGACGGCGGCGGCGACGACCGTTGGCTGTGGTGTTGCGGAGTCACCTTGCTTCAAGGCGTTTGCCCACCCCGGCTCGAGAGGCTCGAGAGCCGGGGCAAGGAGTCCGCGGCCTCGATTCCTGGATAATGTCCCCCCCTTCGGGAGGGACTCGAGTCTCGCCGGCTCGTCCTTCGGCGGTGGAGTGGTTGGGCTGTCCGAGTCCGGGTTCGAAGTCGTTGCGCCCGCATGCTCGCTCGAGGGCGGAGGTGACCTGCCAAGCGAGTCGTACTTCTGGCAAGGTGAATTGGGCACCCCGCACTTCAGACCGTCGCCGTCGCCGTCGCCGTCGCCGACCACGACCACGACCACGACCGTCTACGTCACCGTCACCGTCCCCTGCGAAAACGCCGCCCTCGTTAGCGCCGCGCGTTCTCGCTGGGGAACGCGTCGCAGTTGCCCACGAAGTAGCCGAGCGCGGCCAGCTGCAGACACAGCTCGCGCGTCATGGTGACGTTTCCGCGCAGCGTGCGCGCCTGCCCTGCGCGGCCGAGGATCCAGCCACGCCGGTCGGCCGCGCCCAGGAACACCCCCGACAGGATGCGCATGGTGCGCAGCGTGATCGGCATGGTGCGGCCGTCGAGCTCGCGTCGCTCGCCGGGGTCGGCGGCGAGGTCGAAAATAAAGAACGAGCCGTTGCTGCGCAGGATGAGCTTCGCGTCCCCCCTGCGGATAACCCCTCG
>CAZEAA010000053.1:0-5771 GCA_964510015.1 uncultured Sandaracinaceae bacterium
CCCACCGTGCGGGCCTCCGTGAGACGCGGGCGCGTGCCACCCGAGCCCCAGCACCTGTAGTCCACCATGGCGTCGCGCGTCCCGAAGCTGGCCGAGCTGTAGAGCGCCACCGTCTGGTTGGCCCCCAGGTCGATTGCGCTCGGCGCCGAGAACGTGTGACGCGCGTAGGGAGCGAACGTGAGCGCAGGCACCGCCGCGTAGTTCCCTGGCCCCTGGCACAGCTGGTAGTCACCGGTCGTGGTGATCGTGGCGCCCGTCGGATTGTAGAGGGTGATCTCCTCGGTCTGCGTGTTGACGCTCTCGATGACCCTGCTCGATGCCGTCGGCCAGCTCGGGCCCCATGTCGTGCAGCAACAGGTCGGTGTACGCCGGAACGCGGCCGTGAGGCCCCAGCAGCGCGGGCGTGTGGCAGGAGGCGCAACCCACGTCTTCGAAGTGACTCGCGCCGCGCTCGGTGGTCGGCGTGGGGGCATCGGGCTGGGGCGCGGCCATCAACATGGCGAACGTGATGAGCCCGTAGAGGTCCGGCTCGCTCAGCTCGGGGTCCGGCGTGGCGTCTGCGTCGAAGTTGGGCTCGTCGGGCGCGCTCGCCTGCGCGGCCTGGGCACCGGCCACGCTGGGGCCCGCTTGTCGCGAGGCGCGCGCGCCCTGCACCCCGCTCGGCACGGGCAGGTCGAGGCGCGCCACGTTGGAGAGCGGCTGGCTGGTGACGCCCAGGTGATTGAAGAGCTGCCCGCGGATGAACGCCTCGAGGTCCACGCTCTGCGCCTTACGACCGAAGCGCCCCACGAAGCCACGGTCGAAGTTGGGGCGCCCGCTGATGCCGTCGCCGTCCGTGTCGGCCGGGTCGGCGCGCCGCAGGATCTCTTCCTCGCTCACCTCGGCGAGGGCGCCCACCCCGAAGAACGGGATGGGGCTGCGACCGGCCCCGATGTTCACGAACGCCTCCTCGGCGACCCGGCCGCGCATCCCGGTGAGGAATTGCGCCTGCACGCCGCTGCCGTTCACGCCCCTCGGGATGTAGCTCCCGTCAGGGTCGCGGTACGCGACGACGAGGAAGTCGCGGATGTGGGCGGCGCTCCCCCCGAAGACCGGCTTCTCGTGGCAGGCGAGACAGCGGGTGGCGTTGAAGGGCGGCCCGAGCCCGGCCGAGATGGCCACGTCGCGCAGGGCCACCTCGCGCCCTCGGACGAACTCGGCGCGCTGTGCGTCGGTGGCGCGGGGCATGACGTCTCCGAGCGGCGCGAAGATCCCGGGTGCCACCGGCGGACTGTCGGACCCGCAGCCCAGCACCGTGGTCAGCGCCACGACGACGCTCGCCGGGAGCCCCGCTCGCCGGCGTGGGGTCACTCCCTCGCCTCGAGGTTGCGAACGAACGCGATGCCCTCTTCTTCGCCGGGCGCCGCGGTGAAGTTGCCGCCCACTGCCGTGAGCACGCCCGCCGAGTCGCCGAAGATGGCGTGGAAGTCGAGTGCGGTCGCTGGGACCTCCTCGCGGAACGTCCCGGCCACGAGGTCGAGGCGCGCGATGGTGCCCTCGACGCCGACGACGTGGACGACCCCTGGCGTGCGCATGAACACGCCGTTGAGCCCCGGCAGCGGCGCGAGCGACTCGGCGCGCCAGGTCTCGCCGTTCCAGATGGTGACGCGCCCGTTGGAGCGGCCGCCGACCGCCACGATCTCGTTCGGGCTCGTGCCGTAGAGCGCGATCAAGTCGTCGCCGGTGCCCGACGCTTCCTCCACCCAGCTCTCGCCCTGGTAATGCAGGATCACACCGCTGCGGCCCACGGCGTAGACGTTGTCGGCGGCGGTGCCCCAGATCTTGAACAGCGCCGTGACGTTGGGGCGCTGGAACTCGGGCAGGGGGACGCTCGCCCATGCGTCGCCGTCGTAGTGCAGCAGGGTAGCGACCGAGCTCGCGTTTCCTCGCCCCCCCACGGCCCAGACGTCGTCGGGCGCGGCTCCCCAGACCCCCCAGAGCGCCTCCGTGGTGGGCGTGGGCTGTAGCGTCCACGCGCTGCCATCGAAGTGGAGCACCGTGCCGGCGTCGCCCACCACGAAGATGTCACTCGCCGACGTACCGTGGACCCAGTTGAGCAACGGGACCTGGGGAATGTCCATGACGCGTGACAGTCCCCCGCCTGCGTCGGTGACGATTCGCCCCTCCTCCGGCAGCCCCCCCACCAGGTAGCGCGGGCCGTCGCTGGGCGCCCAGGTGCTCAGCAGCCAGCCGAATCCATCGCCACCGGGCTCGGGCTGCCAGCCTGCGTCTCGCGAGGGGCCTCCGCAGGATCCCAACAGGAAGGCAAGGGCCGACCCTAGACCGAGGATGGGGAGGGTGCGGGTTCGCGGGCGCGGGGCGGTGGTCACGTCCGGGAAGGTACCGAGCGGGGCCCCCCGGTTCCAGCCCACGATGGCGGTCGCGGCCTGCTCGGGGCGGCGCGCCGTCTCCGGTCAGGGAATCGCCCCGCACGGCGGAGCCGGTCCGCCCGCCACGATTGACGGGCTTCGGAGGGGTGTGTTAACCGCGGAGCTCGAGTGTGAAATTTTCCCGCCTGTCAGGACCTCGCGAGGTCCCCTACCGTTCAAGGAGTCTCCGTATGAAGGTCTCGAGTGCTGTCTTGGTTGTTGTCTGTGCGCTCAGCGCCGCCCTCGCAGCGGGATGTGAGGAAGACGCCTGCGACCCCGGGTTCGAGCGTGAAGGGGGTGCCTGCGTCGACTCTCGCCTCCGGCTCGTGGGGACCTGGACGGTGTCGGAGACCTGCAGCGCGAGCGGCACGTCCAACTACGCGGTCGAGATCGCCCTCGACCCCGCGGTCCCGGACGGGCTGCTGATCTCGAGCTTCTGGAATTTGTTCCTCACGCCAGTCCGGGCGAGCCTGAGCGTCGACGCGATCACCGTCGACCGCCAGGAGCCCGACGCGGACAGCTACTTCGTCCAAGGGACTGGCGTCGTCGAAGACGAACCCGGCTCGTTGAGCTTCGACTACCGGGTCACCGACGAAACGGACGAGACCGCGATCCTGACGGACCGCTGTCAGTCCACGTGGACCGCGCAGTAGCGCTGCGGGGTTGATCGGCCGGCGGGTTCGTCCACTCGAGGGAAAGACGACTCGCTCGGCCCTACCCCGCGGCGTCTGGCGTCACCAGCGCCAGCAAGGCGTCCGCCTCCACCTGGTCGCCCGCCGCTACGTACAGCTCGGTCACCACGCCCGCGGCGCTCGCCGTCACGGCGTGCTCCATCTTCATGGCTTCCATCACCAGCAGCGTCTGGCCTGCGGCCACCTGCTCGCCGGCGCTCACGCGCACCAGGATGATCTTGCCGGGCATGGGCGCCACGCAGCCGCCCACGGGGACGCGCGCGGCGAGGTCTGGGAAGCGCGGCGTCTCGTCCAGCGTGACGCTGCCATTCGGCCACTGCACGAAGTGACGCTCGCCCACCTGCACCACGCGGTAGGTGCGGCGCAGGCCGTCCACCTCGAGGCAGAGGGTGGTGGCGGCGTCGTCACGCACAGCCGACACGCGCCGCACGTCGCGTGCACCGGAGGGCACGCTCACGTCGAAGCGGCCGCCACCACGGTGCGCGTACTCCACGCGCAGCTCGGCGCCGGAGTCGAGCGTGTAGGCCGCCCACTCCTTCTGGAAGCGGTTGTTGCGGAAGCCGCTGGGGATGCCGGGCACCACGGCGCGCTCGGCTTCGCGCGTGGCCTGGGCCGCGAGCGTGATGGCCACCGCGGCCTCTTCCAGCAGCGCGTCCGAGGGCGCGGTCACGATGCCGTCCGGGAAGTGCTGGTCGATGAAGTGGGTGTGCAGGTCGCCCGCCACGAACGACGGGTGCGCCAGCAGCTGCAGCAGGAAGTCGCGGTTGGTGGCGAGGCCCTGCACCGACAGCGCCTGGAGCGCGCGCTGCATGCGGCGCACGCTCTGCTCGCGGTCTGCGCCGTGCGTGATGATCTTGGCCATCATCGGGTCGTAGTGGATGCCCACCACGTCGCCCGACTCGACGCCTCCGTCCACGCGCAGGCCCTCCATCGCGGGCAGGTGCCAGTCGTGCACCGGGCCGCTCTGCGGCAGGAAGCCGCCGGCCGGGTCCTCGGCGTAGATGCGGACCTCGAGGGCGTGACCGATGAGCGGCACCTCGGCCTGCGTGAAGGTGAGCGGCTTGCCCTCGGCCACGCGGATCTGCTGCTCCACCAGGTCGAGCCCGGTGATGCACTCGGTGACCGGGTGCTCCACCTGCAGGCGCGTGTTCACCTCGAGAAAGAAGAACTCTCCCTCGGGCGACAAGATGAACTCCACCGTGCCGGCGTTGGTGTAGCCGATGGTCTTGCCGCAGAGCACGGCGGCCGCGCCCATCTTCTGGCGCAGCTCCGGCGTGAGCGCGGGTGACGGGCTCTCCTCGATGATCTTCTGGTGGCGCCGCTGGATGGAGCACTCGCGCTCGTGCAGGTGCAGCAGCGTGCCGTGCACGTCGCCCAGGATCTGGATCTCCACGTGGCGCGGACGCTCCACGTAGCGCTCCACCAGCAGCGTTCCATCACCGAAGCTGTTCTCACCCTCACGCCGCGCGCTGGCGATGGCGTCCGCGAGCTCGCTCTCGCCGCGCACCAACTTCATGCCCTTGCCGCCGCCGCCGGCGCTGGCCTTGAGCAGCACCGGGAAGCCCACCTCGCGGGCCTTCTGCGCCAGCACCGTGGGGTCTTGGTCGGCGCCGTCGTAGCCGGGGATGACGGGCACGCCGGCCGAGCCCACCAGGCGCTTGGCCTCGCGCTTGCTGCCCATGCTCGCAATGGCTGGCGCCGTGGGCCCGATGAAGATGATGCCCGCGTCGGCGCACGCCTGCGCGAAGCCAGTGTTCTCCGACAAGAAGCCGTAGCCCGGGTGGACGGCGTCGGCGCCGGTGCGCTTGGCCGCCTCGAGGATCTTGTCGGCGCGCAGGTAGCTCTCGGCGCTGGGCGCGGGCCCGAGGCGCACGGCTTCGTCGGCCTCGCGCACGAACGGCATGCTCTCGTCGGCGTCCGAGAACACCGCCACGGAGGCGATGCCCAGGCGCTTGCACGTGCGGATGATGCGACGCGCGATCTCGCCTCGGTTGGCGATCAGGATCTTCTGAATGCGAGTGGTGCTCATCGTGGTGTCCATCAGTGCCGGAAGATGCCGAATTCCATCGTGCCGGCGACGGGCGCGCAGTACGCCGCCGACAGGCTGATCGCGAGCACGGTGCGCGTGTCGCGCGGGTCGATGATGCCGTCGTCCCAGAGGCGTGCCGAGGCGTAGAGCGGGCTCGACTGCTCGTTGACCTGCCCCTCGATCATCATCTTCATGACGGTGAGCTTCTTCTCGTCCACCGCCTCGCCCTTCTTGTCCGCGGCGTCACGCTGAATGATGTCCAGCACGCCGGCCAGCTGCTTGCCGCCCATCACCGCGATGCGGTGGTTGGGCCACGTGAACAAGAATCGCGGCTGATAGGCGCGGCCGTTCATGGCGTAGTTGCCCGCGCCGTAGCTGGCGCCCGTCATGATGGTGATGGCGGGCACGGTGCTGTTGCTGACCGCGTTGATCAGCTTGGCGCCGTTCTTGATGATGCCCTCCTGCTCGTACTGCTTGCCCACCATGAAGCCCGTGGTGTTCTGCAGGAAGACCAGCGGGATGTTCTGCTGGTTGCACAGCTGGATGAACTGCGCGCCCTTGTTGGCCGAGTCGCTGAAGAGCGTGCCGTTGTTGGCCAGGATGCCCACGGGGAAGCCGTGCACGTGGGCCCAGCCGCAAACC
>CAZEAA010000053.1:5781-6043 GCA_964510015.1 uncultured Sandaracinaceae bacterium
CGCGCTGGTCGAAGCCCACGCGCACGTCCGCCGAGGCGATGCCCAGCAGCTCTTCGGCGTCGTAGCGCGGCGCCTCCACGGGCCCGGCGAGGCCAGGCACCACGTTGGGCTTGTCGTACTCGAGGTGCGCCACGATCTGGCGGCCCAGGCGGATGGCGTCCACCTCGTTCTCGGCCAGGAAGTCGCTCACGCCGCTGAGCGTGGAGTGCATCTCGGCGCCGCCCAGCTCTTAGTGGTCGGTCTCTTCGCCGGTGGCCATCTT
>CAZEAA010000053.1:6053-9966 GCA_964510015.1 uncultured Sandaracinaceae bacterium
ACCAGCGGCGGGCCGGCGAGATACACCTGCGCCTGCTCCTTCACCATCACCACGTAGTCGCTCATGCCGGGCATGTAGGCGCCGCCCGCGGTGGAGCTGCCGAACACGAGGCAGATGGTGGGGATGCGCTGCTTGCTGCGCCGCGTGAGGTCGCGGAAGCCCTCGCCGCCGCGCACGAAGATCTTGTCCTGGTTGGGCAGGTCGGCGCCGCCGCTCTCGATGAGGCTCACGCCCACCATGCGGTTCTGCTCGGCGATCTCCATGAGGCGCCCGCTCTTGGTGACGCCCATCGGCGTGACCGAGCCGCCCTTCACGGTGGCCTCGCTCGCGGTGATCACGCACTCGGTACCGCTGACCACGCCCACGCCACCCACCAAGCCCGCTCCCGTGGCCTCGCCCTTGATGTCGTGGCCGGCCAGCGCGCCGATCTCCACGAAGTGCGAGTCGCGGTCCAACAGCATCTCGATGCGCTGGCGCGGCAAGAGACGCCCGCGCTCGATGTGGCGCGCCACGTACTTCTCGCCGCCGCCGGCGTTGGCCTGCTCGAGCGCCTTGCCCACCTTGGCGAGCATGGCGAGGTTGCCCTTGCGGTTCGCCTCGAAGGCCTCGGAGCGGGGGTCTACTTTGGTTCGGAGGACCGGATACCGTTGCGCCGTCATGACCCGTGAATCGTAGAGGGTCGGAGCGGGGTGTCAACGCAAAAATGAATGAGCGTTCAGTCATCGCGGGCACTCGAGCGCGGTCGCGGATGGGCGCCCATCCCCCTTGCGCCCATCCCGCATGACGCTCTCAGTGAACCACGAAGCCCTCCGGGGTGCGCACCACCTGGTGACCTCGCAGGGCCTCGAGCGGCCCGGTCAGGACGACCACGTTGCGGGCCGGATCGAGGCGCGCGCGGGCCACGTTCAGCACCTCCGTCGCGGTCACCCGGCGCGTGGCGTTGATCCGCTCGGCCAGCTCGGCCACCGTGATGCGCGCCATGAACGCGCGCTCGTAGATGCCCAGTAGCCCGCTCGGCGCGGCGAACGAGGCCTCCCAGTCGCCCCACACCACGCCGCGCGCGCGCGTCAGCTCCGCCTCCGGGAGCGGGCCGCTGCGGACGCGACCCAGCTCGGCGAAGAAGGCATAGAGCGCGTTCAGCGCCTGGTCGCCGTCCAGCCGCGCCTCGATGAAGGCCGCGCGTCCGGGCGCCGCGATCCACGAGCCCCAGCGCACGCCGTAGCTCGCCCCCAGCTCGTGGCGAACGCGGGTGTTGAGGCTGGAGGTGAAGCCACCGGCCAGCACGGCTTCGAGCACCTGGTAGGCGGCCCAGTCCGGCGCGCTCAGGTCGGGCGAGGGCAGGCCGTAGACCAGCTGGAGCTGCGAGCTGCGCATGGCTTGCATGCCGACCGGGATGGTGGCCTCGTTCGCGGGGGGCACCGACCGCCGCTGGCCCGGGCGCTCCGTGTACGCGGCTCCGAAGCGCGGCTCCACCAGCGCACGCGCGCGCTCGGCGGTGATGTCGCCCACCAGCACCACGGCCGTCACGCTGGGGCGAAACGCATCGCGCGCCACGACGCTCACGATGGGCGGAGAGATGCCGGCCACCGCGCGGTAGCGCTGACGGTGCAGCGCGCCGAAGGTGGGGCCCACCGTGTAGAGCGCGTCGGTGGCGTAGGCGCGACCGAGCCCGAGCGGAGACGTGGAGGACATCTCCTCTTCGCGCAGCAGCTCGGCGCGCGCTTGCTGCATGGCCTCGTTGACGAGGGGCGCGTGGATGGCGTCGGCCAGCGCGGTGAGCACGTCCTCGAGGTCGCGCGTCTGCACGGTGCCCGCGACGCCCGCGCCTCCGAGCGCCGAGCCGGACGAGAGGTCCGTGTCGGGCTCGCGGATGACGGTGGCGCGCGCGATGTAGGCGGTGGCCAAGTGGAGCGCGCCCTCTTCGTAGTCGAGGTCGCTCGCGCGGGTCATCACGCCCACGCTCACCGTGGGCCAGCCCGGACGCGGGATGGTGACGAGCGTCAGCCCGTTGGGCAGCTGCACCTCGGTCATGTCGGGCGCGTGCAGCGGCGGGGCCTCGGGCGTGGGTGGCGGCGTGCGGCGAAAGGCCTCCTCGGGGGCGCGCGTGAGCGGGAGGCGCGGCGAGGGCAAGCCACCCGAGCTGGCCGAGCCGGAGCAGCCCAGCAGGCATGACATCACGCCGAGCGCGACGAGGGTGCGCGTGCAGAGCGGGGTGTGCGTGCGGGTCATCGCGCCACCTGCTGCTGATAGGCGGCGGCGACACGCCCGCCCATGGGCGCCGCGGGCACGCTCCGCAGGTGGACCACCAGTCTGCGGTCGAGCGGCAGCCACTCGCTCGTCACGCGCCGGATGTCGTCCACGCCGAGGCTCGCGTAACGCGAGGACAGATAGAAGGGCGCGACCACGTGCTCCGCGGGGCTCATGGCCAAGCTCATGGCGCGGCTGTCGTAGCCCTCGTAGCCGCGGGTGATCCAGTTGGAGGCCGCCTCGCGATACTCCGGCAGCGCCTCCGGGCGCAGCGTCTGGCTCTGTAGCTGGGCGAGGAACTGGTCCACCGCGGCGATGTACGGGCGCACGTCGGTGGCGGGCTCGAAGCTCAGCGCGATGGTGAACTCGGACGCGAGGTGGTGGCTGGCCTGCGACGCGCCGGCGCTGAGCAGCGCCCCCCCGACCATCGACTCGAGCCGGCGGTCGAGCAGCTTGGCCACCACGTCGAGGGTCGCGTCGTCGGCCTCGAGGTACGGAGGCGTGGGCCACATGAGCATGACGGTGTCGGTGTACGTGGGCGCCTCGAACGCGAGGAAGCGCCCGCTCTCGAAGCGCACCACGGCGCGCGCGGGCGTGGGCACCGGCTCTTCGCTCGGCGGGATGGACCCGAAGTAGCGCTCCACGCTGGCCAGCGCGCGCGCGGGATCCACGTCACCCACGATGCCGATCGTGGCGTTGTTGGGGACGTAGTACTGCTGCAGGAACCACTGCACGTGGGCGAGGCGGATGGACGCCACGTGGTTCGGGTCGTCGCCCACCAGGTGGTAGGGATGGCCCGGCGGGTAGATCTGCTGCTGGACCACCTCGGTGAGCCACCCGCTCGCGCGCCCGCTCACGCGCTCGCGCCACTCCTGCAGCACCACGCTGCGCTCGCGGGCCACCTTGGCCTCGTCGAGCGCGGTGATCAGGTAGCCCATGCGGTCGCTCTCGAGCCACAGCGCGAGATCGAGCTCACGCGCGGGGAGCTCCACGTAGTACGTGGTGGCGTCCTGGCTGGTCTCGCCGTTCATGTCGGTGCCGCCGGCCGGCTCGAAGTACGCCGCGACCCCCTCGGGCGCGTGCTCCGACCCGGTGAACATCAAGTGCTCCACGATGTGAGGCAGGCCGCGGAATCCCTGCGGCGTGGTGCGAAAGCCCACGTGGTACTGGATGGCCACACCCACGCGCGGCGAACGCCGGTCTTGCTGGATCAGCACGCGCAGGCCGTTGCTCAGGCGCCGCTCGAGCACGGGCAGGTTCGGCACCTGGGCCGAGACGGAGGCGGCCGCGCAGCAGGCGACAGCGAGGCAACACGCGACCAGCGCGTGACGGGGGGGGAGGCTCCTCATCGCGCGAGGGTACGTCATGCGGGCCAGGACGTGTGTGGGCTATCCTCGGTCGCGATGAGCTGGGAGACCGTCGACTCACTTCCTGATCCCCACCGCGCCGGCTCGCCCTATCAGAGCGTGGCGGAGCCCGTGGTCGCCAAGCGCGTGGGACTGACCTGGCGCGAGAAGCTGACGCTGTTCTGGCGGTCGACCCCCGAGCTGCCCTCGAAGCGAGCGGCCGAGAGCGTGGTGCTCACGCCGAGTCACCTCTACGTGGAGCGCGTGGACGGGAGCCGACAGCGCGTGCGGCTCGAGGCCCTCAAGGGGCGGCGCGTGGA
>CAZEAA010000053.1:10066-22553 GCA_964510015.1 uncultured Sandaracinaceae bacterium
CGGGCGGACCTCGACCTCCAGCAGTTCCTGCACTCGACCCAGGTGGAGCGGGGGGCGAGGTCACACGACGCCGGGGAGCTCGCGAACCGGGTGGGGTGGCTGCTGGACCTGAACATCGTGCGCGGGGGCTGAAGGTGGCGCTCCGCCACAATCGTCACTTCGTCAAAATTTTCGAATTGTCAAAAACGAGCAGCGGCGCTATGCATGGGGGGAGATGCATAGCGAGCAACGCCGAGGGAGCACCTTCCGTCGCGGTGACGCCGGCTACGAAGCCGCGCGCCGCGCCACCTGCTGGAACGCGCGCCTGGCGGACCGCTTTCCCGACGTGATCGTGCAGGCGAACGACGAGGACGACGTGGTGGGCGCGCTCCAGCAGGCGGCGCGCGAGGGCCTGCGGGTGGGCGTGCGCTCCGGCGGTCACAGCTGGGCGGGCAACCACGTGCGCGATGGGGGCATGTTGCTGGACGTGTCGCGGCTCGACGGCGTGAGCATCGACGCCGCTTCCATGCAGGCCACAGCCGGGCCCGGCTGCGCAGGGCACGCGCTGGCGGAGCGGCTGCGGCCGCACGGGCTCTTCTTCCCTGCGGGGCACTGCAAGGGCGTGTGCCTCGGGGGGTACCTGTTGCAGGGCGGGTTCGGGTGGCACGGCCGCAAGCTCGGGCTCGCCTGCATGAACGTCCTCGGCATCGACTACGTGGACGCGGACGGCCAGCGAAGGCACGCGAGCCCCACCGAAAACGAAGGCATGTACTGGGCGGCGCGCGGCGCGGGCCCCGGCTTCTTCGGCGTGATCACGCGCTTCCACCTCCAGCTGCACCCGCGGCCGCGCTTCATGGGGATGGCGATGGCGACGTACCCGCTGCGTGATCTCGAGCGGGTCTTCCGCTGGGCGCACGCGCACGGGCCGAGCATCCCGGACTCCATCGAGCTGATGCTGCTCGTCTCGCGCGACAACCCGGGCGTGCGCGGCCCCGGCATCACGGTGCTCGCACCGGTGTTCGAAGACTCGTATGGCGCCGCGACGAAGGCCGCGTCCTTCATGAAGCAGCGGCCGCGCGGGGCCGGCATGAGTCTGCCGCTCGTGCCCATGAAGCTGGACTGGATGTACCGCGGCGTCATGCGCCACTACCCGGACGAGCACCGCTACGCCGTGGACAACATGTGGACGCACGCGCCCATCGACGCGCTGCTGCCGGGCATCGAGCGCATCGGCAGCACGCTCCCCCCGGCGCCCTCGCACATGCTGTGGATGAACTGGTGCCCTCCGAAGGAGCGCCCGCCCATGGCCTTCTCGCTCGAGGACGACACGTACATCGCGCTCTACGGCGTGTGGAAGAACGCGGAAGACGACGCCGCCATCGCGGGCTGGGCGGGCGAGCACATGCGCGCGCTGGCCCACCTCGGGAGCGGCATCCAGCTGGCGGACGAGAACCTCGCGCAGCGCCCTGCCCGCTTCGTGGCCGACGCGAACCTGGCTCAGCTGGACGCGCTGCGCGCAGCCCACGACGCGGCCGGCCGCTTTCACCCGTGGATGGGCCGGCCATGATGTACACGCGCGCAAAGGCGGGGCGACACCTCGGCTTGTCGCCCGAGCAGCTCGGGAGCCCGCTCGCGAAGCACTATCAGCCGGCGATGGCGCCGCTCTCGTCCGCAGCCGTCAACGCGCTCGCGCATGGCGCACGGCCCGCGGAGCTGCTGCCCACGCCGGAGCAAGTGGCGGCGGGAGACGCGGAGTCGCGCCTCATGCTGCCGGTGGGCTACGCGCTCGAGCCGGGAGGCGGTCTGCGCATCGCGCTGCGCACGCCGCTGCCCGACGTGACACCCGCCATGATCGACTGGTGGTTCGGCTGGCACAGCGACAGCGCCGAGCGCTACAAGCTCTGGCATCCGCGCGCGCACGTGCACGCCGAGTGGCACACGCCGCCACCCGCGGAGAGCGAGGGGCGACACCGCTACGTGGGACGGACCTCCATCGTGGACGAGTACGTGGGTGGGGTGCTCGGGCGCTTCGCCATCCAGTTCGTGGCGCCCGGCACGCTGGGCTACGACCCCGCTCGCCTCGATGAGCGCGTGGCCACCGCCGTGTGCGCGCGCGTGGGCCTGACGGACCTGCCCATCAACGCAGGCCTGCTGATGCACGAGGTGCGCGCGATGCTGGGCGGGAGCGAGATGCGCTCGTATTTCTGGCTCGGAGGCCGCTATGCGGGCCCGCGGGGTGGCGGCGCGCTTGGGTCGCTGGCGGTCGCCGTCGGGCGAAAGGTCATGCGGCCCACGGAGCACGACGGGCGCGCGCTGCTCGCCCACTGCGCCGAAGAGATGGCGCACCTCGCGACCTTCCTGCCAGCGCTGTATCGCGAGCAGCGCGGAGCGGGCTCAGGTCACGCCCAGGCTCGCACGTAGCGCCTGATAGGGCGCGGTGCGCGGCGCGAGCGACAGCAGCCCCTCGAAGCCGGGGCGACGCTCGGCGTCCATGGTCATGGAGCGCAGCGTGGCGTCCAGCAGCGGAGCGAAGGCCACGTCGGGGAGGCTGATGCGCTGCTCCACGCCCAGCACCGCCACGGCGAACAGCGCGTCTCCGCGCGTGACCGGCGTGCCCATGGGGTCGTTCGCCAGGGCGAGCAGCTCGAGCAGCGCATCGGACAGCGCGCCGCACTGCTGGGCGTGCGCCGCGGCGCGTCGCGCGACCACCAGCCCGTTCTCGCCGATGTTGCGGGAGAGCGCGCGCAGCAAGGCACCGCGCTGCGCACCGCTCGCGGCTCGACCCTCGTAGCCCGACTGCGGCGTCTCGCTCCAGGCCTGGCTCGGGCCTGTCTGGACGGGCGGGGGCTGCGGCTGCGAGATCCGCTGGGGCACGACGGGGCTCGCCGCGATGGTGTCGGCTGTCCCGACGGCGGGGGCCTGTGGTGGTAGGGCGGCGGCCTCCTCGGCCGCGGTGGCCAGGCGCACCGCGCTGCCGTCGCCCGCGATGACGAACGGCTCGAGCATGTAGGCGAACCAGCGACAGCCCGTCTCGGCGGCCCAGCCCAAGCCCTCCCCCAAGTGGACCGCGGCCCACGGCTCGAGGCGCGGGTCGGCCACCGCGTCGTTCACGGCCTGGAAGAATTCGGCGCGCCGCATGAAGCGCGACATGGGCGCGGGCTGCGCCGCCATCAGCCCAAAACCTTCGGGCGGTGTGCCGTACACCCAGCGCGGGTCGTCGCCGTCGGGCTTGTCGTGCGAGGCGCTCAGCGCATAGACCACCAGCACCGAGCAGTCGCGGCGATCGAAGCGGTAGTGCGCCGGGTCGCCGCGCGTGCCGGCGCGAGCCAGCTCGCCGCGAAAGCGCGAGGCGTGCACCACCGGCAAGAGCGAGCCAACGGGCCGCACGCCGCTCGCGTCGGGGCCGCCTGCGTACAGCACCTCCGGCACGGAGCTGCTCGGCACCACGCAGGTCAGCGCCCCGCCCCAGGAGGCCGCCGCGAGCGCGCGCAGCGACTCGCGCAAGGCCGGCTGGTCGTTGGCCGTGGCGTCCACCACCAAGGTGAGTCCGTCAACTCGCACCGAGTCCGGGGGCGCCCCGGCGGCATACAGCGCCTCCACATGACGCTCGGCCCCTCGGCGCGTGGCGGCGTCCTGGAAGCTGAGGCGGCCCACGACCTTCACGCGACCCTCCTCGGCTGCGCGGCGCGCGCCACGGGGAGGCAGCGGGGGGCTGCGGCAGAGCGGGGGGACGACCAGGGCATCGCGGGACGTCGACTGTGCCACGTGTGCACGGGGCGTCACAGTCCGTAGACCGCCACGCAGGGAGGCGAACCACGAATGGCTGCAATAAGTGGGAAATGGTGGTGGGTGTATGTAAGCATCAGACTACACACGGAGGAGGCATGCGGCTTGCAGCCCTCCACCAGCCCGGAGAAGACGCGCTGCCCGGCAGGGCGTCTCGGGAGGGAGACCATCGCATGACCGCTCCGCCTTCGACTCGCACTCGCCTCGTTCCTCACGCCATCGCGTGCTGGTTGGCCGCGGCTGCCATCTCGGGCTGCGGTGCACGAGAGGCGCTGTCCACCGAGGCGCCCGACGCGTCACGGCCGGGGGACCCCGTGACGGTCGACTGCGGACGGTCCACGCAGTTCACCGCGCCCCGCCAGACCCTCGAGCTGGTGGGCGAGGCCACCTCCGAGAGCCCCATCGTGGCGAGCGGTTGGACCTTCGTGGAAGGCCCTGGCGACGTCACCCTCGAGCCGCCCGTGGGCACGCGCGCGCTCTTCACGCCCAGCGTCGCCGGCACGCATCGGGTGCGCTTCAGCGCCACCAACGCCGACGGCCTCGTGGCCGAGTGCGACGTGACGGTGGAGGTGGTGGTCGGCCCCCCGGTCGCCATCTGCCCCGAAGAGCCGCTGCGCACACCCGTGGACTCCGCGGTGCTGGTCACGGGCGACGGCTTCGACGACGACGCGGTGGTGGCCTATCAGTGGGACGTGGTGCGCACCGTGGCCGGCGCCACACCGGTGCTGGCGCCGCGCACCGAGCCCGTGACGCAGTTCGAGAGCGACGTGGCGGGGGAGTACGTGGTCCGCCTGACCGTGTACGACGAAGAAGGGGCGAGCGACGACTGCTTCGTGCCCATCACCGTGACCGATCGGCCCACGGCCATCTGTCCCGAGGGGCCCATCGTGGCGCCCACACGGCGGCCTGTCGCCATCGAGGCCATCGTCATGGACGACGGGGCCGTGGTGCGCGAGACCTGGGAGGTGATCACGCGACCGGCGCGCAGCACCGCGACGCCGAACCCCAGCGACAACCGACGCACCTCCCTCACACCGGACCGCGTGGGCGAGTACCGCTTGCGGTTCACCGCAGAAGACGCCGACGGCTTCACCGACAGCTGCGAGGTCACGGTGATCGGGACGGAGACGCCGCCCACGATCATGTGCCCGCCCACCATAGAGACCACGCCGCTGACGCCGACCACCTTGGTGGGCACTGCCGTGGACGACGGCGAGATTCGCTCGGCGGGCTGGAGCGTCACGGCCGCGCCGATGGGCTCGAACGCCGCCGCGCCCAACCCGTCCAACAACCTGCGCACCGTCTTCACGCCCGACATCGCGGGCGAATACACGCTGCGGCTGCAGGTGCAGGACGACTCCGGGAACCTCGCGCAGTGCACCACGCTGGTTCGCGCCGTGGCCCGAGAGGGTCTGCGCGTGGAGATCTTCTGGAACACCAGCGGCACGGACATGGACACGCACCTGCTGCACCCGAACGCCACGTCGTGGAACGGGAGCCTCGACTGCTACTACTCCAACTGCCAGGGGTCGGGGCTGGCGTGGTCAGCGCCGGGTCGCGCCGACGACCCGCGCCTCGACATCGACGACGTGGACGGCTTCGGACCCGAGAACATCAACATCATGAGCCCTGCGGCAGGCACCTATCGCGTGGGTGTGCACTCGTTCCGCGGCGATGGCCGCGTGACGGTGCGCATCTACTGCGGCGGCTCGGCCACGGCGCCACGCGCGACCTTCGGACCCGTGCAGCTGGGCCGGACCGACCTGCTCTGGCGCGTGGCCGACGTGACCATCACCAACACCGGCTGCGTGATCGACGAGATCGGCACCGTCCGGGACTACGACCGCTCGGGCGAGCCCCGCTGAGCGCGCTCACTCCTCGAGCCGGTAGACCTCGTTGACCTCTTGGGCGCGGTACAAGCAGTACTGCGCCCACTCCACCCATGGGCTGTCGGGTCCGAGCGGGGCCAGTGTGCGCGCGCAGGCTCCGTAGGCGCCGGCGGCCTGACGAGCCATGGGCTCGCTCGCCGACGTGAGGGCCTCGAGGTAGACCTGCAGCAGCTCGGGATCGGCGGCGAGCTCTGCAGGCACCGGGGCGCCACGGAACGCGATGACGAACTCCTCGTACGTGTAGCCCACCAGCGCGCCCGCGACCCCGAACTCCGGGCTGCCCTGCGGGATGGACACGCTGGCCTCGCTCACGGCGACGGACGCCGCGCCCCGCTCGGTGGCCCAGGGCATGAAGGTCTCGTTCAGCCAGGGGGTGATGGCCTCCGACGTGAGCTCTCCCGTGTACTCCGGCGGCACCATGGCCGACGCGGCCTCCACGCGGCTCCAGATGTCGCGCAGCTCGGCGCTCAGCTGATGGCGCGGCACCCCTGAGCTGGGCACGGGGATCAGCGTGGTGGAAGGAAGCTCGAGCGTCTCGGCGAGCGTGGTCTCGCTGCTCGAGCCGGGCGTGGTCTCGCTCCCCGCGGTCACCTCGCCGCCCGCGGGCTCGGGTTCGGGCGAGCTGCCGCCGCACCCGGCTACGCTGCCGAGCAACACCATGCAGACCATGGCGACCATGGAGACGAAGAAACGACGCGTGCGCGGGGCGAAGCGGAGGAGTAGCGACATGCCCACGAGATAGCAGCACTCGCGTCCCCCGAGAATCCCGAAACGGTAATCCTGAAACGTGCCCCCCGCGCGTGCGACCATCCTCCATGGGCATCTCGATCGACGGCGTCTGGCACGACCACTGGTACGACACCTCGGAGACGGGTGGTCGGTTCGTCCGCAAGGAGTCGTCATTCCGAAACTGGGTAACGGCGGACGGGTCTCCCGGTCCCACTGGGGTCGGCGGCTTCCCCGCCGAGGCCGGGCGCTACCACCTGTACGTGAGCCACGCGTGCCCCTGGGCACACCGCACGATGATCGCGCGGCGGCTGAAGGGCCTCGAGGGCCTGGTGAGCGTGTCGGTGGTGAACTGGCTCATGGCCGAGCGCGGCTGGACCTTCGACGCCGGCCCGGGAGTGGTGCCTGACCCGCTCGTCGGAGCGAAGGTCCTACACGACGTCTACACACACGCGGACGCCGCGTTCACCGGCCGGGTGACGGTCCCCATCCTGTACGACAAGCAGCGCGACACCATCGTGAGCAACGAGTCGGCCGAGATCCTGCGCATGTTCGACTCCGCGTTCGACGCGCTGGGCGCAGGCGGGCCTCGGCTCTACCCTGCGCCGCTGCGTGACGAGATCGACCGCATCAACGCGCGCGTGTACGCGACGGTGAACAACGGCGTCTACCGCGCGGGCTTCGCCACCAGCCAGCAGGCCTACGAAGAAGCCGCCACGGAGCTGTTCGCGAGCCTCGACTGGCTGGAGGGGTTGCTCGGTGAGCGGCGCTACGTGGCCGGCGCCCAGCTGACCGAGGCCGACATTCGCCTCTTCACCACGCTGCTGCGCTTCGACCCGGTCTACTTCGGGCACTTCAAGTGCAACGTGCGGCGCATCGTGGACTACCCGAACCTGCGCGAGTACACGCGCGAGATCTACCAGCTGCCGGGCGTGCGCGAGACGGTCCACATGGACCACATCAAGGGCCACTACTACCAGAGCCACGAGACCATCAACCCGACCGGCATCGTGCCGATTGGCCCACACCCGGATCTCGACGTGCCGCACCGCCGGGGTTAATCAGACCGGATGCGGATCACCGGGCTCTTCGTCTATCCCATCAAGTCGTGTGGCGGGGTGAGCCTGCCCGAGGCGCAGGTCACGCGCTCGGGCCTGTTGCACGACCGGCGCCTGATGGTGGTGGACGCCGAGGGCCGCTTCTTGACGCAGCGCACGCACCCGCGCTTGGGGCGCGTGACCACGAAGCTCGAAGCCACTGGCGTGCGCGCGCGTGCGCCCGAGGGCGAGCTCTTCGTGCCCTTCGACCTCGGCCGCGAAGCGGACGAGACGCGGGCGGTGCAGGTGTGGCGCGACTCGCTCTTGGGCCTGACGCACCCCGAGGGCTCGCGCTTCTTTCGCGATCTCCTGGAGCTGCCCGGCGTGAGCCTGGTGGCGCTCCCCCACGGCGGCGAGCGCGTGGTGGACCAAGCCTTCGGGCAGCCCGGCGACCGCGTGACCTTCGCCGACGCGTATCCCCTCTTGCTCATGGGGGATGCGAGCGTGCGCGACCTCGAGGCGCGCGCGGGCGTGGCCCTCGACATGCGCCGCTTCCGGCCGAACGTGACCCTGGACGGGCCCCCGTACGTCGAAGACCGCATGACCGAGTTCCGCGCGGGCGACCTGAGCTTCCGTGGCGTGAAGCGCTGTGACCGTTGTGTGCTGACCACGCTCGACCCCGACACGCAGGAGCGCGGCCACGAGCCGCTGCGCACCTTGGCGGGGTACCGCCGTGGAGAGGGCGGCAAGGTCTACCTGGGCATGAACGTCATCCCCGACGCCGAGGGCCAGCTGCGCGTGGGCGACCCGATCACCAGCGTGGTGGAGCGGGAGCCGAACCCATGAAGGACGCGGACTTCGACCTGCGGGCGGTCACGGACGCGGCGGGTGTGCAGCGCCTCGCGCAGCAGCTGTACGGCGAGACCTTCGCGCCCCAGGACGGCGTGGTGCACGTGACCGCCGTGGAAGGGGTTGAGCGCCGCACGCTGCGCATCGACGAGCACACGCCCAAGAGCCTGGCCGACACGTTCGCGCTCAACCTGGTGAGGGCCCGCGCGGACGCCATCGTCATCACGGGCAAGCTGCTGCGCGACGAGCCGGCGTTGTCGTACGCCCCTGGGGCACCCGGTCCGCTGGCGCCTGCCGTGGCCGCGTATCGAGCGTCGCTCGGACGGGATGAGACGCCGTGGTTGGTGATCCTGACGCGTGGTGCGGGGCTCCCGTTCGAGCACCCGGTGTTCCGCGACGGGCACACGCGCCCGCTGATCTACACGTCGGCGCGGAGCGTGGAGGAGCTGCGGCGCGTGGCCCCCTGCGAGGTGCTGGGCAGCGAGGAGCAGGTGTCTCTCGCCGGCGTCGTGACGGCGCTGCACGCGCGAGGCGCACGCACCCTCTCGTTCGAAGCCGGGCCGTCCACCACCCGCGAGCTGTACACGGGCAGCCCTCCCCTGGTGGACGAGCTGTGCGTGTCCACGTACCGGGGCACCGCGCTGCGCCCAGAGCAGCTCGCGGAGGCGGCTCCCCCGGTCCCCGAAGACCTGGTGCTGTCGACTCCGCCCACCGAGGTGCAGGCCGAGAGCGGCCCGTGGACCTTCGCTCGCTACGTGCGCGCGCGGCCCGCCGCCAGCGCGTTCATCTGACCGGCCAGCAGGAAGTCGCCCTTGCTGAGCCCGTCGCAGTCGTGCGTGGTGAGCTCCACCTGCACGGTGGCCCACACGTTGCGCCACTCGGGGTGATGGTCGAGCTTCTCGGCCACGATGGCCACGCTGCTCATCCAGCCGAAGGCCTCCGCGAACGACTCGAAGCGAAAGGTCTTCGTGATGCGGTCGGCACCGCGCTCCCACCCCGTGAGGTCTTGGAGGGCAGCCTCGATCTCGGACTCGGTCGCGCGCTTGTACGGCATGGGCACAGGATGCCCCGATGCCGGCGCGAAGGCGACCTCTATGCCGCCGCGCGGCCCACGATGCGAAGCGCGCCTTCGCACCACTCGAGCAAGTCGCCCATGACCTGCTCGCGGTTGGTCTCGTTGAGCGTCTCGTGCCGCGCGCCCGGATAGATGGTGCAGCGCGTGTTGCGCATGCCCGCCGCCCGATACGAGCCGTGCAGACGCCGCACGCCGGCGCCGCGGTCCCCCACCGGGTCTTCACTGCCCGCGAAGAGGTAGATGGGCAGGTCCTTCGGCAGGCGCGCCAAGCGGCTGGGTTCGGTCAGCTCGGGCAGCGCGTCCAGCATGTCGAGCCAGGTCTGCACGCTCACGGGGAAGCCGCACAGCGGATCGTCCACGTACTTGTCCACTTCGTCCGGGTCGCGCGAGAGCCAGTCGCACGAGGTGCGCGTGGGCGCGAAGGCCTTGTTGAAGTCGTCGAAGCTGAGCTTGTTGAGCAGGGCGCTGGTGTCGCGGTAGCCCACCCGCAGGCGCTCGAGGCGCGTGACCAGGCGGCCCAGCGTGGCGATGGGCGGCGGCTTGCCGTTGCTGCCCGAGAGCACCACCGCGTCCACGCACTCGGGGTGGTCCAGCACGAGCTGCTGCGTGAGGAACGAGCCCATGGAGTGCCCCAGGATGACCAGCGGCAGCTTGGGGTGCGCCGCGTGCGCCATGCGGTTGATGGCGTACAGGTCACCCACCGCGCGGGTCCACGACGCGTCGTCGCCCATGTGGCCGGGGCGGGCGTTCTCCCCGATGCTGCGGCCGTGCCCGCGGTGGTCGTGGGCGTAGACCACCCAGCCGGCGGCGCAGAACTTCTCGGCCACGCGGCGATAGCGCCCGGCGTGCTCGGCCATGCCGTGGCTGATCTGCAGCACGGCCTTGGGCGGCGTCGTGTCCGGCGACCAGCGGTAGATATGAATGCGGAGGGCGTCGGGCGACTCGTAGCTCAGCGTCTGCTCTTGCATGGACTGCGGAGCATACCCGTTTCAGCCCTCGTCCTCCAGGTTGAGGAAGTCCCGCCACAGATCGAGGCCGCGGTCCGAGTAGGCCTCGAGCGTGGACACCAGCGTGCGGCGCTCGTCGGCCGCCACCAGCTCGTCGGGGAGCAAGGGGTCCAAGACCACCCAGCGGACGGCCTCGCGGCCCACCAGGAAGGCCTCGCGCACCGCGTCCTCGAGCGGCATCTGGTCGATGCGCCGGGAGCTGGCGTCCAGCTGCTCCTTCATGTCGCGGTAGACCGCGCGCAGGGCCTTCTTGTCCCACAGGCTGCGGGCGCGGGCCTCTTCGGCGGGCTCGAGGCTGGCGATGCGGAAGACCACGGCGCTGTCTTCCATGCCCAGCTGCCGGAGACGCGGGCCGATGAAGGCGAGGTCACCCTTGAGGTTGGCCGGGCGCACGTGCAGGCCGGGCCGCAGGCGCCGGAAGCCCGCCATCTTGAGCGCGGTCTGGCGGCGGCGCAGCGCGGGGCGGTCCGTGCGCGAGAGGTTGGCGGTGAAGCACGCGAGCCAGCTGCCGTCCCAGGCCTGCACCTGGCCTTCGAGCAAGCGCCAGCGCGAGACCTGCTCGTCGATGGGCAGCGCGGCCTGGCCCAGCTGGTACTGGCCGCGCTCTTCGGACTCCACCAGGCCCTCGGCCCGCAGGCGCACGATGGCCACGCGCACGCTGTTCTCGGCCACCTCGAAGACGTCGGCGGCCTTCACCAGGATGCGCACGGGCACGCTGGGCCCATGAATCAAGGGCGCGACGGAGAGGATCTCGAGGATGATGCTCTTGGCGCTGACGTTCATGGGCGGGGAGGATACAGCGGACGTCATGGACGAAACACCATCAACGTGATGGTGAGCGTCACACAGCCGACCACGGTGACCAGCGGCCAGCGGCCAGTGCGCTCGGGGCGGCCAGCTGAATAGAGCACGGCGTGGAGCGTCACGAACGACAGTCCGAAGCCGGCCAGCACGAAGGTCGAGATGAGCGACGTGCCCGTGAGGAACGTGAGCAGGATGCCGAACACCCAGGTCAGCCCGAACCCCGGCCCCGCCACGCGGTACGCCATGAGGCGCTGGCGCTCGAAGTCCCCGGGGACGACGGCGCCCAGGCTCCCGGCCACGAACGCGAACGCGGCCAGCAGCTTGGCGAGGCGCACCAGCTTGAGCGTCAGGAGGGGGTCCATCGGGACGGGGAGCATGACCGGAAAGCGCGGGGTGGCCAACGGACGGCGGGATGTGGCAAGAGGAGAGCCAGCCATGTCGTCACGCGCCCTGCTCTCTCCGCTCTCCTCGCTGTCGTTGTTGCTGGCCCTCGTGCTGGGCGCGCTCGCGCCTGGGTTCGTGTTGCCCACCGCGCTGCACGCCCAGGCTGGGAGCGGCGTGGTCGGCAGCTGGCGCTTCGTGGGTGGGCAGGACGAGGTGCGCGGCATCCAGCAAGCCATCGACGCGGCGCTCGCGGACTTCAACCCGGTCATGCGCGAGGTGGTCGCGGCTCAGCTGCGCGACACCAACCGCGCGCATCCGCAGTTCAGCATCGCGGTCGAGGGCGACAACATCGTCACGCGCATCAACGGCCAGACGGTGAGCACGCCCAGCGACGGCACGTCACGCCAGGTGACCACCCCCGAGGGCCGCAGCGCGCAGGTCACGCAGCGCATCACGGGCCATCGCCTGGTGCAGACCATGGTGAACCCCCAAGGCACCCGCACCCACACCATCACGCTCGGCGCCGACGGCAACCTCACCGTGGAGGTGCGCATCAGCAGCAGTCACCTGCCGCGGCCCATCCGGTATGCGCTGACGTACGGTCCGGCCACCTGAGCCGCGCGCGACCCGCCGCCGTTGGCGCGCCCCGGCCCGCGCTCGTATAACCGCGCGATGGCTCGACTCAGCGTGAACGTGAACAAGGTCGCCACCCTGCGGAATTCACGCGGGGGAGACGAGCCGAACGTGCTCCGTGCGGTGCGGGCCTGCGTGGCTGCGGGTGCGCCGGGCATCACCGTGCACCCGCGCGCCGACGAGCGGCACATCCGGCTCGACGACGTGCGCGCCATCGCGGAGGAGCTGGCCCCACTGGCGTTCCAGGTGGAGCTCAACATCGAAGGCGACCCGCGGCCGGACCTGCTGACCGTGGTGCGCGAGCTGCGGCCGGCGCAG
>CAZEAA010000054.1:0-22471 GCA_964510015.1 uncultured Sandaracinaceae bacterium
GCCCGCGCCCACGCGCACCGCGCGCACGGCTCCCGTCGCCGTCTTGGCGTCGGCCGAGCCGGCAGCCGCGCCCGTCGCTCCTCCGCCGCGGGTGTCCGAGCCGCCGCGCGAGCGCGAGTCCTCGCAGAAGACCCCCGTGTGGGTCTGGGGCATGCTCGTGGCAGGCATCTTCTTCGGCGTCGTCCTCGGGATGAAGGGCTCCGAGTGGTTCGGCTCCCGCGAAGAGGTCGTGGCCGCCGCGCCGCCCACCGCGACCCCCGACCCCGTCGTGCCGCAGCCGCTCGAGGTGCCCGAGGCGCCTGTCGTCGTGGATGCGGGCGTCGAGGCACCGGTCCCCGAAGAGACCGACACCCCGCGGCACGGCACCACTGGCGCGCGGCCCGCGACCACGGCCACGGCCATGACGCCCACGGCGGCGGCCGACGATCCGCGCTTCGCGGCCTTCGAGTCGCCCACCGGCATGACCGTCACGCCGGGAGACCTCAGCACCGGCATGTCCGCGGCCGCCGCGCCCCCGCTCGAAGCGGCCGCCGTGCAGCGCGTGGTCAGCAACAACCGGCGCGCGCTGCAGACCTGCTACGAGCGCGCTGCGCGCGGCCAGGCCAACCCGCCGCGGGCGCGCATGGACGTCAGCGTCACCGTCGGCCGGAGTGGCACCGTCACGGCCGTCAGCGCGACGGGCAGCGACTTCGGTGGTCTCGGCGCCTGCCTCGAGCAGAGCGTGCGGCGCTGGCGCTTCCCGGCGTCGTCGGATGGCGGCAACACCCGCTTCCCCGTCGTGTTCAGCGCCGGCGGATGAACAGCACCCACATGCGAAAGTTGCGCAAGGTGCTTGGCATTCCGCGCACCTTTCTGCGACCATCGCTCTAAGCCGTGACCGACACGCCCGACGACAAGTCAACCGAGTCTCAAGCCGACGAGCTGACGGAGATGTGGGACGCGTCGGCGCTCGACGCGGCGGTGGCTGGCTTCGAGGCACCACCACCCGAGAAGCCGAAGCCCGCGGCCACGGCGCCCGTGCGGCGCGATGAGCCCTCGGTGCAGGTGAACGTCGCGGCCATCGCGGCGCCTCCGCCCAAGCGCAAGCCCAAGAAGAAGAAGCGCGGACTCGCGGCGCTCGGCCTCCCCATGCAGCTCGCGCTGGTGGTCTTCGTGGCGGTCGGCACGTTCGGGATCGTGAAGCTGCTGCTCGCGCACTGAGCCGGGCAGAGTTCGACTCCCCGCGGCCACGGCCTCGGACCGCGTCTCGGTCTCTGCCTCGGGGCTTGCGGCCCGGGTGTTCTGCTGCTCCACTGCGTCCATGTGCGACATGGACTACATGGGAGTACCTCGTGGAGCCGGCTGAGCTCACGCGGCTGACGACCGAGGCGCTGTACCTGGCCTTGATCCTCTCCGGTCCAGCGCTGCTCACCAGCCTCGTGGTGGGGTTGTCCATCGGTCTCGTGCAGGCCGTGACGCAGGTGCAGGAGCAGACGCTCACGTTCGTGCCCAAGCTGGTGGCCGTTGGGCTGGTGTTGGCGCTGACGGGCGGCGCGCTCAGCGCCGAGCTCGCGCGCTTCACGCAAGCGTTGTTCGAGGGGCTGCCCGAGCTGGTGCGATGAGCCCGACCGCGCAGCTGATCGACGAGCTGCTGCGGCCGCTCGCGACGGAGTGGGGTGAGGCCGATCCGCTGCACGTGGCGCTGCTCGTGTTCGCGCGGGTCACGCCGCTCACGGTTCTCGCGCCCTTCTTCTTGCTGCGGCCCGCGCCCGCGCTCGTGCGCGCCGGGGTGGCGTTGGTGCTGACGCTCGCGCTGCTGCCGCTCGGGCTCGCGCACCTGCGCGTGGCCGTCGACCCGCTCGCGCTGCCTCTGCTGCTGGTGGTGGAGGTGCTGCGCGGCGCGCTCTTCGCGTTGGCGGTGGCGCTCCCGTTGATCGCCATCGAAGGGGCAGGGCAGTGGCTCGACGCGCTGCGCGGCTCGCAGAACGGGAGCCTCACGGGGCCGCTCTTCGGGGGGCAGAGCACGCCGCTCGGCACGCTGCTCGGGCTGCTGAGCGTGGCGCTCTTCTTCACCTTCGGGGGGCACCGCGTGGCGCTCACCGCCTTCGCCGCAGGGCTCGAGCTGGTCCCCATCGGCGCGCCGCTGCCGGGCGACGCGTGGGGCGTGATCGCCGAGCGCGGCATGCGCTGGGTGGCCGCCGCGCTCGCGCTGACGGTCTCGGTGGCCGCGCCGGCCGCGCTCGCGCTGGTGCTGGTGGAGCTGACCCTCGGCCTGCTGGGCCGCACGGCTCCGCAAATCCCGCTGCACTTCGCCGGCATGCCGCTGCGCGCTGCGCTGGGTCTCTTGGGTCTGCTGCTGACCCTCGGCGTGTTGGTGCCGCACCTGCCCGAGCTCTTCGCGTCGGGCATCGATCAGGGCAGCGCCGTGCTGCCGCTGACCGCCGCGCCTTGACACTCGCGCGCGCGGCGTCGAGTCTCCCGGCATGCCCGTCGAGACCCTGATCAGCGCCGACATCATCGCCGCCCGCGTGCGCGAGCTGGGGCGGGAGATCGCGGAGCGCTACCAGGGGCGCTCCGTGGTGCTGGTGGCCGTGCTCAAGGGTAGCTTCGTCTTCGCGGCGGACCTCGCGCGTGCCATCGACGAGCGCGTGGCGCTCGAGGTGGAGTTCATGGCGGTGCGCAGCTACGGCGACGCCACCGAGACCAGCGGGGTGGTGCAGATCACGAGCGACCTGACCCGCTCGATCGAGGGCAAGCACGTCATCCTGGTGGAGGACATCGTGGACACCGGGCTGACCATGGCCTACCTGCTCGACAACCTGCGCACGCGCGGGCCCGCGTCCCTCGAGCTGTGTGCGCTGCTGCAGAAGCCGGCGCGCGCGCGCATCCCCGTGGACATCGACTACCTGGGCTTCACCATCGACGACGTGTTCGTCGTGGGATATGGCCTCGATCACGCGCAGCAGCTGCGCAACCTGCCCTACTTGGGCGTGGTCTCGGAGGGTGAATGAGCAAGCGCCTCGACATGTTCGACACGATGATCGCGAAGGGCAGCCAGGACCCCTTCGTGCACTACGCCCGCGCCATGGAGCTGCGCTCGCTCGAGCGCTTCGACGACGCGCTGGCCGCGTATCAGCAAGTGATGCAGACGTTCCCGGACTACGTGCCCACGTACCTCATGGCCGGGCAGGTGGCCGAGCAGCTCGGTCGCGTGGAAGATGCGCGCGCCGCGCTCCAAGCGGGCATCGCCGCGGCGCAGCGCACGGGGGACGGTCACGCGCTCGGTGAGCTGCGCGGGCTGCTGAACACCCTCGACTGATGGGGGAGGGCGGCCGACTCGAGCGCGGACGCCGATGTACGTGGGCGTGGTCGTGGTCGTGGGCGTAGGCGTGGGTGTGGGCGTGGTCCTTGACGGCGACGGCGACGGCGACTGTCGTGGGCTGTCGTGTTGCGGAATCGCCTGATTTCAAGGCACTTGGCCACCCCGGCTCGAGAGCCGGGGCAAGGAGTCCGCGGCCTTGATTCCTGGATAATGTCCCCCCCTTTGGGAGGGACTCGAGTCTCGCCAACTCGTCCTTCGGCGGAGGAGTGGTTGGGCTGTCTGACTTGCGACGAGCCGATGGACGCTTGCGTTGAGGTCGACGCCCACGCCCACGCCCACGCTTAGGACCACGTCCACGCTCAGGACCACGACCACGTCCACGACTACGAACGTCGACGTCTGCGATCACGTGGGGAAGCTTCGGGCGGCAAGCCTGATATGCTGCGTCTTCCCATGCGCGTCGACACGGACTTCTTGATCATCGGCACCGGCGTCGCCGGTCTCACCCTCGCGCTCGAGCTCAGCAAGCACGGCACGGTCACGTGCGTCACCAAGCGCACGCGTCAGGACTCAGCCACCAACTACGCGCAGGGCGGCATCGCGGCGGTGCTGGATCCGGACGACAGCTTCGCGGCGCACGTGGCCGACACGCTCACCACGGGCGGGGGCATCTCGCACCCCGAGGTGGTGGAGATGGTCATCGCCGACGGGCCCGCGCGCATCAAGGAGCTGATGGCCATCGGCGCGGAGTTCAGCCGGCAGCGCGACTCGGACGGCCAGCAACTAGAGGACCTCGACCTCACGCGCGAGGGCGGGCACAGCGCGCGGCGCGTCATCCACGCCGGCGACATCACGGGCCGCGAGGTGCAGCGCGCGTTGGTGGCCGCGGTGGAAGCGCAGCCGCGCATCACGCTGCTCGAGCACCACATGGCCATCGACCTGCTGGAGCTCAGCAAGTTCGGTGGGGAGCAGCGCGTGGCCGGCGCCTACGTGCTGGACGAGGACAGCGGCGAGGTGCTCACGTTCGTGGCGCGCGCCACCGTGCTGGCCACTGGCGGCGCGGGCAAGGTCTACCTCTACACGTCGAACCCCGACGTGGCGACGGGCGACGGTGTGGCCATGGCCTATCGCGCGGGCGCGCTGCTGGCGAACATGGAGTTCTTCCAGTTCCACCCCACCTCGCTCTTCCACCCGCACGCCAAGAGCTTCTTGATCAGCGAGGCCCTGCGCGGCGAGGGCGGCATCCTGCGGCTGGCCGACGGCACACCCTTCATGGAGCGGCATCACCCCATGAAGGACTTGGCTCCACGCGACGTGGTGGCGCGCGCCATCGACTTCGAGATGAAGCGCACGGGTCAGGACTGCGTGTTCCTGGACATGACCCACGAGTCGCCGGAGTTCCTGGCCGAGCGCTTCCCCAACATCCACGAGGCGTGCATGGAGTACGGCGTGGACATGCGGAAGGACCCCATCCCGGTGGTGCCCGCGGCCCACTACATGTGCGGCGGCGTGGTCATCGACCTGGACGGCAAGACCAGCCTGCCCGGCCTGTGGGCGGTGGGCGAGGTCACCTGCTCGGGCCTGCACGGCGCCAACCGCCTGGCCAGCAACAGCCTGCTCGAGGGGCTGGTCTACGGGCACCGCGCGGCCACCAGCATCGTGGCGTCGCCGGGCTTGGTGGGCGACTTGCGCATCCCCGAGTGGGACACGGGCGCGGCGGCGCCGAGCCACGAGGCCGTCATCGTCACGCAGAACTGGGACGAGCTGCGCCGCTTCATGTGGAACTACGTGGGCATCGTGCGCTCCGACCGCCGCCTCGAGCGCGCGGCGCGGCGCATCAAGATCATGCAGGAGGAGATCCGCGAGTACTACTGGGACCACCTGGTGAACCGCGACCTGCTCGAGCTGCGCAACATCGCCGACGTGGCCGAGCTGATCATCGGCTGCGCCAAGACGCGCGCCGAGAGCCGCGGCCTGCACTACACGGTGGACCACCCGGACCAGGACGACGAGCGGTTCCAGGGCGACACGTACATCGGGCGGGACGTGGCGCCACACATCCGGAAGCGCTGACGGGGCCCGGAGACCCGCGAGCTAGCACTTCGTTGGTCGCGCGCGGCTACGCCGCCGAAGGGAGAGCACGGCGAGCGCGAGCAGGAGCAGCCACGAGCTGGCCGCTGGCCCCGCTGACGGGGTGACGGTACAGCTCCCGCCACCAAGCCCCCCGGTGCCCGCGCCAGCGTCGCCCGCCACGCTCATGTCGCTCCGGACACTCGAGTCCATCCCCGCGTCAGGGTCCGGCACCTGGGCATCGTCTCTGGGAAGCACGACTCCCGAGTCGTCGAGGGTGGCGTCCATCGCGCCAGCGTCATCAACCCCGGTGTCGCCCGTACCCACGTCATCGAGACCCGCGTCGCTCGGACCCATGTCATCGAGACCCGCGTCGCTCGGACCCATGTCATCGAGACCCGCGTCGCTCGGACCCGCGTCGTTCACGCCCGCATCATCCATCCCGGCATCCACCCCGGCGTCTCCGCCGCTCGGGTCGCACGTGATGGTGCGTTGGTAGGCGCCCGGGTCACAGCAGGACATGGGCCGCGCGGCACCGCGTTGGTCCGTTAGCAGTGGTCCACCAGCGAGGTCATCGCACGGTAACGCGCTCGTGGGCGCAACCGTCTGCGAGCTGGGCAGCGCCATCGTCCATGTTGCGCCGCCGTTGTCGGCGAGAGCGTCGAGCTGCGGGTCGTTCACGCTGATGACCGCGCCCGACGCCACGCTCCCGGCGAACGACACGATGATGTTCTCGGCCCCGATCACGTCGGAGACGAGCGTGCCCGCGTCCGACGCGTCGTTGACCAGCGCCGTCGCTCCTCCGGCAGCGCTGGCCAGGATGCAGTGATGTAGCTCTACCAGCGCATCGTCACGCTGCTCGCTGGGCACCGCGTCGTGCGCGGCCTTCGAGTAGACGTCCAATCCCGAAGGCGCTCCGGACGACATCGTCGTGGCTCCGCTCAGCGTGTTCGTCGCGAACGACGTGCTCCGCAGCACCAGGTGCCCGTTCAGGTTGAAGATGGCACCGCCGTGCGCGCCACCCGTGATGTTGACCGGCGGGTTGACGGCAAACCGGCTGACCCCGCCGCGCGCCTCGTTGCCCGCGAACGTGCAGTTCAGCGCGCGCATCGTTCCCGCAGATTGAAGACCGCGCCCCCGAGCCCGCCTCCGCCGGCGCCCAGAACGTCGTCGTTGGCGCCACCCGCGAAGCCGCCCGACCTGACGGGTTCCCCGGTCGTGGGCCGTCCGCCCGCGCCTCCGCCGAAGCCGCCGTCTCCGTTGTAGCCCGCGCCGCCCCCGAAGCCGCCGCCCCGGAACGCCGCGCCGCCGCCACCGAAGCCCCCGGTCTCGCCGGTGTGGGTGAAGGGTGCGACTGTGCACGACCCTCCACCGAAGCCCGGCGACGGACGCGAAGTCCTACATCCCCCGAACCCGCCGCCGATGCGGAAGTCACCATCGCCGAAGTTGACGCCCCCGAAGCCGCCGCCAAAACCAACGCTCAGGCCAAGGGGGCCTACCCGAAAGTTTCCACCCCTACCCGAGAGGCCGCCGCCTGCTCCGTGGCTCTCGCTGTAGACCGCGTGCCCGCCCTCGGCGTGGTTGGACAGGAAGAGCACCCCCTCCACGTCGAGCGTTCCTTCGTTGAAGATGGCGCCGCCCAGTCCAGCCCCTCCCCCTCCACCATCGCGCCCCTCGCCCCCTCGCACCCAGCCGTTCGCCAGCGTCAGGTGGCGCAGGGTGAGGTGGCCTCGTGGGGCCAGCTGGCCGACGGTCGGTGCCTGCGACTCGGCACATGCGCCTGCCACGAAGAAGAAGCGGCAGTAGCCCGCCGACACTCGCTCAATGCGAGCTCCGTTGCCTTCGATGACGATCTCACTCGTGATGATGGGCAGCGCGTTGCGCCCGTACCAGGAGTTGTGGGTGCACGGCACCTCGTAGGTCGCGCCGGGAGCGAGCTCGATCGTGTCGGGGCCAGGGGTCACGTTCGCCGCGCAGATGGCCTCGGCGAGCGAGATGCCGGGCCCGTCGCATGGCGCGCTCGTCCCGCCGCACAAGGCGCCCATGTCGATCGTGTCGTTCGCGCCCTCCGTGTCGCAGTCGGCTCCCACCACGTCCACCACGGCGGGGTTCGCGACCTGCGTGACCACGAACGTCTCCGCGCTGGCGGGTGCACTCCACCCGGACACCAACGGCAAGGCCAGCAGTGCGAGGCATGGGATGGGTTCGATTCTGCGGCTCGGCATCCGGCCCTCCAGTCATGGGTCCGACTTCGTCGGTAGCAGCGCAGAGCGAGCGGCGCGCAACATTCGAGGACTCTCGTGCGGCTCGGCGGCGATGCCGTCGAGTCGCCGTGGCCGCGGCACGCCGCCTCGACGAAGGATCAGCGGCTGAGCTTCTTCGCCAGGTGCACCAGCAAGCGCGGCGTGGTCAGCGCGCTCGACAACAGCAGGCGCGCCCAGCTGAAGCGGTCGACCCAGCGCACGATGTGCCCGTTGCGGACCACGAACTCGCCTTCGACCCAGAGGCGCATGCTCCAGCCGTTGCCGGCCAGGGTGTCGTAGCGGTTGCAGAGCACGGTGTCGCCGCGCGTCTCGTAGCGCGCGGAGTCCACCTTGAACTCGGTCATGTGCCGCGCCATCAGGCCCAGCTGCTGCTCGAACTGCTGACGGCCGCGCGCGGGCGGGAGCGGCACGTTCTGATAGACGATGTCGTCGCTCACCAGGTCGATGATCGCGCTGGCATCCAGCTGCTCGAGAGCGCCGAGGAAGCGCTCCACCAACAGGACTTCACTCGGAGCAGCGGAGACGTCGACGGCAGGAGAAGGCATGACGTGCAGTCTACCGTCAGCTGCCGTGCGCGGCGAGGAAGTGTTCCGCTTCGAGCGCGCTCATGCAGCCTGTGCCAGCGGCTGTAATGGCCTGGCGCCACTTCTTGTCCTGCACGTCACCGGCCGCGAACACGCCCGGCACGTTGGTGGCCGTGGAGTCGGGCTGCGTGATGATGTAGCCCTGGTCGTCGGTGGTGATCTGACCGTTCAGGAAGGCGGTGTTCGGCACGTGCCCGATGGCGAAGAACAGGCCCGTGGCGGCGAGGTCGCGCGACTCACCCGTCTTGTTGTTCAGCACGGTGATGCTCTCGAGGCCGTCCGAGCCCTTGCACGCGGTCACCTCGGTGTTCCAGAGGATCTCGATCTTCGGGTTGTCGAAGGCACGCTGCTGCATGATCTTGCTGGCGCGCAGCTCGTCGCGGCGCACCACCAGGTAGACCTTGCTGCCGTACTTGGTGAGGAAGCTGGCCTCCTCCACGGCGGAGTCGCCACCGCCGATGACGGCCAGCGGCTGGTTGCGGTAGGGCGGGAGCGCGCCGTCGCACACGGCACAGGCGCTGACGCCGCGCTGCCAGAACTCGCCGTCGCCCGCGCCCGGGATGTCCATGCGCTTCGCGGTGGCGCCCGTGGCGATGATGATGACCTCGGCGGTGCCCTCTTGGCCGTCGGCCTTGAAGCGGAAGGGGCGCTGGCTGAAGTCCACCTCGTTGACCGTCTCGGTGTGGATGACGGTGCCGAAGCGCAGCGACTGCGCGCGGAAGCGGTCGGTCAGCTCGGGGCCCATGACGCCGTCCGGGAAACCCGGGAAGTTCTCCACGTCGGTGGTGGTGGTCAGCTGACCGCCGGCGGCCACGCCAGCAGCCATGAAGCCCTCGAACAGCACCGGCTTGAGCTCGGCGCGGGCGCAGTAGATCGCGGCGGTGTGGGCGGCGGGGCCGCTGCCAATGATGACGACCTTGTGAGCGTTCGCGGACATGAGTTCCCTTTGGGTTAGGCGACGGTTGTACGGGTTTCGAGGCGCGTTGCAACCCACTCGGCGATGGCGAGGCAGGCGGTCAGGCCGGGCGACTCGATGCCCAAGAGGTGCACCATGCCGGGCGCGCCGGTGTCGTCGGGGCCGAGCAGCACGAAGTCCGTGGGGCCCCCGTCCTCGGGCGTGAGCTTGGGCCGCACGCCCGCGAACTCGGGCTCGAGGTGGGCGGCCTGAACGCCGGGCAGGTAGCGCCGCACGGCCTCGGCGAAGCGCTCGGCCTTCTCGGCCCAGGCCTGCGCGTCGAGGCGCGTGAGCGACGTGTCCACACGGTCCACGGGATAGGCGTCGGGGCCCGCGCGCAGCCGGCCGCCGAGGTCGCGCGTGAGGTGCACGCCCAAGCCATGCTGCTGCGGCAGCGGGTAGACCAGCGCGCAGTTCGGTCGTGGTGCAGCGGGGGACATGCTCAGGTAGTCGCCGCGGTAGAGGCTTGGTGACAGACCGCGCGCCCGGAGGTCCACGCCGGCCCAGCGCGCCACGTCCGGCGCGGCGTGCCCGCAGGCGTTCACCACGTGGCGGGCGTGCAGGACCTCGGTGGCGTGCTCGCCTCGGATTCCATCATCGGGAGGCACGTGCTCGGCCGGCGGGGCGCTGCTCTCCAGTTCCAGTTCCCAGCCAGCGGCAGCGCGCCGCAGCGAGCGGCAGCGCTGGCCCAGCACCAGCTGACCACCGTGCTCGCGCACGTCGCGGGCGAGCGCCTCCATCAGGCCGTGCACGTCCACCACGCCCGAGCGCGGCGACCACAGCGCGGCCTCGGCGCGGAGCAGCGGCTCCCGCGCGCGCAGCTCGCTCTGGCTCACGTCATGAAGGTCCACCCCGTTGCCGCGGGCGTTCTGCGCCAGCGCCCGGAGCGCCGGCAGCTCGTTCGCGTTGGTGGCCAAGATCCACTTGCCCGTGCGCTCGTGGGCTACTCCGTGCTCGGCACAATACGCGTACAGCAGCTGGGAACCCGTGGCGCACAGCCGCCCCTTCCACGACGCGCGCGGGTAGTAGAGCCCCGCGTGGATCACCCCGCTGTTGCGGCTGGACGTCCCGCGCCCGATGCCGCCCTCGGGCTCGATGACGAACACCTCACGGCCCTGCAACGCCAAGGCGCGCGCGCACGCGAGGCCGACAGCACCGGCCCCGAGCACCACGACGTCCAGCGTCTCGCTCACGCGCGCCTCAGAACGCGATGGCGTGGTCGTCGCCGCTCGGCAGCGACATGGACAGCGTCTCGGGCGGCAGCTCCACCTGGGCGCGGTACGCCTGGTAGTGCGTCAGCACGCGGCGCACGTAGCGGTGCGTCTGCTCGAACGGGATGAACTCGAGGAAGGCGTCCACGGGCTGCGCCGGGCCGTGCTGCCGCAGCCAGCGCCGCACGTTGTGGGGCCCGCCGTTGTAGCTGGCGATGGCCAGCGGCAGGTGCCCGTCGAAGCGCTCGATGAGCGACGCCAGGTACCACGCGGCGAAGTCGAGGTTGACGGCGGGGTCCACCAGGTCACCGGTGTCGAAGTCTTCCATGCCGCGCGCCTCGGCGATGAGCCGGCCCGTGCGCGGCATGATCTGCGTGAGGCCGATGGCGCCCGCGTAGCTGATGATGCCGCGCTGGTAGACGCTCTCCACGCGCATGATGGCGAAGAGCAGGTTCGGGTCGAGGCCGTGGCGCAGCGCGGCCTGCTCCACCAGGTGAGCGTGCGCGCGCGGACGCGTGCCCACGTGCGCCCAGCCCACCAGGCCGACGGCGGTGCCGTGGTCACCCAGCGTGCCCGTGATCTCGGCCAACTCGATGCGCTCTTCGGGAGCCAGCGACATGCGCTCGCGGCGCATCGCATAGCTGACGCCGGCGCGGCGACGGTCACCACCGCGGGCCACACCCTCGAGGCCCACGCGACGCAGCGGCCGACCGCGGGCGTCACGCCACTGCAGGAAGGCCTCGTAGAGCTCGTGCCCAGCGGTGTCCACCTCGCCCAGGCGCAGCAGGTCGTACGCGCGCGGGAGCGACGGGAAGGCGTCGCCGTGCTCCTCGGCCAAGGGCTGGAGGCGCGCCGCCAGGGCCGGCAGGTCCACGCGCAGCTGCATGGCCTCGTGGGCGCTGGCGGGCGGCACGGGGCGCATGCCCTCGGCGTGCACGGTGGCCGCGGCGTCGAGGCGGTGGGCGTCGGCGTCCTGCGCGGCGCGCATGGCCGTGAGCCGCACGTCGGACCACATGGCGTAGTACTGCTGCGGCGTGATGTCGTGGGCCTTCACCTCGCGGTAGGCGGCGCGCGCTTCTTCCACGCGGCCCAGGCGCTCGAGCGCGCGGGCCTTGTAGTACGCCGCCTGGATGCCGCGCTGGCTGCGCGTGTGGGCCAGCGGCTCGAACATGCGCAGCAGGTCCGCATCGTCGGCCAGACCCATGGCCTCGAGCGCCACGTCCATGCGCGCGTCGATGGCCAGGTCGCGCTCGGCCAGCACGTGGGTGGCGGCACGCACCGGCTCGGCGAGCCCCGCGCGGGCAGCCACGCCGACGACCTGCACCAGCTGCGAGCTCGCCAGCGCCGAGTACTCACGGCGGCCCACCAGGTGCTCGATGCGCTCGGTGGCCAGCGCCACGTCCCGCGAGAGCGACGCGGTGAGCAGCTCGGCGGCCCGCTCGGCGCGCGCCTCGGCCTCTTCGGGCGGCACGGCCGGCGACTGGCGGATGCCCTGCTGCTGATGCGTGAGCGCCTCGCTCCAGCGCCCCTCGAGGCGCGCCAGGGCCGCGGCGGCAAGGTGCACGCGCGAGCGCAGCGGGCGGCTGAGGCGCACCTCAGCGAGGGCCGTCAGCTCGGTGCGGGCCAGCTCGTGGTGACCCAGGCTCACCAGGCGCTCGGCCCGGTCCACGCGCTCGGTGGTCAGCTGGCGGCGGACGCGGACGCCTTCGCTGCGCAGGCGCTCGAGGAGCACGAGCCCGGCCTGGGCCGGCGACGTTCCGGGGAAGTGCAGGTCCAGCTTGCGGAACACCTCGGCCGCCTGCGTGAGGCGCTCGCGGCGCAGCAGCGACTCCCCCAGCAAAAAGCGCAGGTCGGCCTCGGAGGGCAGCTCGTGATAGCGGCCGCACAGCGCGCGCAGCAGGCCCTCGGCGCGCGGGTCGTCACGCAGGATGCGCACGCGCACCTCGGCGATCTCGGCCAGCACGCGCACCTCACTGTCCACGCTGCGGCGAGCTTGCTGCAGGGCGGGCAGGGCCTCGTCGTAGCGCGCGGCGTCGATCAGCAGCTCGGCGCGCAGCAGCGCCACCCGGTCGGCGAGGCGCGGGAACGAGACCTCGGTCTCGGCCAGCAGGGTGAGGGCCGGCTCCAGCTGACCTGCCGCGGCCATCTCCCGGGCGCGCGCGAAGGGCAGGGCGGCGTCCGCAGGGATGGCCGGGACGCTGGCGTGGGCCGGCGCGTTGGCCGGTGCCGGCTCGGTCGTCCGCACACGGGGGGTGTGCGGGGTGAGGATGGGGGTGCTGGACGAGGGATGCGACAGCGCGGCGGTCCCGTCGTCACAGCTCACCGGGTCGGCCGACCACCAGGGGCTCTCGTCGGATGCACACGCGCCGCCGCCATCGGCCCTCGCCACCGCGGGCGCGGCCAGGGCACCACCGAACAGCAGCGCCGCGATCACGGCCCAGGCCAGGGAGGGTGCTGAGAGTCGGGGGGGACGACGGGTCACTCGGTCTCTAGTGTGAGTAATGGTGGCCAATAACGCAAAAGCTGGGGCTATCGGCGGGTATCGGGACACCCCTGCGACGCTCGTCGGCCCGGTTTCATTCCACCGGGGCTGGCTCAGGGGCGGCGGCGGCCTCGGCGCCGGCCGGGGTCCGCTCGGGTTCCTGCTCGAGCTCGGGCCGCAGCACGGTCAGCACCCCAATGGCCACTAGCGCCGCGAAGGCGAGGCCCAGCAGGATGATCCGGCGGGTCGGGGTCTCGTAGTCGCCGCCGGTCTCCTTCACTTGGCGAGCTCCCCGCCCAGCGCCACCACGCGCTCCGTGATGCGGGCCACCACGTCGGCCACCGGCACCAGCGCCACGTCGGCAGCCGTGCGCTCCTTCAGCTCCACGTTGCCCTCGGCCAGGGTGCGCGCGCCCACGGTCACCCGCAGCGGAATGCCCAGCAGGTCCGCGTCCTTGAACTTGACGCCGGGGCGCTCTTCGCGGTCGTCCAGCAGCACGTCCACGCCGTTGGCGCGCAGGCCCTCGTAGATGGTGTTGGCCGCCGCCACGGGCTCCTCGGTGTCGCCCAGCACGGTGACGATGACCTGGAACGGCGCGATGGGCATGGGCCAGCGGATGCCCTGCTCGTCGTGGTGCTGCTCCACCGCGGTGGCCATCAGGCGGGAGACCCCGATGCCGTAGCAGCCCATCACGATGGAGCGCTTCACGCCGCCCTCGTCCAGGTAGGTGGCGCCCATCTTGTCGGAGTAGTGGGTGCCCAGGATGAACACGTGGCCACCCTCGATGCCCTTGTAGGTCTCGAGCGGCGCGCCGCACTGCGTGCAGAGGTCACCCGCGCGCACCAGGCGCACGTTGGCCAGCTCGCCCGTGTAGTCGCGGCCATGCACGATGTTGGCGTAGTGGAAGGGGTTCTCGTTGGCGCCGCCCACGGCGCTCGCCACGGCGGCGGCGTCCTGGTCCACCACGATGCGGCCCGTGAAGCCCACGGGACCGATGAAGCCCGGCGCGGCACCGGCCACGGCCTTGACCTCTTCTTCGGTGGCCATGCGGGCCTCGTCGAAGCCTACATGGCGCAGCAGGCCGATCTCGTTGACCTCGTGGTCGCCGCGCACCACCACCAGCAGCGTCTCGGTCTCGCCCGTGGCGATCTTGGTGACGACGTAGACCAGCGACTTGATGCAGGTAGCCGCGGTGACGCCGCTCACGCTGGGCACGTTGTCGGCGAAGAACGCCACCACGTCGTCGATGCTCTTCACCTTGGGGGTGCGCACCTTCTCGAGCGCGGGCAGGTCACCCGCGGCCGCGTCGCTGCGGGGCGAGCGCTGGGCCTCGGCCACCTCGGCGTTGGCGGCGTACTCGCACTTCGAGCACGCCACGATGGCGTCTTCTCCCGTCTGGGTGAGCACCTGGAATTCGGCGCTGGTGCTGCCGCCCATGGCGCCGCTGTCGGCCTTCACCACGCGGTAGGTCAGGCCCAGGCGCTTGAAGATGGCGTGGTACGCGTCGCGCATCTGCGCGTAGCTCTTCTCCGCGGCCTCCATGGTCACGTCGAACGAGTAGGCGTCCTTCATGAGGAACTCGCGACAGCGCAAGAGGCCACCGCGCGGGCGCGCCTCGTCGCGGAACTTCATCTGGATCTGGTAGAGGTTCAGCGGGAGCTGCCGGTAGCTCTTCACCTCGCGGCGCACCAGGTCGGTGATGATCTCCTCGTGCGTGGGCCCGAGGTGGTAGTCGTTGCCGCGCCGGTCCTTGAGGCGCACGAGCGCGTCGCCGAAGCTCTCCCAGCGGCCGGTCTCGCGGAAGTAGTCGGCCGGCAGCAGCGCGGGCATGAGCAGCTCTTGGGCGCCCGCGCCGTTCATCTCGCGGCGCACGATGTTGCTGATCTTGCTCAGCACGCGGTGACCCAGCGGCAGCATCTCGTAGATGCCCGCGCCCACCATGCGGACGTAGCCGGCGCGCAGCAGCAGCACGTGCGACGGGCTGGTGGCGTCCTTGGGAACTTCCTTGAGCGTGGGGATGAACGCCTGACGGTAACGCATGGCGCCTTGTAGCCCGCGGGTGCGCCGCTGACCAGCCCCGCGGAGGCTCCTTTTTGGCGGGATGCTCCCCTCGGGGCCGGGTGCTAGATGCGGCCCGCGATGGGCGTCATGGCCAACATCTTCGTGGGTGCGTTCTACGGCGTGATGCTGCTGTCACTGCTGTACTTCATCCACAAGGTGATGTGGTTCATGCGCTTCCGGAAGCTGCAGGCGCAGCTGGCTTCCACCGCCCTGAACAAGCTCACGGGCCGCGCCGAGACCAGCCTGGTGCGCTTCGAGCAGGGCGCCGACGTCTCCTGGTCCGAGGTGGCGCAGGGCCGCGACCGCAGCCCCATCGCGTACGTGAAGCGCATCGAGGCTCGCCTGCAGGCCATGATGGAGGAGCTGAACGCGAGCCGCCGCGAGCGCGTGAACGACTTCGTGGCCTCGCTGGACGAGAGCCCGAGCAAGCCGACCGAGCACCACGCCTGTGTGCTGGAGGTGCCGCGCGTCAACGGGCCCCCGCGCCCGGTGCACCTCGACCTCGCGTTTCCGCAGGTGGTGGTGGTGGGTCAGCCCGACCCCGGCCTCTTCAAGCTGGAGGTGCAGTCCCGCTACGGCGTGGCCCCGCGCCTCTTCGCCTTCGTGCTGGGCGCGGCCGACGTGGTCTACGGCTCGCGCCACGTGGTGCGCATCTCGCAGAACGCCAGCGTGCCCTTCGCCGTGCTCATGCGGCGCCTGGGGCTCGTGGCCATCGTGCTGCTGGCGCTGGTCACGGACTTCACCTTCTCGGTGCGCCTGCACCTCGTGGAGTGGGCCGAGCGCGAGGTGGCCCGCGGCCTGCGTGTCCCGCTGAGCGGCGACTTCGGTCGCTGGCTGAACGACCACCTGGCCACCACCCTGGGCCTCAGCCTGTGGTTGCTGCTGTACGGCGCCTTCTACTTGACCATCTACGTGGTCTTGTACGTGCGCTCGCACCGCAACCTGCGCGAGCTGCGCGCCATGGAGCTGGACCTGCCGCGCGTCACGCTCGACATCGAGGCCCGTCACCGCAACCAGCTGGTGGCCTGGGCCCGCGAGTACGGCGCCAACCTGGACGAGGCCACGCGCGTGGCCAGCAAGCAGGCGCTCATGCTCCTTCAGCGCTGCGTGCACCGGCTGCGGCGCCGCATCGCCAACCGCGCGCTGCTGGAGCAGTCCGACCGCATGGCGGCCGCGTTCTTCAGCCGCCTGCCCGAGTCCAGCAAGGGCCTCAAGGACGTGGCCACCGAGCAGCGCCACACGCGCACCCACTACCTGTGGCCGCAGGTGGGGGAGATGCAGTACCACGTGCAGCTCGCGCAGTACCGCGAGGCCTTCCATCAGCTGGAGGCGGGCGGGCAGCGCCTGCGCGGGCGGCGCCCCGACCCGGTCGAAGCCGAGGAGACCTGGCGCAACCTGGTGCGGCTGGCCCGCATGTTCCCCGAGGTGGTCCCGGCCGAGGTGCTGGAGGACCTGGGCACGGCGCACGACCGCATGCTCGAGGCCGTGGTGGCCGAGACCGAGCGGGACCTCGAAGAGCTGGACCGGCGGCTCGACGATCTCGCCCGCGGGCTGTCGGAGACCCTGGCCTCCGTGACCCCGGTGGTGGAGAGCATGGTGGACCTCACCAGCGAGGCGATCCGCGAAGAGATGAGCGAGTACACCTCGGAGATCCTGCGGGTGCGCGAGCTGGCGCGGGTCGAGGCCATGGCCTTCGAGATCTAGCCGTCTGCCATTTCATACCCGCGTTCGAGAGCCCCTGATATGCTGTCCAGCGAGTCACCGACGGTCTAGCGCCGACTTCCTTGAGCGAGATGAACCCCCCCAACCCCGCCGCCTATGTGGTCGACCACGACGCCGCTAGGCGTGAACGCGTATTGTCCGCGCTGGGTGGCCAAGTGCCTGCCCGCGGCTTTGCGTCCGTCGACGAGCTGCTGGCCCTGCTGGCCGAGACCGGCACCGCCGACGGAGGCGTGATCCTCCCCGCGGACACCGACGCGCTCGCGGGGGCGCACGTGGCCCTCGGTGCGCAGCTCCCCCTGCTGGTCCTGCTGGACGGCAGCGAGACCGATGATGCGGCCACCTGGCTCGCGCGCGGGGCCTCGGACGTGCTCCTGGCTCCGCTCGACGCCCGGCAGTGGCGGGCCCGCTGCGAGGTCAGCGCCACCGCGCGGCAGCGGCAGGCTCAGCTCGTGGAGGCGGCCGAAGATGCCGAGTCCCTGCTCGAGCTCACGCAGCGGCTCACGTCCTCGCTCGACTTCCGCGACATCCTGTTCTCCGTGGTGCGGCGCGTGGCGCGCGCCATCGGCTCGGCGCGCATCTCCATCGTGCTGGCGCCGGACACCGACGGCTCGTCGTCGGAAGAGACCGGCTACGTGATGGTGGCGAGCGACGACGAGACGCTCACCAACCTCGCCATCGACCTCGCGGACTACCCCGAGATCCGGGAGGTGCTGCGCTGCCGCGAGCCGCTCACGATCGACGACGTGCGCACGCACCCCGTGCTGCAGGGCGTGACCGTGGGGCAGGACCTGGGCGCCATGGTCCTCATCCCCATCGTGTGGGAGACGCAGGCCATCGGCGTGTTCTTCCTTCGGCTCGAGACACCGCACCGCGTGCTGCACCCGCGCGAGATGCGCTACTGCCAGGCCGTCGCCAACGCCACGGCGGTCGCGCTGCGCAACGCCCGCGTCATGCAGTCGCTGCGCGATCACACGCAGGAGGTCACGTTCGCGCGCTTCGAGGCCGAGCGCCGGCTCGCGGGACTCGAGCGCTACGCCGAGCTGTTCGCCTCCGCCGCCGAGGGCATCGCCGTGCTGGCTGCTGACGGCTCGCTGCTGTTCGCCAACCCGCGCGCGCACGAGATGCTGGGCTACTCGGCCGACGAGATGAAGGGCCTGGCCATCCGCCTGCTGGTGGCTGCGGCCGAGCGCGAGCGCACCCGCGCGCTGTGGGACGGCTTCGCGGCCGGGGTCTACCCGCGCGGCGCCGACATCCGCTTCGTGCGCAAGGACCGCAGCGAGGTGATCCTCAACTGCTCGTTCGCGGCCCTCGCCATCGGCGACGCGAAGGTGCTGGTGTCGTGCCAGGACGTCACGGTCCAGCGCCAGACCGAGGCCGAGCTGATCAAGACCATGGAGTTCCTGGAGTCGCTCATCGACGCCAGCGTGGACGGCATCGTGGCCGGCGACATGGACGGCAACATCGTGCTGTTCAACCCCAGCGCCGAGCGCATCTACGGCTACCGCGCTGCCGACGTGGTGGGCCGCATGAACCTGTCGGACCTGTACGACGGAGAGGGCTGGTCGCTGGTGCGCGACCGCCTGATGTCGGAAGGTCACGGCGGCTTCGGGCGCCTGGTGCCCACGCGCGTGGACGCCAAGGGCGCGAACGGCGAGCAGATCCCCATCCAGATCTCGGCGGCCCTCATCTTCGAGCGCGGCGAGCCGGCGGCCACCTTCGGCATCTTCACCGACCTGCGCGAGCGCCTTCGCACGCAGCAGCGCCTGGCCGAGGTGCACCAGAAGCTGGAGCACACCGAGCGTCAGGCGGTGTTGGCGGAGCTAGCCGGCACCGCCGCGCACGAGCTCAACCAGCCGCTCACCAGCATCATGGCCTACGCCGAGCTGCTGGAGCGCAAGCTCACGCCGGGCAGCGCCGAGCACCGCGCCGCGGGCACCATGGTGAGCGAGGCGCAGCGCATGGCCGACATCGTCCGCAAGATCGGGCGCGTCACCAAGTACGAGACGCGCAACTACGTGGGCGAGCAGAAGATCCTGGACCTCGACCGCGCGTCCTCCCGAGGCTCCAGCCCCGGGGAAGACTGACGTAGGCCACCCCAACGGGGAGGCCCACGCTCGGGCGCTCAGCGCGCGATCTCGATGTGCAGCGTCGCGCCGCGCGTGAACACGCGGTAGGCCGGCGACTGCCCCTCGGCGAACTCGATGGTCAGCGTGGAGTGGTCGCCGTGGTTCAGGATGTGGCTGCGCGCGACCATCGGGTGGTTGCGGCTGATGATGCGCGCGCCGCTCATCGCGAGCGCGTTCGGGATGTCCACCACGAAGCCGTTGCCTTCCGCGCGGCCACGCACGCCCGTCAGGGCCTGACTCATGGTGATCTCGAAGGAGCGCGCGTTGCTCACGGACTCCGCGCCGAACGAGCGGCTGAGGGCCGCTGCGGGAGACGGCTCGGCTTCGGCAGCCACGGCCTCGCCCTCGGCGTAGGGCGAGTCGCTCGCCACGCTGCCCGGCGCGGCAGGGCGCTCTTCGCCCAGCGTGGGGTAAGTGGGCTCGGCCAGCGGGCCCGGCGTGGGGCCGCTCGGGATGGCGGCCGCGAGCTCTTCCGCCGACGGCGCCGCGGGGGCCACGTCGGCGTTCGGGTTCACGTAGGGCGAGACCACGGCGCTGCTCGGGGCGGCGGCCTCGGTGGCGCTGGGGGACTCGCTCGCGTCGGACGCGGTGGTGGTCTCGACGGGCTCGTCGCCGGTCAGCGCCCACACGGTGGTGCCCACCAACAAGAAGGCCACCGCCGACAGGAAGACCGTGCGACGCCGCGCGCGCTGGGGGTCGAGGCGCGTGTTCACTTCGGCAGGCGCCACCACCGGGCGACCGTTCGCGCCCATGCGCGACTGCTGACGGCGAACCGGACGCGCACCCTTGGCCACACCGCGCGTGGACGCCTGGCCCGAGCGCAGCCGCGCCACGGTGTCCTGCGTGCGGCCCAGCAACGACGCCGCGGCGGGGGCGGCCTTCTTGCGCAGCGCGCTGGCGAACAGCACCAGCTGCGCGAACAAGGCGCGCAGGGCGGGGAGGATGCCACGCACGCCCTGCTTCGAGAGCTCGCGCGCGCGGTCGGTCATCGGCTTGGCGCGCTCGCCCAGCTGGCGGGTCCGCGTGCGCAGCATGAACGACAGGCGGTCGACCGGAGAGTCGCCCAGCTCGTCTTCGTGTAGCTCGTCTTCGTGGAGCGCCTCGTCGAGCACGTGGTCGCGCGCGGCAGCCTCCACGGCGGCAGCGACCGGCGCGGCCCGGCGCACGTGCGCGGCGGTGCCGAGCGCGTCGGCCAGGTCCGGGTGCATGTCTTGGACGGACACGTCGTCCGCGACGTCTTCGATCAGGTCTCCGCCGGCTTCGCCCTCGTCGTAGACGTCATCGTCCAGCGAGTCCTTCCAGTCGAAGGCCCTGACCTGACCCCGGATGGGCACGTGCGAGACGCGCGCGTCCACCACGTTGCGCGCCACGACGGGCGGCTCGGAGTCGCGGCGCGCGCTCACGATGGGCGCGGCCTCCGTCACGGCCGGGGTCGGCGTGCGCTCGATGACCTCTTCGGGATCGGGCAGCGTGTCGATCGGGCTGCGCAGCTCGGTCTTCGCGTAGGCTGCTGCGTTGCGCACGGCGGCCGTGTCGCTCTTGGCTGTGTCGCTCGCTTCGTCCTTGAACAGGATCGTCAGCATCAGGCGCGGGACGCCGTTCACCACGCGCAGCTCCACCCACGCGAGCCGCCCCTTGGGACCGTCCTCCACGGCGGCGATGGCGATGCCTTCACGCAAGAACGGCAGCTCCTGCGCCACCACCAGCGCCTCGTGGGTGGCCTGCACGACGGACGCCGCGACCGGAGTGCCCACGCCGTCGATGTAGAGGCGGATGGTGTCGGGGATGCCGGGCGGCTTGCTCAGCTCGCGCTGCTCGGCGGGGCTCAGCTCGTAGCCGTCGGAGACGCGCGCCTCGTGACCGGGGTCCGAGTCGTCCACGTAGCCACCGTCCGAGTCCTCGGCAGCGGAGTCGTCCCACTCCGCGCGGGCGTGCGCCTGATGCGCGTCCACGTAGTCGCGGATGCGCTCTTCATCGAGCCGCGCGATGTCCACGAAGCGCAGCCCGAACTCCCCGGCGTAGGGGCCGCTGTGCTGGGCCCAGACCACCTCGCAGTCGGCCTCGATGGACTGGCCGTCCGGCATGGGGAAGGCGCAGCGCATCTCGGTGCCCACCTCGGGGACGATGGACGCGCGAAGCGAGATTCCGCCTTCGGCGATGTTCACGGCGTCCGCCGGTGCGGTCTCGCCGTACTCCAAGAAGGAGACCTCGACGACCCCTTGGTCCATCGGCACGCGCTGTGCGTGCGACCTGCGCTCGATCTGTGGTTGCATGGTGTGCCTCGTCGGGAGCCAGTGCTCCGAACCAGTCCCATTTCAGAACGGCGCCGCAGGGTCCAATTTTCGGCAGGTCACCGGAGCCCTGCCGCCGGCCTCCCGCACCAACGAGAACGCCCCCCGCGGGTGACTCCACGGAGGGCGCACGAGCCGCATTCGCGGTCGGAATCAGGCCAGGTTCGCGTTGGCGAAGTCCCAGTTGATCAGCGAGTCGAGGAAGGTGTCGATGTACTTGGGGCGGGCGTTCCGGTAGTCCACGTAGTACGCGTGCTCCCACACGTCGATGGTGAGCAGCGGCTTCTTGTCCGTGGTGAGCGGGGTCTCGGCGTTGCCGGTCTTCACGATCTCGAGCTTGTCGCCGCTCTTGACCAGCCAGGCCCAGCCCGAGCCGAACTGCGTGGTGGCGGCCGCGACGAACTGCTCACGGAACGCGGCGTAGCTGCCGAAGCTCGCGTTGATGGCGTCGGCGATGGCGCCCGTGGGCTCGCCGCCTCCGCCGGGCTTCATGCTGTTCCAGTAGAACGTGTGGTTCCAGACCTGGGCCGCGTTGTTGAAGATGCCGCCCGACGAGTTCTTCACGATCTCCTCGAGGCTCGCATTCTCCTGCGGCGTGCCCGCGATGAGCTTGTTCAGGTTGGTGACGTACGCCTGGTGGTGCTTGCCGTGGTGATAGTCCAGCGTCTCGACGCTGATGTGGGGGGCGAGGCTGTCTTTGGGCCAGGGCAGGGCGGGAAGTTCGATGGTCATGGGGCTCCTCCAAGTTGGGAAGCCCGCAAGCTAGAGATGTAAGTCGCGCGGATCAAGCCCCGATGCTCTAGAATATTGATAGGATTCTCCAGGATACCGTCATGAGTCGCAGCCACCTGTCCGCCAATCTCCAGCGCCTCCGTCACGCGGCCGGCCTCACGCAAAAGGATCTCGCGCTGGCCGCCAACCTCCCGCGCGCCACGCTGGCCAGCCTCGAGCAGGGCGAGGCCAACCCGCGCCTCGACACGCTGCTGGCCGTGGCCGCCGCGCTGCAGGTGGGCCTCGACGAGCTGATCGCCGCGCCGCCCAAGCAGCGTCTCTACAAGGTGAAGGTGGCGGACGCGCGCGAGTACCGCGACGACCACGGCCGCTACATCTCGCGGCTCATGTCGCCCATCGCGTCGCGTGGCGTGCAGATCCAGCGCGTGACCCTGGCGCCGCGCTGCGCCGTGGCCGGGCGGCCCCACCCGCGCGGCTCGCAGGAGTTCTTCGTGGTGTTCTCGGGCGAGGCCGTGCTCGAGGTGGACGGCGAAGAGGTGGTCGTGGAGGCCGGCTCGCTGGTGCAGTTCCCCGGGCACCTGGCGCACCGCTACATGAACCGCGAGAGCGCTCCGGCCGAGGGGTACTCGCTAGTCATCTTGTCGCTCGAGGGGTAAGAGAGCCGACTCATGG
>CAZEAA010000055.1:0-17687 GCA_964510015.1 uncultured Sandaracinaceae bacterium
ATGCTCACCTTTCAGAAGCTGGATGTGTACCAGTGCTCCATCGAGTTCGCTGCCATTGCCACGGACTTGTGCAACGCAATTCCCCGGGGTCACACCGTCCTGCGGGACCAACTCCGGCGCGCCGCATTCTCGGTTCCGCTCAACATTGCGGAGGCAACGGGTCGTGTATCCGCGGCGGACGGCGCGCAACACTTCGCAATCGCGAGGGGCTCCGCGATGGAGTGCGCAGCCGTGTTGGACATCATTCGCCTTCTGGGCGTACTGACTGACGATCAGCATCGTCAGGCTGCCGAGCTCCTCGCACGGATGGTGTCGATGCTGTCGAAGTTATCGCGATAGCTGGTGGGGTGGCCGTTGGAGTCGGTCACGAGCACGAGCACGAGCAGGTCAACGAGCACGTGGACGAATACGACCACGTCTACGTAGACGACCGTTGCGGCTTCTCTAGCGGCTGCACTCGAGCACGAGGCCCTCGCGCGCCGCGATCGCGTTTGGGAACAGCGCTTGAGCGCGCTCTTCCTTCACCCGGACCTCGGCGTCGTCTTGCTCGGGGTCGTGGTGGAAGAGGACGTACTGCTTGACGCCCGCGGCGCTGGCGATGGCGGCGCCCACCTCGAAGGTGCTGTGGCCCCAGCCGATGCGCGAGCGGCCGTCGGCGCGGCCGTCGTACTCCTCGGGGGTGTACATGCTGTCGTAGATGAAGACGTCCGCGCCCTTGGCGAGCTCCACCAGGCGGTCGTCCAGCTCTCCGTCGTCGCTGTGCTCGGTGTCGGTGGCGTACACGACCGACGCGCCCTGGTAGTCCACGCGATAGGCGAGGACACCTCCGGGGTGCGTGCCGGCGGCCGCCCGCACGGACACGTCGGCGCCCACGTGCACCACGTCACCGGGGCTGATGTGGTGGAAGATCAGCTCACTGCCCAGCTCGCTCAGCTTCACGGGGAAGTTGGGGAACTCCATCTGGCCGGCCATGGCCGACTCCACGGTGCCGCGCGAGTTGGACGCGCCGTACATGTGGATCTTGTTGCCACCCACGAACGCGGGCGCGAAGAACGGGAAGCCCTGGATGTGGTCCCAGTGCACGTGACTGATGAAGAGGTGCACCGACACGGGCATCTTGCGCACCAGCTCGGCGCCCAGGAGGCGCAGGCCGGTTCCCGCGTCGAAGACGATGTGCGTGTCCCCGCACATGACCTGCACGCAGCTGGTGTTGCCGCCCACCCCCGCGGTGGCGGCTCCGGGCACGGGGATACTCCCTCGCACGCCCCAGAACTTGGTCCGGATCATGACTTCCCCCACTCGCTCACACGTCGCGTGTCATCCGTGCGAGACCGTCCGTGACAAATTCGCTGGGCCACGCGGCATTAGACGTCGAAGCCGGGGCCCGGGTCAATGGTTCCTTCACGGCCAGCGCTCAGCCCGCGGGGGGCATGGACTCGCTCATGTGGTCGCTGGCGAGGCGGTCCATGAGCTCCGCCAGGTTGGATGACGGCCCGCGGCGCCACTCGCCATTCCACATGGACACCTGCCGCGTGAAGGGCCCGCCGATGCCCAGCTGCACCTCGAAGGACGGGCGCGGCTCGTCGGGCAGGCCCTGCTCGCGCAGCGGGCCGGCGAGCCAGATGGCGCTGCTGCGGATGGCCTCGACCAAGGCCTGCATCTCGTGCGGACGCAGCATGGTGCGCCGCGTGCGGCTGAACTCGGAGCCCGGGTCGCGCGACGTGACGATGCGCTCGCCGTTGCCGAAGATCTGCACCCGCCGCAAGCCGTGGATGGCCGAGTCCACGCCGGTCCAGCTCACCAGCAGGTTCCCGCGCGACGCCGGCTCCTGGACGATGCGCTCCAGCATGGTGACGAACGGCAGGTCGTACGGGTCGGGCGGCGCCCCGTGGCGAAAGGACAGCCAGCGCGCCGCGAAGGCCAGCGCCCGCTCGGCGTGCGGGATCTCTTCGCGTGCCACGTGCACCGCGTCGATGGCCTGGCGACCGAGGAGAGCCAGCGCGTCGAGCGCGTTCCACCCCGCGATGGACTCCGCTCCGGGCGAGAGCACGCGAGCCACACGCCGCGCGGCGAACGCCACCCCGCCCACCCCGTGATGACGCAGCAGGTCGAGCAGCTGGGCCTCGCCCGCGTAGAGCGCGCCGTCCAGCTTGGCCTCGGTGGCCTCGTCGATTCCGGCGTCGCGCAGCGAGCGCGAGTAGCTGACCAGCAGGTCCACCACGGGCGTCTGCGGCGGCTCTTCCCCTCCGCGGTACACCACGAAGTGGGCGCCGGTGCGCACCGGGTCGTACGCGAACGCCAGCTGCCACGTGCCCGTCCCGCGGCGGTCGAAGGCGAACGAGAGGTCGAGCGACGTCTCGAGTGTGGCGCCCGGCGCGAGGTTCGAGAACGCGTCGAAGGGGTGCAGCACGTTCACGTCGCCGAACGACACGCGGATGTACGGCCGGTCGGCCTTCGGGGGCGAGACGCGCAGCGCGCGGGGATACGCCGGATGGAAGCCGAACATGCGCACGGGCACGCCGCCGACGTTCTGGCAGAGCAGGCCGACGAGGATGGAGCCGCCCGCCTCGGCCACCCGCGGAGTGCGCAGCCCGAACCGCACCCCTTCGAAGGCGGGGCCCCACTGCACGGGGTCGGTCACGGAAACACCGCAGTCAGCAGGAACGCGAGCGCGGCCTGACGGTGGGCCTCCACGGACTCGGGTGCACGCACCTCGCCGCCGTGGAAGAGCGTGAAGAAGCGGTCTTCGTGAAAGACGTAGGCCACGGCGCCGATCGAGAGGCTGAGCAGGCGACGTGCGTCGATGTCCTGCCGGATGACCTTGGCGTGCTGCGCGGCCTCCACCGCGTGACCGACGGCCTCCATGACCGGAGCGCTGATCTCGCGGGTGACCTCCTCCATCGCCGCGAACGCGGGCGACGACGCGTCGAGCGACGCGTAGTGCAGCAGACGCACCAGGTTCGGGTTCTGCGCGTGGAAGTCGATCAGCATGTTGACGTAGGTCTCGAGCAACGAGCGGATGGACGACCCCGAGCGCAGGGCCGCGAGGGCGCGCGTGGAGACCCCGGCGAAAGCGTTCTGCACCACCGCGCGGAACAGGCCGACCTTGTCGCCGAAGTAGTGGTGCAGCAGGGCGTGGTGAACCCCGGCACGGGCGGCGACGTCACGCAGACGCGCACCGTCGTAACCCTTCTGGGCGAATTCCGCCTCCGCGGCGGCGAGGATCCTGGCTTGAGTGGCCTCGCGGTTGCGCTCGCGGCGCGGACGGGTGGTAGGGGCGGTCGTCATCAAGTGGCTCGAAAGGCGCAAACGGCAGCTAAGCTTGACCCAGCGCACGCATGCGTCGCAAGGTATCGTCCGAGCGGGGCATCCCGCAGACCTTCAATGAACAGCTCATACTCCCCCCTCGAGACCCCGCAACCGCTGGCGGTCATGGCCAAGCGCACCATCACGTCCTCCTGGGTAGCCGGAGTGCTGCTGCTGACGTCCGCGTGCACCGTGGACGTAGGCCCCTGTGACCCGTTCACGGCGCGCGAGATCGTGTACCTCAACACGGGCATTGCTGGGGACCCCAACAACGGCACGCCCATGTTCGCGGGGCAGGCCCTCATGCAGGTCAGCTGCGGGGACGGGCGGTTCTGTCACTCGAACGCCGCCACCGAGAACGAGCGCTATGGCGTGCCGTACGGGCTCGACTTCGACTTCTCGGTGCCGTGCGACGACTCGGGCTGCTTGCCCGGTGCCGTGCAGCGCATGCGGTCCAACCAGGCCGTGGCCTTCGACTACCGCCATCACATCCTGCAGGAGCTGCAGCGCGGCTCCATGCCACCGGGTCAGCTGGGGGACGACATCCGCGACGAAGCCGGCAGCTACGTGCGCGTGGACACGGCCGACCCGTTCTTCGTGGGCGGCGTGGACGGTGGCGAGCAGCTGCCCGAGGCCGGCACCGCGGAGGGGCGCCGCATCCTCGCCAACTGGCTCTCCTGCGGTCTGCCCATGGTGGAGCGCTACGAGATCCCGAACACACCGCAGGACTCCGGCCGCAACTGCCGTGGCTCCACCGACTGCGTCTACCGTGTGGAGGCGCTGGCCGATCCGCCCGAGCCCAACTGGCCGTCCATCTACGAGAAGCTGATCCAGCCCTTCTGCGCCGACAGCTGCCATGGCCCCGGCGAGCCGGACTTCCGCGAAGAGAGCCAGCTGGACCTCAGCAACATCGAGCTGGCCTACGACCAGATGGTCGACCGCATGGCCGAGGGCGAAGACTGCGGCGAAGCGGGGGCCGTGCTGATCATCCCCGGCAACGCAGACGACTCCCTGCTGATCGACAAGATGGAGAACAACAGCCCCAGCTGCGGTGACCCGATGCCGTCCGGGGGGCGCCTGTTCCCGCCCGACTTCATGGCGGTCATCCGCCAGTGGATCGACGAAGGCGCGCCCGAGAACTGATCGGGTCGCGCGCCCTCGCGGGGACGATACACTCCGCAGATGCTCGCCTCGCCGTCCGCTCCGTCTGCCCTCGCGTCCTTCCTCGTCCTCGCGCTCGTGTGCACGGGGGCGAGTGGCTGCGGTCCAAGCGGGGCCTGCCCAGCCTACCCCCACACCCTGCCGTCGGCAGCGCTCGATGCGCACCGCGAGGCGCGCGAGGTCACCCGCGTGGTGCGAGCCGAGGCCCGCGTGGACACGCGCGGCACCGAAGGGCGAGTGCGCGGCACGGTCATGATGTTCCTCGAGCGCCCGGACCGCGTGCGCTTCGACGTGCTCACGCAGTTCGGCGCGGCGGCCATCCTGACCAGCGACGGGGAGCGCTTCCAGCTGTCGGACATCCGCGAGAACCGCTACCTAGAGGGGCCCACTTGCCCGTCGAACATCGCACGCCTGCTGGGGGTGTCCCTCGAAGGCAGCGAGGTGGCGCGCTTCCTGATGGGCGACACCCCGCGCCTCGACCCGGCCGAGGCCAGCATGGCGTGCGAGGGCGATGGCTACACGGTGACCCTGCGGGCGCCGGACGGCCGACGCCAAGAGCTGGCGTTCCTGGTGCCCACCGCCGACCGCAACGCGCCGCCCGCCGAGCAGCGCCTGCGCCTCACGCGCTCGGAGCTCTTCGACACGACCGGCCACACGGTGTGGCGCGTGCGCTACGACGACTACCGCGTGGTGCGGGACGGTGACAGTCGGGTGGAGCTGCCCTTCGTGGTGCACTTCGAGGACGAGCGGCACGACGCGGACACGCTGGTGCGCTTCCAGGACATCGCGCTCAACGTCGAGGTGCCGGAGGGCGCGTTCTCGCAGACCCCCACCCCCGGGCTGACCAGCGAGTTCGTGGCCTGCGATCCCTAGCGGGTCGCTAGCCCCAAACGGGGAGCTGGCGCATCGGGTCAATGCTGCCGCTGCGCAAGCCCCGAACCGTGGCACTGCGGCATAGCAGCCGCAGCGGGTGCGGCGTTCTGCCGCGGCGGTGATGATGCTATCGCCACGACGCGGCGCGTCATTTCAAAAAGCAGAGTGATTCCAGGCGACGAGCTCTCGGCACGACGTGTGCAATGACGCGGCGCAGCACCCGGAGATTACCCCGATGAGCAACGTCACCTCCCTCGACCGTTACCGCGCCTCCCTGCAGCACGTCCAGACGCTGGACCCGGAAGCCGAGCGTGAGCTGGCCCGCCAGTACTGCGAGGGGAACCAGGCCGCCGGCCGCGAGCTCATCGAGTCGAGCCTCCCGTTCGTCATCCGCATCGCCCGCGAGTACCGCCGGTGGGGCGTGCCCATCGAGGACCTGGTGCAGCAGGGGAACCTGGGGCTGCTCAAGGCCGCCACGCGCTACGACCCTGACAAGGGCTGCCGCCTGATCACCTACGCGGCCTACTGGATCCGCGCCGAGATCCGCGACTACGTGGTGCGCGGCTACCGCATCGTGCGCCTCGGGACCACGCGCACGGAGCGCCGGGCCATGCGCGCCTATCGCCGTCAGGACGTGCAGTCCGCAGAGGACCTGGCCACGTGCTCGGGGATGCCGCGCGCCCGCGCCGAGAAGCTCTGGCCGCTGCTCACGCAGGGCGACGTGTCCGTGGACGCGCAGTACGAGGACCGTCAGTCGGCGCTCGAGCGCATGGGCCTCGACGTGCCGAACCCCGAAGAGGTGGTGGCCCGCGAGCAGGCGATCCAAGGCGTGCGCGACGCGCTCGACAGCGCGCTGCACGAGCTGACCGACCGCGAGCGCCGCATCGTGGCCGCCCGCATGCTGGCCGAGGACCCGTGCACGCTCGAGAAGCTGGGCACCGAGATGGGCGTGAGCAAGGAGCGCGTTCGTCAGCTGGAGGCGCGCGCCAAGAAGAAGCTGCAGGTCAGCCTGGCGGCCTTCCACAACGCCGCGTGAGCGCTGGCCCGGGCTTTACAAGGCCCGCGTCGCGCGTTAGGCACCGAGCCTGATGTCGCCCATCGTCCGCATCACCGACCCTCGCGGCAGCACGCCGCGCCCGCTCTCGCTCGTGGCCGTCGCGCTGGGTAGCGTGGGCGTCGGGCTGCTGCTGCTGAAGCTCTCGCTGGTGGCGCCGCGCGCGGGCGCGGTCGAGCTCGAGCCGCTGGACGCCGGCGCGGCGCGGGCCGAGCAGGCAGGCCCGGACGTTGCGGCGCCCCGGGACGAACCCGACGCCGCCCCCCCCGCGGCGGCTGCCGAGGACGCGCTGGGCGCGGACGAGGCAGCGGCCGTGGATGCCGGCGGTGAGGCGGTGGTGGCCGATGTCCCCGCGGCCCCCGAGCCGGTCGTGCCCGAGGTGCCTGAGGCAGCCGAGGGAGAGGCCACCGCTTCCACCGGGGGCCCAGCGGGCGAGCGCACCCTCGAGCATGGGCGCGTGGCCTACTTCCAGTGTCCGAGCGAGCCCTGTCGGGATCACGGCCTCGAGCGCAGCGTCTGGCGCACCCTCGACCGCCTCGGCGGCTGCTTGGGCGAGGGGGGTCAGGCCGACGTGCGCGTGGTGATCCAGACGGGCGCCGTCAGCGAAGTGCGGTTCCTCGAGCGCGGCGCCGAGGGCATCCCGCTCGGCGTGCTGAGCCGCTGCGTGACCCCTCCGTTGATGCGGGTCACGGGCAGCACCCTAGCGGACGGGACGGTGGTCTCGTTCCGCTTCCAGCTGGCCCCCGCTCCCTGACGAATTTCGGTGCGCGGGGCTTTTGCTGGCCAGAGTGAGTGTGCTAGCTTGATCCCATCGTGGAAGTTGTTCTGCGCAAGCTTGGACGGAAACCCGGTCGCGCCGTAGTGGGCCGACTGCTGCGGCCACCCCGTAAGGGTTCGGTCGTGGTCATCGAGTTTCCGGACGGCCTGCACGAGTACGTGACCACGCCGGTGAAGCGCATCCTCCGGATCTGCGGCAGCGAGGTCTACTACGTGCAGACCGCCAACAGCCGCTACCGGCTCGAGGTCCGCAACGGCGAGTCCGTGCAGCTGGACATCATCGCCGGCTCGCCCACCAGCTGACGCAGCGGGCTGGGCGGAAACGCGATCTCCCACCCGCGAAGGGCGAAAGGGCCCTATCAGTTGCCGAGCATCCGCAGCATGGTGCGGCAGTCACGCACCATGCGTCCGTCGCCGTGGTCCACACAGGACTGGTAGGCCACGCGCGCGCCCGCCGAGTCGTCCAGCTCTTGGAGGGCGGCCCCCAGCGTGACCCACGCGCGAGACAGCGAGGCGTCGATGGCCACGGCGCGCCGCGCGTAGTCACGGGCTTGCGCGTTCTGCCGACGGTTGATGGCCAGCCACGCCAGCTCCTCGAGCGCTTCGGACGACGTGGGCTGGATGGCCAGCACGGCCTCCCACGCGGCCTGCGCGTCGCGGCTGCGAGCCGCGCGCGCGGTGGCGAGAGCCTGCTCGAGGGCGGCGCTCGGGGCGGCGGCGGGAGGGGCGGCGACCGGCGCCTCGGGGACGGCAACGGCTTCGACAGCGGCCACTTCGGGCGCGCTGGCCGGGTCCACGGGAGCCACCACGGGGGCCGTGGCCTCCACCTCGTCCGTCTCGGCGGCCACGACGGGATCCGACTCCGGGTCGGCGGCCGGCGGCGGCACTTCGCTGCTGGGGCGGATGTCCGGAGACACCACGTGCGCCGGCTCACCGATGTCGCCGAAGCGCCCCTCGCGGTCGCGTGTGGCCAGGTGATAGACGAAGAACACGATGACGGCGGCCGCGGTGAGGAGCCCCATGTAGCGCCACGCCACGTCGGCCGCCGAAGGCGGGACCGCCTCGACGCCGTCGTTCGCCGCGGGTTCGGAGGCCGCTGTGGCGCCGCGCTCCATCACGTGGGATGCGCGCGTGGACTCGTAGCTCTCGGCCACGAAGAACTCGTCGGAGAAGTCGCTCGGGTCGCGGCCCTCGGGCACATCGGCCCGGGTGGGGACGTCCACCACCGGGACGGACGCACGCGCGGGCGAGTCGGCCGCTTCAGGGATGGGCACGCCCACGGCCACCGCCGCGACCCCCACGTCGCTGGGGCGCGCGTGGGCGCCGCTCTCGCGCGTGGACGTGTTGGGTTTCGCGTCTGTGTCTTTGTTGGGGCCGCCGGTCTCGTGCTCGGCGGGGTCCCGACGCGGCGCTGACTGCACCTCGGGGGCCGGCTCGTCGCGCTCGGGCTCGGGCTCGGCGAGCGCCAGGGCCGCGCCACCCTTCTGCGGAAAACGAATGACGTTCCCGGGCAGCGGCTCGGCAGGCGTCCGGGAGGAAGAACGCGCTTCGCGGGGTTCGTCGGCGGCCGCCTCGGCGGGGCGTGCGTTGTCCGGCGTGACCAACGAGGCCCGAGCGGCATTGGCCAGGTCCTCGAGGGGCCCGTCCACCGCCGAGGGACGTGCCTCTTCGATGACGCTCTCCGGCGCGGCGGCGACCGGCTCTTTGGGTTGAGCGTCCGGCACGGCCGCCGCGGGCGCCGTGGGCGCCGTGGGCGCCGTGGGCGCATGGTCACCCACCGGGGCCGGGTCGTCACCGAGCGTACCAATGGCTTGCTCGACTTCATCGCGCTCGCGCTGGGCCTGCGCGATCTCCCCCACCGCGATGCCGGGGGACGTGTCCGAGCGCTCTCGCTGCGGACGCTCTCGGGCGGGCGGCGGCTGCGAGTCGGCGGCGCGCATCCCCGCCTGGGAAGCCGGGCCGAGGTTGCCCGTGACGGGCGAGGCCGGCAGCGTCTGACCGAAGTCCTCGGGCTCGAGCGGGGTCTCTCCGGACGAGACCAGCAGCTCATTCGACTCGCCGGGGACCACACCGGCGGCCGCCATGGCTGCGGCTTCTTCGTCCATCTCGTGGTCGCCGTGGTCGGCGTCGTCGCCGGCATCCTGGGACGGCGCCGCGGGCGTGATGAGCGACGTGCGCATGCCGCTGTCCACGATCAGCCCCTCGAAGTAGAGCTTCGAGATGGCCGCCAGCGTCTCGAGGTCGTCCTTGGCCACCTCGTCCACCACGTCCATCAGGGAGCGCACGCCGTCGAAGTACTTGAGGACGTCGTTGATCTCGTCCGGAATCTCGGCCAGCCGGTCGCGCAGCTCGGCCTCGTCGATCTCGAACACGGCGTCCAGCGGCGGCAGCTGCTCGAGCAGTCGGCCCCACTCGTCGAGGCGACGCATGCCCTCCATCAAGAGCCCCTGCGTGCTCATGGAGATGGTCTCTTCGTCCAGCCGCACCGGGCGGAACTCCAGCTCGAAGTTGCCCTCGTTCCAGACCAGCGCGCGATACAGCGCCCAGTCGCCCCGCAGCTTGCCGAGCTCCGCGTGCTTCAGCCCGCCCACGTCGAAGTAGATGGCCCCGCGCTGACCAGCCGGCGACGTCAGGTGCAGCACGCCGCTCTTGCGGCTGATGTCGATGGTCTGGAGCAGGTCCACCAGGCCCATGTCCGCGAGCGAGCCGCTGAAGCGGGTCTTGGTCTCCACGCTCTTGCGCTCGAGGCCCACGCGCTGCCGGCGCTGCAGCTCGAGGTTCACGCGCGTGATGATCTCTTTGATGTAGATGGGCTTGGTCAGGTAGTCCTGGACGCCCAGCTCGAGGCCCTTGACCTTGCTCTCCACCGAGCCGTCGCTCGACAGGAACATGAAGGGGATGTCGCGCGACTCCTCGCTCTCGCGCAGCCGCTCCACCAGCTGGAAGCCGTCCACGTCCGGCAGGCGCGTGTCGCTGATGATCATGTCGGGGCGGCTCAGCCCGATCATCTCGATGGCGGTGGGCGCGTCGGCACACGTGGTCACGCTGTAGCCCGCTTTGCGCAGGCTGACTTCCAACACCCGCAGGCTGCGTTGGTCGGCGTCGACGAGGAGGAGATTTTGCTTGGCCACGGGCTCTCTTTTGGGACTTGCTCGCTGGCCATTGTAAGGGGCCGCACTCGGCACGTCGACTAGTACCGCCGCCGGGAAGGGCGTTCCGGGCGAATTGCCCCAGGCCTCGATCGGCGCTCGTCCTTGACGCCCTTCGAGCGGGTCGCATATCGTCCTGCGCATCATGCACAACGCCCCCGTCACCTCAGCCCGCCCTTCGCTCCAAAGCCGCCTCACGCGATGGGGGGGGACGTTGCTCCTCGGCGCAGCCGCGGCGCTCGGGACCGTGGCCTGTAGCGAAGACACGGGCGAGCTCGAGATCCTGCGCGTGGACCCGCAGGCGGGCGCCATCCAGGGCCTTCAGCGCGTGACCATCCAGGGCAACAACTTCCGCTCGGACATCGGCTACACGGTGTACTTCGGTGCGCAGCGCGCCACGAAGGTCAGCCTGATCGACCCGCAGACGCTGCAGGTCGAGACGCCGTCGGTGCCCGAGCCCGTCACGGTGGACATCGTGGTGCGCGCCGATGACGGCCCCGCCTTCCGTATCGCCGAGGGCTTCCGCTACGCCGACATGGGCGGCAACGTCATGGAGCAGGTCGGCGCGGGTCCGGAGCGCACCGAAGGCGAGAGCAACCTGGCGTACTGACGTCTCCCGACCCCTCGCGGAGGGCGCCGAAGGGTCGGGGTGCAATGACGCCCCCTCAGCGAGGGGGCTCGGGACTCTTCACTCGCCGATGACCGGGGTCTGACCGGCGAGGGCCTGCAGCAGGAAGCGCGCGGTGTCGGCGCGACCCTGCGTGGTCTGCGACGCCACGAAGTGCCCGTCGATGGGGGCCTCGGGTTGGTACTGCCGGTGGCCGATGGTCATGCTCTCGCCGTTCACCATGCGGTTGGCGCTGAGCGGCGCGTTGGCCGACGCGATGTTGAACGTGGCGATGCGCGGGTTCACCGCGGTGATGCCGCCGGCCACGATGTAGGCCTGCATGGTGGGCTCCGGGCTGTAGGTGTCGCCGATGCCGTAGGTGACGAACACGTGCGACCCCACCTGGCCCACGCGCGGAGAGCGGTGCAGGCGACGCACGACGTTCACCGGGTCGGCCGACTCGAAGAACATCTGGAAGAGCGCCAGCGCGGGGTGGAAGTCCCCCGTGGGCAGGACGGGCATCTGGGGAGAGCCGCCCGCGTCCAAGAGCGCCAGGGGCAGCAGGCCGCGGATGTTCACCGGCTGCGTCTTGTTGAGGAGCGACTGCGTGAGGTCCCCGCCCACCCCGCTCAGCACCACGTTCCGGGCGAGGGGCTCGACCGCGATCATGAGCGCCGCGTGGGTGGCGCCCTGCGAGTGCATGAACAGCGCGATGCGACTGGCATCGAACGAGAACGCCTCGTTGGTGGGGGAGTCGCCCGCCGCGACGCTGCCGTCCTCGAGGAAGTAGAGGACGCTCATCAGGTCCGCCATGCCCTGGAGCACGTTGTCGCGCGCTGCCCGGGGGTTCGCGAAGTTGAAGAAGAGCGTCTCGGGCCCCTGGTTGGTCACGCCCCGACGCGCCCCGTGCATGGGCAGGTCGATGGAGATGGTGGCCGCGTTCACCGTGGCGGCGCCGCTCGTGCCGTTCGAGACCTCGGCGGCGCGGCCGCCATCGATGGCGTCGCGGAAGGAGCCTCCGGTGCCGTGCCCCGTGACCAGGACCGGCCAGCCGTCGACGGGCATGGTGGCGTTCTTGGGGATGGTGATGGCCACGCAGACGGCCTCGGTCCGCGCGACCAGCGGTGCGCCCGAGGAGTCGTACGCGATGGCGCCGCCCTCGGCGGGCGAGGTGTACGGAGGCGTACCGCCCTGGAAGATGGGCAGCGCGATGCGGGCGTGGATCTCGTGGAAGTCCGGGCTCGCCGCGACACAGCCGCCGCGCCCGGTGGTGGCGTCGAGGCACGGTGAGGTGACGCCCGTGTCGCACAGCGTGAGGTCCGACAGCGTGGGCACGTCCTCGGCCCGGATGGCGTCGCGGAACGCCCCCGCGTCCAGCTCGCTCTGCGTGGTGAAGACGGTGGCGTTGAGGACGTCGGCCGTGTCGAGGTCGGCCTCGGCTTCGATGTAGTCGCGGAGCAGGGCGTAGGCGTCCCAGGCCGTCGCGAGGTGCGGCTCGCTGGGGCGCGTGTCACCCAGCACGGCGGTCAGGTCCGGCGAGCGCGCGAACGTCCCGCCCACGTCCGTGGACGGCAAGAGCGTCGTGCCCAGGATGACGGCGTAGGTGGTGCCGGGGAGCAGCGGATCGCCGTGTACGACGCGCACGCCCAGCCAGTCCTCGCAGATGTACTTGCTGATGGGCCCGTACGTGTTGAGGAAGGGGGCCAGGTGCTCGCGCCCGAACTCCGGCGAGTCCGGGTCGATGTTGATGAAGCGGATGGCGCCGCCGCTGGTGGCCCAGTCGAACGGGCGAGAGAAGCGGAAGTAGACCACCGGGTTGGTGCCGAAGCCGTCCAGGTCTTCTTCGGCCGCCCGCAGATAGCGGTCGATGGCGTTGACGGTCAGCACGGTGTCCGGCGTGGGATGCCCCGACAGGTCGAGCCCCGTGGCGGTGCGTCGAACGTCGTTGGGGAACGGCAGCCGATAGAAGTCACGGTCGAGCTCCGAGTTGGTGGGCACGTCGAAGTACGCACGCGGCGCGTCGTTGTCTTCGGCGCAGGTCACCCCGGCCCACAGCGGCACGGACGGCAGGGGCGGTGGCGAGCCCGCGTCGATGGGGGGTGCGCTGTCGCACAGGGCCGACGGCATGGCGGCGATGCAGGTGAGACCTCCCAAGCACGTGGAGGCCGACGTGCACACGTCTCCGATGTCGGCGGTGCCGTTGGTCTGGCACGTGGCGCTCACGCCCTGCAGCTCGCACACGAGCCCGGACCGGCACTCGTGCGAGCCCGCGCACAGCTCGCCGGCCTCGGCCTCTCCTTCGGCGGCGCAGCGGCGAAAGGCGTCGCAGCGCAGCCCGTCGGCGCAGTCGAGGTCGAGCTGGCACACCGCGCCGACTTCGCTGCCGCCCATGGGCATGCAGATGCCGCTCCCGGTGCACTGGAGTCCCGCACGACACTGGGACGGGCGCGTGCAGGGGTCGCCGAACCCGCCCACCACGGTCATGCTCGTCTCGTCGCCACTACAGCCCACCATCACGAAGAAGAGGGCCAACCCAAGCCAAGCTCTGCGCATCCGCCCAGTATAGCGCCTTCCGGGGGCACGCAGGCTACACTTCGGATCGACCTCCGGTTGAAGATCCCGGGTGGTCGGTACGTCCCACGTGCCCATCGCTGTCTGCACTGCCTTTGGAGTTCCCATGAGCCGAGCGCACCCCCTCTCCCCGGTGACCGCCGTCGCCCTCGCCCTCATCGCGTTCGCGGCACCGAGCCCGTCGCGAGCCCAGACCGCCGCGGAGATCGCCAGCACCGCGCAGCGCCTCTCCCAAGAGGTCCCATGCGTGCGCGCGCAGCAAGAGCGGCTGGGGAGCACCCTGCGCTTGCTCGAAGAGGCGGAGCGCCAAGCGCGGTCCACCACCTCGGGCGAAGCCGCTCGGCGTGACGCGGTGCACAGCGCCGAGGCCCTCGAGCTGCGCCTGGGCATCATCGTCGGCGAGCTGCGCGCCTGCCTCGGTCCCGACGTGGGACGCACGGGCACCACGCACGGCAGCACCCCGGGGTCGACGGGGTCGACGGCGACCGGGAGCCACGGCACCACGGGTACCACGGGCACCACCGGCACCACGGGCGAGAACACCACGCCACGCGTCATCGTGCACCACGACGGCGAGGGCACCGCCCCCCACCCCGCCGAGACTGCCAACCCGGCGACCGAAGTGCTCGAGTCCGACCGCGCGATGACCGCCCACCTGTTCTTGGTGCAGGCCGAGCGCGTGGACGGCCTGGGTCGTGCCGACAACAACGACGTCCGGCAGGCCGTCGACCGCGTCGCGCCCCAGATCTCGGCTTGCTACGACACGCTCACGTCCCACAGCACACGCCAGAGCGGCCGGGTCTACCTGACCTTCACGGTCACCCCGGAGGGGCGCGTGCGCGACATCCGCCTCGAGAACTTCACCATCTTCGACCGCACCTTCCAGCGCTGCGTCGGAGCGGCGGCGGGGCACCTGCGCGTGACGCAGCCCGCCACGGGAGGCTCCGCGCGCTACAGCTACCACCTGCGCTTCGGGCCGCCGCCGGATCACGGCACGCCGGAAGTCGACCGCTGACACACCGCCCTGCCGTGGCGCGTCAGCGGCGCGCCTCGGGAGCGCGCGTCAGTCCGACTTGCGGTAGGCGCTGAGCGCCTCGGCCTCTTCGTAGGCGTGCTGGAAGCCGGTGGCCTTCTTGAACGCCGCGCTGTCGATCACGATGGGGAACTTGAGGTGGTCCACCGCGCCCGTGGGCAGGCGCGGAAGCCCGAAGCGACCGAGCGTGATGTTCATGAGCACCTCGGGCACCGGCACGTTCTGCCGACCCGCGTCGCGGATGACGTCGCTCAGCAGCATGGGCGGCGGGCCCGACACGTTGAAGACACCGCGCAGGTTCTTGTCGAGCGCCGCGACGATGGCGTCACCCGCGTCGTTCTCGTGCATGAAGTGGAAGAGCGGGTCGAAGCCCAGCACCGTGGGCACGCGCGGCCCGCGGATGAAGTTGGCGAGCGTGCCGTGCTTGCTCCCGCCGAGCGTGTAGCAGAGCCGCAAGACGCACGTGTTCACCTCGGGATAGCGCCACAGCGCGCTGCCCGCGTAGAGGTCGGCAGCCACCAGGTCGGCCAGCTCCGGGAAGCTGTTGAGCGCCATCGGCGGCTCGTCCTCGGTGTGGTAGAGCGGGGAGTCCGCCGCGGCGCCGTAGTAGGTGTGGCGCCCCACGAAGAGCATCTGCTTCACCTCGTAGCGGTGGCAGTTCTCCACGATGGCGCGCGTCCCTTGCAGGTTGATGCGGTAGCGATCGGGGCTCTTGTGCGTGAGGTGCGTGACCGTGGCCATGTGGATCACGGCGTCCGGTCGCTCGGTGCGGAACACGTCCTCGGCGGGCCGCTTGCGGATGTCCACCTGGAACATCTGGACGCGCTCGGGCGCGCCGGCCCAAGGACGCCTGTCGATGCCGATGACGGTGTGGCCCAGCGCGTCGAGGCGCTTGCCAACCAGCCGGCCCAGCTTGCCGCTGATGCCCGTGATCAAGACTTTCATCGAAGCTCCAACTCCTCGGGCCGCAGGGTGCCCGCTCGCAGGGCGCGCGCCTGCTCGATGAGCCAGGCGATGCGCGCTCGAACTTGTTCGACGTAGCTGTGGATGACGTCGTCGGCCTCGGTGCCGTCGCCCTGGAACACCAGCGGTTCGCTGTAGAGGATCTGCAGCTTCACCGGCTTGGGCAGCGGCAAGAGGTACGGCGTGACGGGGATGTAGGGCACGCCCAGCAGCTGCCCCAACTTGTAGAGGTTCATGACCGTGGGGATGGCCTCGCCGCCGCCCACGAACGCGACCGGCACGATGGGCGCGCCCGTCTTCAGCGCCAGCCGCATGAAGCCCGTGCCGAAGCGCACGAGGCTGTCGGCGTCCCGCGCCAGCTTGGCCGTGCCGCGTGCGCCCTCGGGGAAGACCATCAGCAAGCGCTCGTCGCGCAGCAGCCGGTCGGCGTGCTCGGGCAGGCCCGTGAACTGACCGAGGCGGGACGCCATCTGCGAGGCGCCGGGCACCTTGTTGATGAACTTCTCGGCCATGCCCTGCGCGAGGCGCGGCGGGTCCAGCTCGAAGAAGCAGGAGGCCAGCACCATGAGCGCGTCGAGCGCGACGCCGCCCGAGTGGTTGCCGATGAGCATGGCGCGGCCCGTGAGCGGGATGTGCTCGGTGCCGTACACGTCCACGTCGAAGTACTTGCGGTAGGGCCACTCGAGCGCCGTGAAGAAGCGCGCGAGCTCAGCCTTGTCGACGCCGTACGCGTCGATGCCATGACGGCTGAAGTCGAGCTGCAGGCGATCGACGTTCGCGCGGATGCGCTCGTTGACGGGGAGTGCGCTGGTGAAGAAGCTGGGCAAGCGACCTCAGGCGAGCGCGCGCTCGATGGCGGCCACGAGCGCGGGGTCCTCGGGCGTGGTGGTGGGCGCAAAGCGCGCGGCGAGCTGCCCGTCGCGGCCCACGACGAACTTGGTGAAGTTCCAGCGCACGTCGCTCGGCCCCTCGGGCGCGGACGGCTCGCTGCACAGCCACGCGAAGAGCGGGTGACGGCGCTCGCCGTTCACGTCCACCTTGGTGGTCATCGGGAACGTGACGCCGTAGTTCGTGGAGCAGAACGTGGCGATGTCCTCGGCGCTGCCCGGCTCCTGTCCTCCGAACTGGTTGCAGGGGACGCCGATGACGCTGAAGCCGCTGGGCGCGAAGCGCTGCTGGAGCGCCTCGAGGCCGGCGTAGTGCGGCGTGAGCCCGCAGGCCGACGCGACGTTCACGATGAGCACGACCTTGTTCGCGAAGTCGGTGAAGTCGACGGGCTCACCGCTGAGGCTGGTCGTGGAGAATTCGTACAGGGACGCCATGCGGGAGGTGTACCACTCCGTGCGGGGCCTGCCTCGGGCAATTTCGTGAGAGCATGCGGCATGCTTCACCGCCGCTCCGTTCGCCCTCCCCGTCACTCGTTCGTCGTCCTGCTGTTGCTCGCGGCGCAGAACCTCATTGGCCTCACGGGCTGCGCGGGCAGCGCCGCGCCGGTGGAGACGCCGGACGAAGCGATGGGGCCCAATGATCTGATCGCGCGTGCGCTGGAAGACGCCGAGCAGGCCGACGAAGACGAGGTGGTCACCGACCTGATCACGCTCACCCCCGAGCAGCCGGGGCTGCAGTGGCAGACCGACGAAGCGGGCGAAGCGTGGGTGCAGTTGGTGACCTGGACCGACTGGGACGGCTACCGCGCGCAGGTGGGGCAGACGGTACCCTTGGGCGGAACTCGCTGGTTCACCGTACCCCCGGAGGTCCAGACCATGTGCCGCGCCACGGGTCTCTCAGGTGACGCGCTGAGGGAGCGGCTCGAGCAATACCTCGGCATCCGTCCGGGGGAGGGCAAACCGTACTTCGTGACACTGTGGGTGCGGCCGAGCACGGTGGTGCGCCCCTGCGCCGACCCGAACGTCGGCGCGGCGAGCTGTGCGGCCACCGACGTGGCGACCGATGTGCAGATCGGGACCCACGCGCACCGCGCCTGGTTCGACGGCCTCCGCGCGGAGTCGTATGGCGCGAATGGCTACCCGTGGACGCGCCTCGGGTACACGTACGACTGGGCCCCCGGCGCCAACCATCGCGGCGCGACCGAGTTCGTGATCCCCGACCAGACCTCGGTGAAGATCGAAGCGTTCACCACGACCGACGAGTACTGCCGCTGACCCCCACCGTCGGCTCGGGCAGGTAGTAGCG
>CAZEAA010000055.1:17787-22466 GCA_964510015.1 uncultured Sandaracinaceae bacterium
GCCGCTGCGCTCGTCGAGCTTGTGGGCCATCTCGTGGACCACCACGCACATGCCGTCGTCGGGGTTCTCGAGATCCTCCTCGATGTCAGCCCACGAGAGGATCAGCGGGCCACCCTGCCACGCCTCGCCGGCGAGGTCCTCGGTGTACTCCGACACGACCCCCGTCTCCTCACATTCGTCGCGGCGCTGCGCGCGGAAGCCGTCGGGGTAGACCACCACGCTGGTCCAGCCGCTCAGCTCGCGATGGCCGCGAAACAGCACGGGCCAACACGCCAGCAACGCGATGGTCAGCTTCATGTCGGGCGTGACATGCAGGTCCCCCGCGCCCACGAACTTCTTGCTGGCCAGGAAGCGCCCGGCGTACTCGCGCAGGCGCGCCCGTTCTTCCTCGGTGAGGTCGTCGAACCACACGATGCGAGCGAGGACCTCACCCCAGAGTTCGTCCGGGATGGCCTGCGGAGCGGGGTCACCGAGCAGCCTGCGAAGAAAATCGAACATTCGGTCGCGGTAACGTACCGGAGCGCTTCCGTGACGACCATCGTAGTTCCGCGAACGCACGTTGACGCCCGTTGAAGAGATCGCGACCATCGTGCGTCGAGAGACATCCATCCTCGCCCACCGGTCAAAGGCACCCTCCTCTATGGCAACGACTGGCCGCCACGCGCGGTTCGGTGAGCTCACCCCCATCTCGGCGACGTCGGCGTTTCGGCTCTCCTCGGCGCGCGACCGCCAGACGAACCGCAACGTGGTGCTCGTGGAGGCCGAGCGTCGCACCCCAGCGTCAGAGGCGGCGCTGCGTCGATTGGCGCTGGCGCACACGCAGCCACCGCATCCAGCGCTGGCGCCGACGTTGGAAGGGGAAGACTTCCTGGCCGATGGGATGGTGGTGTTGGACGTACCCGCTTGCGTGGACCTCGACGGGCTGACCCGCCTCGGAGCAGACGCCCGCACCCGCGCCACCCACTCCGAGGCGGACGGCTTCATCGTCACGCTGCGAGACGCGCTCCTGGCCAGCGCCCGTGAGCCGGGGCGTGATCCGCAGGCCCGCTTCATCGGCACCCTGTGCTTCGGCAACGTGCTGTTCGCGCGGGATGGGCGCTTCTGGCTCGCGGGGCTCGGGCACAACGTGGTGGTGCAAGACGAGCATCGCGCGCTCGTGGCCCGTACGCGCTTCTTTCAGGCCCCCGAGATCTCGGTGGGCGGGCAGGCCAGTGAGCGCAGTGACTTCGTTGCCGTGCTCATGCTGCTGCGCGGCATGCTGGCGTTCGTGGACATCAACTCGTCCATCGCACGGGCCATCTCGGGAAACACGCTCAGCGAAGACCTGGAGTTGGTGCGACGCATCATCTGGATCGAGCGCCACGTGGTGCACGCGAGCCCCACCGAGCGCGCGAGCGTGGAAGAGACCATCGAGGTCTCGAACCGCGTGCGTGAGCTGATTGGGTGTCGTCCCGACCCCGCGGCCTTCGAGGACCGGGTGGCTCGCACGCTCGCGGCGGCCTTCGGACCGCTGGACGAGGCCACGCGCCCACCGCTGCGCACCAGCGAGACCGGAGCCTTCATCGAGCGGGGTCAGGGGCCACGTGTGGACCTGTCCCGACGCACCGTGCTGGCCCGCATGCTCGTGGTGCTGGTGCGCTACCGCGTCGAGCACCCCGGCGCGTCGCTTGACGTCGCCTCGCTGTGTGCCGCGTGCTGGCCGGGCGAGCGCATCCTGCCGAGCGCGGCGGCCAACCGGGTCTACGTGGCCATCAGCGGGCTGCGGCGCGCAGGGCTGGCGGAGGACCTCGAGCACTCCGCGGCGGGGTACCGCATCGCGACGAGCGTGGAGTGCACGCTCGTCGCGGACTGACGGCCACCTCCAGTAGCTGCTAGCGCGGACGGGAGCGTGGACCGCTAGTGGAGCGCTCGACGGGCGAGCAGATCATGTTCTGATCGATGTACGCTCCGTTCACCTCGTACACGGTAACCCCCGTGACGACGTGGTTGGACGGGCAGTGACGGGTGTTCGTCGTAACGGCCGCGGAATTGATCAGGCCCTGGATGGGATACGGGACATTCAAGACCGGGAGCCCCGTGCCATCTGCCGCCCGGACCACGAGACGGGTGCCGTCCAGCGAGGTTTCGAAGCCTGCGCCGGGCTCGGCGACGTTCCTGTACGCGCTGACTCGATAGATCAACGAGTCGTTGCTCTCGATCTCTCCAGGCTCCGACCACACGACCGGCTGTCCCGCTTGGGCGCAGAGCCCCGTGCGCAAGATCTCACCGTAGAGCCGCGCCCGGCCCTCGTTGGACCCCCGTGTGACGGTGCGGACCACCAGCTGAACCGCGCAGATGCGGCCGTCCGTGCCCCGGCCGACCACCGCCGACTGGACGACGCCGTCCGCCTCGATGCGCCGCAGCGTGGCGCCGCTCGGCGACGTGAAGCCTGCGCCGTTCACGCGGGGGCTGCTGAGATCGATGCCCCAGTTCGTGGCAGCGAGAGGCGAGCGCAGCGGCTGGGTGGTGAGGGGCGCGCAGGTCAGCGCCAGCCCGCCACGCACCACGCCCTGCGGGTTGGTCTGCGCCACCACGTTCACCGCCAGGCTGTTGGCGGGGCAGTCCACGCGCGGCTGCCAGTTGGCGCAGTCCGACGCCACGGCGGACTCGGGGGCGCTCATCGCCACCACCGTCCCGTCGGCCTCCACCCGCGAGAGGTGGATGCGCACCCCGGCGATGCGGTCGCCGGTGGTGGTGTCCGGTGTGTTCGGCAGGCAGACCTCGAGGCCCGTGATGAAGGTGGCGGCTGGTGCGTCCACGTTGCGTGTCACGACACCCGACGTGGGCAGCGGGCAGGACGAGGCCTGATGCTGGAAGTCGTAGTTGGACGTCGTCCCCGGGCCGCGTGTACGCGACTTCACCGCGCAGGTCTTGTTGCCGATGTTCATGAAGAACACCCCCGCCAGCGGGAGCGGATTCGCCTCGGTGTTCAGGGGTCGCGGCGTCCCGCTGCGGCCCGAGACCGCGGTGGTGGTCAGTCCCGAGGCCGTGTAGTTGAGCGACCGCGCGAACCGGTTGAACTGCGCGGACGCCGTGTCCGCTCGTGACCCCCATGCGAGGGCTACGACGAGCCCCCAACCCAGTACTTGCTTCAGCGTTGCCATGGCTGCTCTCCCTTGGTGTTGTCGTGGCCCGCCCGCGTCGCAGTGAGGCCGTGCCCAACGTACGCCATGCCGGATGCAGCCGACCTTATTCGGGCCTTATTCAGCGGCGCGGGCAGGCTTCAGTTGCCGCGCACGACCTGACGAGCGCCCTGCGCCTGCAGCCAGTCCGCCGCGCGGTTCACCAGGTCGCCGAGGAGGATGACCTCGCCGTCCTCCACGCTCGCGCCGCAGCCGAGCGCGCGCTTCATGTCCTTGGCCCAGCGCTCGAGCTCGGCAGGCGGCAGACCACGCACGCGCGTCACCGTCTTGCCGCCGCGCCCCTTCTTCTCGCGCTGCAGCACCAGCTTGCCGAGGCCGGGCAGCGGACCGCTGGCGGCGGGCGCAGCGGGCGTCGACTCTTCCGCCTGGGGTGCGTCGGGCAGCGCCTCGCGAAGCGCGCCGAGACCGGCGAACGGGCTGTTGAAGGGCGCCTCGGGGGTGCTGGGCTCGGTCTTCGGAGGGCGTTTGGCCACGCGGCACCCTAGCCGAGGCGAAGCGCACACGCGAGAGGACCGGCGCGCGCGACGCGCAGCCGTTTGACCGCCTCACCCGGCGCGGACCATCATCGCGCCGATGCTCGCACCCCTCCCCCGTTGGGTGGCCACCTTCGCGGCTGGCACCGTGCCCCTCGCGGTGTTCGTGGGCACCAGCTCGGGCGTGGCGCACTGGCTCGACACGGGCGAGTTCGTGGCGGTGGCCTCCGACCTCGGCATCTCGCACCCCCCGGGGCACCCGCTGGCCGGGCTCACGCTGAGCTTCGCGCGCCTCCTGCCCCTCGGCCCGCTCGCCTTCCGCGTGGCGCTCGTGTGCTCGCTCGCGGCGGCCGCGGCGGCGGCCCTCATGCAGCGCGCGGGGCGCCACGTGCTGGACGCGCTCGGTCTGCGGCCCACTACGTCGGACGTGCTGGCGCTCGGGGCCACGCTCTTCACGGCGCTGACCTACTCGTGGTGGTTCCAGGCCGTACGCCCCGAGGTGTATGCGCTCGAGGCCGCGCTCTCGGCGGTGATCCTGGAGCGCGCGGTCTACATCGAGTCCCGCTTCCCACTGCGCGACACCCACGCGGTGCGGGTGGCTGCGGTGGCCTTCGGGCTCGCGCTCGCCACGCATCACTTCTTGGCGCTGCTGATGCTGCCCGCGCTGGCGCCGACCATGGCACGCGTGTCCTTGGCGCGTGGCACGCGGCCCCTCGTCCAAGCCGCGGCGCTGACGCTGTCGGGCCTCGCGCTGTATCTCTACCTGCCCATCCGGGCCGCCTGCGAGCCGCTGCTCACGCTGGGCGATCCCACCTCGCCCACACGCTTCTACTGGGTGGTCTCCGCCCAAGCCTTCCAAGGCAACCAAGGCGACGGCGTGCCCCTGCCGCTCGGCGAGCGCTTCGCCGACGTGGTGCTGCAGCTGCTCCTCGACATGCATCCGCTCGGGCTGTGCGCGGCGGTGCTCGGTCTCTACGTCCTGCTGCGCTTCACCAAGACACAGCGCCTCGGGGTGTTGCTCGGG
>CAZEAA010000056.1:0-5890 GCA_964510015.1 uncultured Sandaracinaceae bacterium
CGCCCGCGCCGGCCACCGAAGAGACCGCGCCGCCGGCCAACGCGCCGCCCGAGGGCGAGACCGAGCGCTGAGCCGCTGCCGGGTCGCACGAGTTGGGGTCCCCGAAACGGCAAGGCATACTCCCGGGATATGCTTCGTCGGCTCGTGTGGATTGCTTGTGGGGCGCTGGTCATCGGGAGCCTCGCTCCCGCGCGCGTGGGTGCGCAGGCACGGGAAGGCGCGGGCTCGCTCACGGCGCCCCGCGCGCCCTCCGGCACGCCCAACGCACTCCCGCCGGCACCGCTCGGCGACGTGCCCCCGCCGCCTCCACCCGGGCCGGGCTATGGCATTCCGAGCGCGCCCGGCTACGTGCCGCCGGTGCTGCAGCCCAGCGGCTACCAAGTGGACGCGGACACGGCCACGCGCCTGCGGGTGCTGGACTCCGACCTCCAGCAGCTGGCGCGCGCGGGCAACCCCGTGGCCGGCGGCATCCTCACCATGGCCACGGGCGGTCTGTCCATCGCGCTTGCCTTCCTGGCCACCGACGACAACTTCCTGCGCAACTACCTGGTGCTCTACGGCGGCGCAGGGGTGCTGACCGGCATCACCGAGCTGGCCATCCGGCCGAACGCCAGCGGGCCGTCCATCGCGTTCACGCACATGCCCATGGGCAACCCCGACGAGGTGCAGGCGCGCCTGCTGTTCGGCGAGGACGCGCTCGAGCGCATCGCCCGCCGCGCCCGCGCCGCGCGCCTGATCACCGCGTCCATCGACGTGGCCGTGGGTCTGGCCATCATCCCCATGTTCCTAGGGCCCAACGAGTTCTCGGTGGACGACCCCTTCGACTACTTCGTGCTCTTGGGTAGCGGCATCTCCGTGGTCACGGGGCTCATCAACCTGATCAGCCGCTCCCCCGCCGAGCGCTACTGGGCAGCGTACAGCGAGCTGAACCAGCGCCTGCAGGCTCCTCGGACGACGGTGTCATTGGGGATCACGCCGCTGCGCGGTGGGGTCGGCTTCTCGCTGACGGGCACGCTGTAAGGCGCGGGGTGTCTGCACCTCGGCGCCAAGTCCCTGCGACGGCGCGCTAGGGTGTCGGGGTCTCGAGCGCCTGCAACATCTGTCGTGCGCCCCGGTGTTCGGGGTCTCGTTGCAGGGCTTGTTGCAAGGCCTCGCGCGCTTCATCGCGGCGCCCTTCACGGGCCAGCGCCAGACCGAGCACGTACCCCGCTTCGGCGCGATGATCCGCGGCTCTGGGAGCGCCGGCTGCGGTGGCTTCCGTGGAGTCGGGGGCCAGCGCGAGCAGGCCGCGAGCCAGCTCCATCGCCTGCGCCACTTGCCCGGACTCGAGCGCCGCGCGCGCGCGCAGGAGGCCACACTGGCGCGGGCAGCGAGCCATCACGCGCTGCAACGTGGCATCTGCGCCCCGGGCATCGCCCGCCGTCAGCTGTGCGCGCGCCAGCGCCACGTGGAGTGGCAGGGACGTTCCCTCGAAGCGCAGCGCCACGAAGAGCAGGGTGACCGCGCGGGGAGCGTCGCCGCGGGCCAGCAGCACCTCCGACAGGCGCAGCGCGCGCGCCGTGTTGGGCTCGAGCTCGAGGGCCAGCCTCAGGCTGCCCTCGGCGGTGACCAGATCGAGGCGCTCGGCGGCCAGCAGCGCGAGGGCGTCCAGCGTGGGGACCAGCACCGCCGTCGCGATGCGCGGCGCGCGCGCCAGGACGGTCAGCGCCTCGCGCTGGCGCTGCAGCAGCACCAACGCGGTGGCCTCCACCAGCTGCAGCTCCTCGGCGCGCGCCAGCTCGGTGGCGCCATCCAGGGTCTGCAGCACGCGCCCTGCGGCGCGCACCTGCTGCGATGTCGGCTCGGCCGTCTGCGCGTCGATGGCCGGCAAGAGCGCACGCGACAGCCCGGTGATCGCGAGCACCGACGTGGAATCGAGGGTGAGCGCACGCGTGAAGGAGCGCTCCGCCGCCCGCCACTGTCGGCGCGCGAGCTGCTCGTCGCCGCGTTGCAGGACGCGCGTTAGCGGGGTCTCCGGCTGGGCCGCGGCTCTCGGGGGCGAGACGCTCCACACCGTGATTGCTGCAATCAGGCCGAGCCAGCACCAGCGGTAGGTCCTCACGCGCACATCGTACCGGGCCGCGCGTGGCACGCCATCGGCAAAGACCATGGCCTGCCCGGCTTCCTGCGGCCGGCGCCAGAGCCAGGGAGCCCGGTGGTGCGAGAGCGCTAGAGGAGTCTTTGCCGCGCCGCGGTTTCGGCCTACAAGGGCGCATGCCGTCAGTGTCTCCCAGTTGGTCGCCCAGTCGCGTCGCGATGTGGCTGGGTCCGCTGGTGGGGGTCTCGGCCATGGTCCTCGCGCGCGTCGGGGTGCTGCCCTTCGGGCTCACGGCGCCGGCGTTCGCCACGCTGGGCGTCACGTTCTGGGTGGCCACCTGGTGGATCGCCGAGTGCATGCCGCTCGCGGCCACGTCGCTCTTGCCCGTGATGCTGCTGCCGCTCGCCGGCGTGGCCACGTCCGCCACCATCGCCAGCACCTACATGGACCGCTTCATCCTGCTCATGATGGCGGGCTTCATGGCGGCGCTCGCCATCGAGAAGTGCGGGCTGCACCGGCGCATCGCGCTGGGCGTCCTGGTGCGGCTCGGGGCCTCTCCGCGGCGCTTGGTGCTCGGCATGCTGGTGGCCACGGGCTTCTGCTCCATGTGGATAGCCAACACGGCGGCCACGCTGATCATGCTGCCAATCGGCCTCGCGCTGCTCACGCGCCTCGAGCCGGAGATGCCGGATAGCGCCACGTTCGAGCGCTTCTCGGCCGCGCTGATCCTGGCCATCGGCTACGCCGCGTCCATCGGCGGCATCGGCACGCCGCTCGGGACACCGCCCAACTTGATCTACCTCGGCGCGGTGAACGAAGCCTTTGGTGACGGGCCCAGCTTCGTCGAGTGGATGTCGTTCGCGGTGCCCATCGTGATTCTGATGACCTTGTTCCTCTACGCGTACTTCGTCCGCGCGGCGCGCCTGCCCAGCACGGTCTCGGGTGCGGGCCAAGAGGTGCTCCTCAGCGAACGGGCGGCCCTCGGCCCCATGTCGCGCGACGAGAAGCGCGTCGCCGGGGTGTACGCGGTGATGGTGCTGCTGTGGGTGACGCGGGAGTTCGACCTGGGCGCGGTGTCGGTGGGCTGGGCGCCCCTCACGGGCTTGGACGCCACCGTGGACGACGCGACGGTCGCGGTGTTCGGCACCACGCTGCTGTTCGTGCTGCCGTCGCAGAAGCCGGGCGAGCGGCTGCTGGACTGGCCCACGGCGAAGGTCATTCCGTGGGAGGTGGTGCTGCTCTTCGGCGGCGGGCTCGCGCTTGCGAAGGGTTTCGAGGTCTCGGGCTTGTCGACCACCATGGCCAGCGCGCTTGCCGGGATCGAGGGCTTTCCCGTGCCCGTCATGCTGCTGGCGCTGTGCGCGTCGGTGGCGTTCTTGAGCGAGGTCACCTCCAACACGGCCATCACCACGCTGCTCATGCCGGTGCTCGCGCCGTTCGCGCGGGAGTCCGGTCTCGGCCCCGAGCTGGTCATGCTGCCAGCAGCGCTCGCGGCGTCGTGTGGCTTCATGCTGCCCGTGGCCACGCCCCCCAACGCGGTGGTCTATGGCACGGGCAGGATTCCCATCCGCTTCATGGCGCGCACGGGCTTCTGGCTGAACATCGCGGGCATCGTCATCGTGACCTTGGTGCTCTGGTTGCGCTCACTCACAGGGTGAGCATCTTGCAGCCCCTCTCATGCGCATCACCCGACTTCGCGGCGCCCGCACTCACAACCTGAACGGCGTCGACCTGGATCTGCACCCCGGCACGCTCGTCGTCGTGGCGGGGCCTTCCGGGGCCGGCAAGTCGTCGCTGGCCTTCGAGACGCTGCACGCCGAGGGGCAACGCCGCTACGTGGAGAGCTTCAGCGCGTATGCGCGGCAGTTCCTCGAGCGCTCGGCGCGGCCCGCGGTGGACAGCCTCGACCCAGTGCCGGTGAGCATCGCGGTGGACCGCAGCGCGCCCATCCGAACCAGCCGCAGCACGGTGGGGACGATGTCCGAGGTGAACGACTACGTGAAGTCGCTCTACGCCTACGCCGCCACGCTGCACTGTCCCGGCTGCGGCGACGAAGTGGCGCGCGATGACGCCGCGGCCGCCGCGACGCGCGTGCTGAGCGAAGTGCCCGAGCAGCGCGTGGTGGTCACGTACCCGGTGGAGGTCGAAGACGCCGAGAGCTACCTCGGGGTGCGCGAGACGCTGCTGGCCGCAGGCTACCGGCGTCTGTTCGTGGACGGGCGCGTGCAGGACGTGGACGCGCTCACCCCCAGCGAGGCGCTCGCGGGCGGGACCGGCAGCGTGCGCGTGGTGGCCGACCGCATGGTCACCGACAAAGACTCACGCGGGCGCTTGGTGGAAGCGCTGGAGGTGGCCTTGCTGCGTGGCGGTGGCCGCGCCGAGGTGCTCCCCGTCCCGCGCGACGAAGGGCCTCGGGACACGGCTGCGCCGCAGGGCCTCTCCTTCTCGCGCGGCCTGCACTGTGCGCGCTGTGACCGGCGCTTCTCGGCGCCCACCCCAGGCCTCTTCTCGTTCAACAGCCCCGTGGGCGCGTGCCCCACCTGCCGTGGCTTCGGTCGCACGCAGGGCGTGGACTGGAAGAAGGTGCTGCCCGACGAGTCACTGAGCCTCGCCGAGGGCGCCGTGCGGGCGTACGCCGGGCCGTCGGCCGAGTGGGAGCGCAAGGACCTCGCCAAGTTCGCGAAGCGCGACGGCATCCCCATGAACGTGCCGCTGCGGAACTTCACGCCGGCCCAGCGCGCATGGCTCATCGAGGGGGACCCGGTGCAGAAGAAGGGCGCCTGGTACGGGCTCGCCGGCTGGTTCCGCTACAAGGAGAGCCGCGCCTACAAGATGCACGTGCGCGTCTTCTTGGCGCGCTATCGCGCCTACGACGTGTGCGTGACCTGCGACGGCACGCGGCTGCGGCCGGAGGCCTCCTGGTGGCGCCTCGGCGGCATCAGCCTGCCCGAGCTGTACGCGCGCTCCATCGCGGACACCCGGCGCCTGCTAGCCGACGAAGCCGCGCGCTTTGCTCCCGACCGCGCGGCGCGCACGCTGCACGCCGAGACCCTGCGGCGCCTCGAGACCCTCGAAGAGGTTGGCCTCGCGTACCTCACGCTGGACCGTCAGGCGCGCACCTTGTCGTTCGGTGAGGCGCAGCGCGTGTCCATGGCCACCGCGCTCTCGGCGTCACTCAACGGGGCGCTCTTCGTGTTGGACGAGCCCACCGTGGGCCTGCACCCGAGCGACGTCCAGCGCTTGCTGCCCGCGGTGCGGCGTCTGGCCAGCGGCGACAACATCGCGCTGATGGTGGAGCACGACGAGGCCGCGCTGCTGGCGGCCGACCGCGTCATCGAGCTGGGGCCCGGCGCGGGGGACGACGGCGGCCACGTGGTCTTCGACGGGGCGCCGGCCGAGCTGGCCGAGAGCCGCTCCCTCACGGGTCAGGCGCTGCGCGGCGAGGTGATCCCGCAGCGAGCGGCGCTGCCCGCGGCCACCTCGTTCATCGAGCTGCACGGGGCCACCGGCCACAACCTGAAGGGCGACCTGCTGCGCATCCCGATGGGCCGGCTCACGTGCATCACCGGACCGAGCGGCAGCGGAAAGAGCAGCCTCGTGTTCGGCACGCTGCTGCCCTTGCTGGAGAGTGCGCGCGGGGCCACCCCGGAAGAAGAGCCGCTGCCCCACGAGCGCCTGCGCCTGCCGCGCGGCATCGACCACGTCGTCTCGGTGGACCAGGGCTCACTCGGGCGCACCGCGCGCGGAAACCCCGCCACCTACCTGGGTGTGTGGGACGCCTTCCGCAAAGCGCTGAGCGGAACGCCGCTGGCC
>CAZEAA010000056.1:5900-21844 GCA_964510015.1 uncultured Sandaracinaceae bacterium
GCGGCTACCAGGCCGGCTTCTTCTCGTTCAACGTGGAGGGCGGTCGCTGCGAGACGTGCCGCGGGGAGGGCGCGGAGACGGTGGAGATGCAGTTCCTCTCCGACGTCACGTTCTCGTGCGCCACCTGCCAGGGCCGGCGCTTCGTGGGCCCCGTGCTGGACGTGCGCCTCGGCGACCACAACGTGGCCGACCTGCTGGAGCTCACCGTCACCCGCGCGCTCGCGCTGCACGGTCACATCAAGGCGGTGCGCACGGGCCTCGAGCCGCTCGCGCGCCTGGGCCTCGGCTACCTGCGGCTGGGTCAGTCGCTGGCCACGCTGAGCGGCGGCGAGGCGCAGCGTCTCAAGCTGGCCGCGGCGCTCGCCACCACGCGGGCCGATGCGCTGATCTTGATGGACGAGCCCAGCGCGGGCCTGCACGCGGCCGACCTCGCGCCGCTGCTCAGCTGCTTGGACGAGCTGGTGCAGAAGGGCGCCACCGTGGTGCTGGTGGAGCACGACATGCGCATCGCGGCGCGGGCCGACCACGTCATCGACCTCGGCCCGGGCGCCGGGTCGAACGGCGGACACATCGTGGCCGCGGGCTCTCCCAGTGAGGTGGCCGCCAGCGACAGCCCGAGCGCGCCCTTCCTGCGCGCGCTGCTGAGCCCTGCGCCGGCCAAGACGCCGCGCGCCAAGAAGGGGCGCGCCAAGCAGGCCGCCACGGCGGAGGCTCCCGTGGAGGCGCTCGCCGCGCCCATCGAGATCCGCGGGGCCCGCGAGCACAACCTCAAGAACCTCACCGTGCGCATCCCGCGCGAGCAGCTGGTGGTGGTCACCGGCCCGAGCGGCAGCGGCAAGAGCAGCCTGACCTTCGACGTGCTCTTCGCGGAGGGCCAGCGCCGCTACCTCGAGACGCTCGCGCCCTATGCCCGTCAGTACATGCCGCAGCTCCCGCGCCCGACGGTGGACGTGGTCACCAACGTCCCGCCGTGTGTCTCGCTCGAGCAGCGCAAGACGCGCGGGGGCGTGAACTCCACGGTGGGCACGCTGACCGAGGTGGCCCACCACCTGCGCGTGCTCTGGGCCCGAGCGGGGACGCTCTACTGCCCGGACTGCGACCTGCCCATCGAGGCCAGCCCCCCCGAGGCCATGCTGGCCACCATCATGCGCGCGCTCGAGCAGGCGGCGAGCACGGTCGACGCCGTCACGTTCCTCGCGCCCATCGTGCGCGGCCGCAAGGGTCATCACCGCGAGCTGCTCGAGCGCCACCGCGCGCGCGGCGTCACCCACGCCCGCATCGACGGCGCCCGCGCGGCGCTGACCGAGGGCCTCGCGCTCGCGCGCCACAAGGAGCACGACGTGGAGCTCGAGGTCGCGAGCTTGCCCCTCGGCCGAGTCGGATCCCGGAGCGGGCGCGACGATGCCGGCGCGCAGCGCGGGCCCACACCCGAGGCCCTGCGCGATGCCCTGCTGCGCACCCTCGACGCGGGGGAGGGCAGCGCCCTCGTCCAGCTCGGCGACAAGCTGCTGTCGCTCTCGTCATCGCGCACCTGCAAGCGTTGCGGCGTGGGCTACCCCGAGCTCGACCCGCGCTTCTTCTCGTTCAACACGCGGCAGGGCCAGTGCGAGGCTTGCGAGGGCGCCGGCGAGATCACGCGCGAGGTGGGCCGCGGCAAGGCCAAGCACATGGTCACGAGCCCCTGCGAGGACTGCTCGGGATCACGCTTGAGCCCGCTGCCGCGCGCGGTGCGGTTCGAGGGGCAGCGCATCGAAGAGCTGCTCTCGCTGTCGGTGGACGGGGCCCTCGCAGCCCTCGCAGCGCTCGCGACCCACGCGCTCGATCCGCGCTCTGCGGCCATCGCCGAGGTGCCGCTCAGCGAGGCGCGCCGTCGCCTCGGGTTCTTGTCGCGAGTGGGCCTCGGCTACCTCGGTCTGTCGCGCGCCGCCAGCACGCTGAGCGGCGGCGAGCTGCAGCGCGTGCGCTTGGCGGCGCAGCTGGGCAGCGGGCTCACCGGGGTGCTCTACGTGCTGGACGAGCCCACCATCGGGCTCCACCCGCGCGACACGGGCCGGCTCATCGAGGCGCTGCGCGCGCTGGTGCACTCCGGCAGCTCCGTGGTCGTGGTGGAGCACGACGCGGACGTGATCCGCGCGGCCGACCACATCCTCGACATCGGCCCCACCGGCGGCGTGGGGGGCGGTCACGTGCTGGCCGAGGGGCCGAGCGCCGAGGTGCTGGCCAACCCCGCGTCGGTCACCGGCAACGCGCTGCGCGGTGCCGCACCCAGTCCGCGCGGTCGCGCCATGTACCCGCTCGAGTGGCTCGAGCTGACCGGCGTGCGCATGCACAACCTCAAGGACGTCACCCTTCGCATCCCGCACGGGCGGCTCACGGCGGTGACGGGCGTGAGTGGGAGCGGGAAGAGCACATTGGTCCGCGCGGTCCTGCTCCCCGCGCTGCGGAACTCGCTCGGGCTGGTGCAGGAGGTCGCACCCGGCGAGCACAGCGCGCTCTTCGGCCTCACCGGGCTGCGTCGCGCCGTGGAGATCGACCAGTCCCCCATCGGACGCACGCCGCGCTCGGTGCCCGCCACCTACATCGACCTCTGGAACCCGATCCGCGCGCTGCTGGCCGGCACCCCCGAGGCGCGCGCCCGCGGCTTCGAGCCCACCCGCTTCTCTTTCAACACCAAGGGCGGCCGCTGCGAGGCCTGCGAGGGCAACGGCTCGTCGGTGGCCGAGATGTCCTTCCTGCCGGACGTGATCGTGCCCTGCGAGACGTGTCGCGGCGCGCGCTTCGACGAGGCCACGCTGGCCGTGCGCTGGCGCGGGCTCGACGCCGGGGCGCTGCTGGACCTGGACGTGTCGAGCGCGATCCGTGTCTTCGAGAGCGTGCCCAAGGTGCGCAAGCCGCTCGAGCTGCTGGCCGACCTGGGCCTCGGCTACCTGCGCCTCGGTCAGCCCAGTCACACGCTCAGCGGTGGCGAAGCGCAGCGCCTCAAGCTGGTGTCGGAGCTCAGCAAGGCAGCCGGCGCGGGGCCCACTCTGTACGTGCTGGACGAGCCCACCACCGGGCTGCACCGCGACGACGTATCGCGCTTGATCGAGGTGCTGCAGCGCTTCGTGGATCGCGGCGACAGCGTGGTGGTCATCGAGCACCACCCCGACTTGATCGGGGCCGCCGACTGGGTGGTGGACCTCGGGCCCGAGGGTGGCGAAGGCGGCGGCTTCATCGTGGCCGAGGGGTCGCCGGCCGACATCGCGGCGAGCGGGTCGCACACGGGTAGGGCGCTGGCGAGCGTCGACGGGCCGTCTCCCGGGCTCGCCACGTCCTCGCGTCGCGGGCCGAGGCGTGCTACTTCGCCCACGTGATCGACCCGCCCACGCCTCCCGCAGAGACCTCTGACGCTGGCGCGCGCGGGCCCTCGCCCGCCGCAGTGATCTCGAAGGATCTGCGCCGCCGCATGGCCTTCTACGGCCTGTGGGGGGCGCTCGTGCTCGCCATCATCGTGGTCTTCCGCGAGATCTTGCTGCCCTTCTTCCTCGCGGTGGTGGTGGCCTACGTGCTGGCCCCGCTGGTGGACATCCTCGAGCGCCGCATGAAGCGCTGGGTGGCCGTCGTCACCATCTATGCCCTGCTGGTGGGCAGCATGATCACCTTCGTGGTGTTGGGCGTGCCGCGCCTCGCGTCGGAGATCGAGAAGCTGGCGCGCGACGCGCCGGACGCGCTCGCCGAGCTGCGCGACTCGTGGCTGCCCGAGATCGAGGCCCAGATGCGGGACGCCATGGGGCAGCTGCCGCGAAGTCCGGACCCTGCGCCGGGCCCCGTGGCTGCGGTGCCCCGTGAACCCGCGGCGGAACCGGTTGGTCCGGGCGAGCCCACGCCGGTCGCGGTCCCTGCGGCGGCCCCCACGGAAGTGGCCGTCGCGCCCGGTCACGAAGGGATCACGGTGCGCCCCACGGCCGATGGGGGGTTCGACATCCACTTGCCCGCCGAGGGCCTGGTCATCACGCCGGACGGCGAGGGCTACGTGGTGCGCACCGCTCACCACGAGCGCAGCGACGGAGACGTGGCGGCCGCCTTCGTGGAGGCCGTACGCGGCGTCACGCGCAACACCCAGGACACCGCGGCCACGCTGCTGGTCACGGCGCAGACCATCGTGCGCAAGGTGGTGAAGGGCATCTTCACCTTCTTCTTCATGCTGATGCTCTCGGACTATCTGCTGGTCACCAAGGACGAGGTCATCGGCTTCTTCCGCAACTTCGCGCGCCCCGAGCGGCGCCGCGTGTTCGACAAGCTGCTCTCGCGCATCGACCGCGGTCTCTCCGGCGTGGTGCGCGGTCAGCTCCTCATCTGCGTCATCAACGGCGTGCTCAGCGGCATCGGCTTCTACCTCCTGGACCTGCCGTACTGGCCCATTCTCACGTTGATCGCGACGCTCTTCAGCGTCATCCCCATCTTCGGCGCCATCCTCAGCAGCGTGCCCGCCGTGGTGCTCGGCCTCCAGCACGGGGTCGCCACGGCCGCGCTGGTGGTGGTCTGGATCGTGGTCATCCACCAGATCGAAGCGAACCTGCTGAACCCCAAGATCATGGGCGATGCAGCCCACGTTCACCCCGTGCTGGTGGTCTTCGCGCTGCTCGGCGGCGAGCACCTCTTCGGCATCGCCGGCGCGCTCTTGGCCGTCCCCGTGCTCAGCATCCTGCAGAGCCTCTTCCTGCACTACCGCGAGCAGGTGCTGGGTGTGCCGGCACCGCGCCGCGCGGACTCGTCGACGACGAGCTCTTCGGGCACCACCTCCAGCCCCGGCTGAGCTTCTCCAGCTGCTGAGAGGGCCCCCTCTCAGGGATGCGACTGCACGACGATGGCCGTGATGTTGTCGCGCCCGCCGCGCTCGTTGGCCAGGTCGATGAAGCGGCGCACGGCGGCCTCCGGCCCCAGCTTGACGATGCCCGGGATCTCGGGGTCTTCCACGTGGCCGTGCAGTCCGTCGCTGCAGAGCATGTAGGCGTCGCCCGGGGTGATCTCGAAGAAGCGGGTGTCCACCTGCACGTACTCGCGGCTGCCCACGGCGCGGGTGATGACGTTGCGGTGCGGCGAGACCAGCGCCTCGGCCTCGGTGATGATGCCCTGCTTGAGCTGCCAGGCCACGAGCGTGTGGTCTTCGGTGAGCGGCGAGGCCTTGCCCCCGCGCACCAGGTACACGCGGCTGTCGCCGACCTGCGCGGTGATGGCGTAGCGACCGCAGATGGCCAGCGCCGAGAGGGTGGTGCCCATGCCCTGCGAGTCCGGGTCGTGCTGGGCGATGCCGAAGACCATGTAGGTGGCCGCCTGGACGGCGCTCTCCAGCACGCGAATGGCGCCGCGTAGGGCCTCCTCGCAGGTGTCGCCCGCGGCCACGCGGCGCAGCTTCTCGCGCTCGTTGCGGACCATGCCGTGCACGGTGTCGACCGCCTCGGAGCTGGCCACGTCCCCCGACGAGTGCCCGCCCATTCCGTCGGCCACGACATACAGCCCGAGCTCGTTGTCGAGGAAGAAGGCGTCTTCGTTGAAGCTTCGTCGTTGGCCGATGTCCGTCAGCCCAGCACCAGTTACCCGCACGCGCACCCCGCTCGAGGAGCTATGAGCGAGCACCCCAGCGGCACCCGCACGCGCACCCTAGCCCTTCTGAACAGGGGCGCCAACCCCCAAGCGCGCTCCCGTGAATGAAGCGCTGGGGTCAGGTGTTCAGGCCGTGTACGGACGGAGACCAAGAACGTGATCCCGCAAACCAATTCACACTTTGGGCGCACTCTGCCGCTGCTGGCGATGCTCGCTGCGGCTTCCCTCTCACCCTTCGGCGCCACGCGCGCTTCGGCCCAAGACCTCACGGACGCCCGCCGCATGGCCATCGCCGAGGCGCTGAGCACGAGCACGGTCTCGGTGCAGGTGGGGCGCGGTAGCGGCTCGGGCTTCGTGGCCACCCGCGAGGGCTGGGTGGTCACCAACGCGCACGTCGTGCAGGGCTCGCGCGGGATGGCCCGCGTGCGCCTCGGCACGGGCCAGCTGGTGGCCGCCCAGATCCTCGCCGTGGACCCCGCGCACGACCTCGCTGTGCTCGAGCCCCAGGGCGGGCCGATGCCCGAGCCCCTCACGCTGGGGGACGCTGACACGGTGCGGGTGGGGCAGACGGTGCTGGCTTTCGGCAGCCCGTACGGCCTCGACGGAACGCTCACGCAGGGCATCGTCAGCGCGCGGCGCGATCTCCCCGGCGGAGGCGGCGCGCGCCTCGAGGGCGTCATCCAGACCGACGCCACCATCAACCCCGGCAACTCGGGCGGCCCCTTGGTCAACACCCGCGGCGAGGTGATTGGCGTGAACACGGCCATCCTCTCGCGCAGCGGGGGCAGCCAGGGCATCGGCTTCGCGGTGCCGGTGGACTACGTGAAGGACCTCATCCAGCAGCTGCGTGAGCGTCCGCAGGTGGCCCGCGCCGAAGCCCGCGCGGCGGACCAGCCGGTGGCCAGGGCCCGCACCCCCTCGCGGATCACGCGCGACACCGAGGCCGGGGACGTCTGGCTCGGGGTCTACGCGGTGGACGTTCGCGGGGGCGTCCAGATCGAGCGCGTGGTGCCGGGCGCCGCCGCGGCGCGTGCCGGCTTGCTCGGCCGGCAGGACCCAGCGCCGCGCTTCGTCAGCCAGATGGGGGTGCCGTGGACGGGCCACATCATCCTCGCGGTGGAGGGGCAGCGCGTGCGCTCGCTGGGCGAGCTCCAGCACGCGCTCGAGGGCCGGCGCCCGGGCGAGCAAGTGCGCCTGATGGTCGCCGTGGGCAACGGCGAGCTGAGCGGCGAGACCGTGGTTCAGCTCGAGCCGCGCCCCGCGAACCCCTGAGCGGGCGGTAGGGCGCCTGCGACGTGGCGCCCGGTCCCTTTTCGGGCAACCCTGCGCGCGATGACCGTCGACGTGCTCGCGCTCCGCCATTTGGCCCTCACTCACCTCGAGTCCGGGGACAAGGCGGGCGCGTGGGCTGCGCTCGACGCCCACCGCGCCCAGCTGGGCAAGGACGCCGAGCTGGCCTGGCTGTGGCTGGATCTCCTGAGCCAGACCCCGGGCCGCGCCACGCTGCTGGCCGAGGCGCGCGAGGTGGTGGAGGCCTTCCCGCACGACCCGGTCTTGATCATCGCCGCCTGCGACGCGCTGAACCGGTCGGCCGAGCGCTTCCCCATGGACACGCCCCCGCTGCGGCGCGAGGGGCCTGCGCAGCTCGCTGCCAGCGCGGCCGCCACGTGCCTGGCGTCGCTCCCCGAGGGCGAGCAGCGCCGTGTGGAGACCGCGGGTTACCTGCACATCAACCGCGCCAACGCGCTGCGGATGGCCGGGCCCGATCGCGACGCCGAGGCGCAGTCCGCGTTCGCCGAGGCGCTGGCCATCGACCCGAACAACGGGCACTGGTGGTTCGATCTCGGCGTGCTCCACAAGTGGCGCGGCCGCTTCAAGGAGGGCCTCGACTGCACCCTGCGCGCGCGCTCGCGGCTGGGCGAGACGAAGGCCGTGCAGTGGAACCTCGCGATCTGCGCCACGGCTCTCGGCGACGGCGACTTCGCGGGGGGCATCTGGAAGTCGCTCGGCATGCCGGTGGAGCTGTCGCCGAGCGGCATGCCGCTGGTGCCCGGGCTGCCTCCCATGCAGGTGCGCGTGCTGGCCAAGGGACCGGGCACGGGGCCGGACGCCACGGTGCCCGACAACTCGGTGAGCTTCGAGCTGGTGTGGGTCGCGCCGCTCTCGCCCTGTCACGGCGTGGTGCAGAGCGCCACGTTCCGCGAGGCCCCCATCGACTACGGCGACGTGGTGCTGTGGGACGGCGCACCCGTGTCGGTGCTGAAGACCCCGGACGGTCCGGTGCCGCGCTTCCCGCTGCTCGAGATCCTGCGGCGCGGCGACGAGGAGCGGCTGCGCTTCGTGGCCCTCGGCGAAGACCCCGGCAACCTCGCCGCCGTGGAGGCCGCGCTGCCCCCGTACGCGCGCATGTTCGTGCATCGCGAGCAGGTCGAGGTGGCCGCGCCCACCAGCGACCAGATGCTGCCGGTGGCCGTGAGCGGGGCCAACGCCCAAGAGGAGCCGGGGCGCCTGGCCTACGGCAAGATCGTGCTGCCCGCCGGCGCGGATCTGCGCGGCTTCCGCGCGGCGTTCGAGAAGGCCATCGCGCGCAAGGGCTTCGCCGTGGCCATCCCGCGCCTCTACGAGCTGCTGGGCGAGACCAAGCGCGCGGGCCAAGAGCACCAGGCCTGGCGTGGCGTGGAGCGCAAGGCCATCAAGCGGGGCTTGCTGACGTGATGGCGACAGCGCGCGCGGGACGAGCGACCGCAGCGCGCCGTGCGCGGCTCGGCTGGTGCGCCGCCATCGCCGCGTTGGGGGTCCTGGTAGCCTTCGTGATCCCACCGGGGGCCGCTGCCACCACGCTGCGCTTCCAGAGCGTGGAGCAGCTGGCGCGGGACGCCGACCTCGTGGTCTGGGGCCGCGTCACTCGCGTGGGCACCCGCATGCAGCGGGGCCCGGACGGGCTGCGGCCCGAGCGGGAGGCGCACGTCGACGTGCAGGAAGCGCTCTTGGGCCAGGCGTCGGGCACGCTGCGCATCCAGCTGCGGGGTGGCAGCCATCGGGCGGGGGAGCGCCGCGTCCACGGCGAGGCCGAGCTGCGCGAGGGAGACGAGGTGGTGCTCTTCCTGACGCGCGCTGCCGGCTCGCTGCGCGTGCTGGGCATGAGCATGGGCGTGCTGCAGGTGGTGCGGACCCCCGCGGGCGACCTGCACCTGGCGCGCCACGTGGACGACGCGGCCTTGGTGGACGCGGAGGGCAGGGCACTTCCCGAGCTCGACGAGCGGCTGACCTTCCCGGAGCTCCGTGCGGCTATCGCTCGGGCGCAGCAGGCGCCATGATACTGGGGTGTTCATGACGTCTCGGCCCTCTTGCTTCTCACGGCCCACGCTCGCGCTGTTGACCCTCTCGCTGGGCTTGCTGGCGCAGGTGTCCCTCGCGCCCGCGCCTGCACGTGCCTTCCGCTGCTTGCGCCTGGGCTGTCCCGCGTGGTGCGCCCCGGTGGAGATGACGCTCACCTCGCACAGCGCGGACCTCGAGGCCATCGCGGCGGGCACCACGCTCGGCACGGTGGACAGCGCCTTCACGGACTGGACCCGCGTCAGCTGCACCGCGCTCGAGGCCAGCGTCACGGAGTCCTTGCTCCCCACGCCGCCCTTCTTCGGCGACGGCGCGTCACACGTGGGCTTCGTGGAGGTCGACTGGCCCTACGACGCCAACGCCATCGGCATCTCGGACATCCAGGTCACGGGCGGCTGCATCACCGAAGCGGACACCCGGCTGAACGGCGAGAACTTCACCTGGGTGCTGGGCGCGGGCTCCCCGGGGACCGTGAACGCCTATGGCGCGCTGCTCCATGAAGCGGGCCACATGTACGGCCTCGGCCACTCGCAAGAGCCCCGCTCCGTGATGTGGTTCCTCTACCGCGGCGGGCGGCCCATCCTCCTGCAAGACGACTTCGACGGCATCTGCGACCTGTACCCGCGCGAAGGCGGCCCCGCCGACTGCGCCGACACCGGCTGCCCCCTCGGCTACGCGTGCGAGGCGAGCGTGTGCGCGCCGCTCGGCACCGCGGGCTGCATCCGCCACGAAGACTGCGAGGACGACGAGCGCTGCGACGCGGTGACCGGCGCCTGCGTGGTGGGTGTGCCCACGGGCGAGGTGCTGGGGGCTCCGTGCGTGGACGACCTCGACTGCCTGAGCGGCTCGTGCGCGCAGCTCGCCACCGGCGGCGTGTGCACGCAGGCCTGCGACGGACTCGCGCCGCGCGCGGTCGCGTGCCCCAGCGGCTTCCTGTGCGACGGAGACGCCGTGGGCGTGTGCGGCACCGGCCTGTGCCTCGCCGGGCGGCCGGGCGACGCGTCTCTCGGCGCGCCCTGCGAAGAAGACTCCGACTGCGCCAGCTCCATGTGCGACGGCGGCGTGTGCGCCACCCCGTGCGACCCGCTGATCGAAGACGGCTGCCCCAACGACTTCGTCTGTGAGCCCGGTCAGGCTGCGGGCTGCGGCGCCTGCAAGCCGCCGCTCGCGCTGGGCTCGCGCTGCCGCTTCAACGAAGATTGCGAAGACGGCTTCTGCATCACCAACGAGGGCGCGGAGACGGGCGCGTGCGCGTCGCTCTGCGAGCCTGCGGAGGGCCGCGACGCCTGCCCCGAGGGCTTCCGCTGCGAGGCCATGGGCGACATGGCGCTGTGCGTGGCGGACGAGATTGGACAGCCCAGCTTGAGCGGTGGTTCGTGCAGCGCGAGTCCGGTGTCGCGCTCGAATGCGGGCGGCCTCTTCGTGTTCGGGCTGCTGGCGTTGGTGGGGCGCGTGACCCGTCGTCGACGCCGCTAGTCGCGCGGCCCCTTCTGCCAGCGCTCGAAGCGCTTCAGCACGAACACCAACGTGGCGTGCGCGGCGCCGTAGGTGACCGCCATGCCGGCCGCGATGCCGCCCGGCCACCACTGCTGGTTCGCGATCAGGATCGCGCTCGATACGAAGAGCGAGCCCACCACCATGCCGCTGAACAGACGCCTGCCCAGCTTGTCGGCCGTGCTCTGGATGTCGTCGTCGCTGACCTTCAAGCGGAAGGCGCCGTTGCGCAGGTCCTCGAGGATCTCCTGCACCTGGATGGGCACGTCGGTGGCGGCGGCGCTCAAGCGCATGGCCCCACGCATGAGGTCCTGCGTCATGCGCTCGGGCGCGTAGCGCTGCTTGATGAGCGTGAGGAAGTAGGGCCGCGCCTCCTCCAAGAGGTCCAGGTCCGGATAGATCTCCTTGCCCACGCCCTCCACGGTCATGAGGCTCTTGCCCAGCATCAGGAAGTCGGGCGGCATCTCGATGGCGTACTTGCGCGCGCCGCCCACCAGATCACGGATGAGACCGCTGAACTCGATGTCGCCGAGCTTCTTGCCCAGGTACTTCTGCGCCAGGAACGTGACCTCGGCCTCGTAGGCCTGCCGGTCGATCTTCTTGGTGGGCCGCCCGATGGCGAGCAACGCGTCGGCGATGCCGCGGTAGTCCTCGCGCACGGCTGCGATCATCAGGTCGATGGTCTTGTCCCGCATCTGCGGCGTGAGGCGCCCGACCATCCCGAGGTCCACCATGCCGAAGACTGGGCTGTCCACCTCGCCCATCATGATGATGTTCCCGGGGTGCGGGTCGGCGTGGAAGAAGCCGTCCTCGAAGACCTGCTGCACGATGACCTGGATGGCGCGCCGCGCGATGACCTCGCCGCTCATGCCGTTGCGGATGGCTTCGTAGATCTTGTGCCCGTTCAGGTACGACAGCGTGAGCACGCGCTTGCTGCTGCAGTCGCGGTAGACCACCGGGAAGACCACGCCCCGATTGCCCTCGAAGTTGCGGCGGAAGACGTCGCAGTTGTCGGCCTCCTCCACGTAGTCGAGCTCGGCCATGATGGAGCGGTCGAACTCCTCCACCACGCGCACGGGGTGATAGAGCCGCGCCTCGGGGATGCTGCGCTCCACGGCGCGGGCCAGCCAGTAGAGCAGGTCCACGTCGCGCTCGATGATGTCCTTGCAGCCGCTGCGCTGCACCTTGACCACCACGTCCACCACGCCGCTCGGCGTCTTCAGCGTGGCCCGGTGCACTTGGCCGATGGACGCGGTGGCGAGCGGCTTCTCGTCGAAGCTCTCGTAGACGTCCGCGAGGGCGCTGCCCAGCTCGGCCTCGATCTGCGCCTTGATGTCCTCGAAGGGGGCAGGGGGGACGTCGTCCTGCAGCTTCTTCAGCTCCCCGACCACGTCTTCGGGGATCAGGTCCGGCCGGGTGCTGACGATTTGCCCGAGCTTGATGAAGCTGGGCCCGAGATCCTGGAGGACCAGCCGCACGCGCTCCCCCAGCTTGGTGGCGTCCCCGCCGTGCTTGGCCGTGCCGGGCAGCAACGAACCGAGCCCCGTGCGCTGCACCACCTCGCCAAAACCGTGGCGGGCGAGGACGGAAACGATCTGGCGCAGGCGCTCGAGGTCACGAACAGTGGTGAGGATGCTGGGCATGAAGCGGGTCTACGGGGCCCAATGTCGCAGAATCTCTCGCCTTGGGCCTATTTTTACTGCCATGAAATGATTGCGAAACAATCCCCGGCTAGACCACAATCGAACTACCCCAGGAGGTTCCCGTGAAGAAGGTGGAAGCCATCATCAAGCCGTTCAAACTCGACGAGGTCAAAGAGGCCCTCGGAGAAGTCGGCGTCAAGGGCATGACCGTCACCGAGGTGAAGGGCTTCGGCCGTACCGGCGGCAAGCGTGAGGTCTATCGAGGGTCGGCCTACGTGGTCGACTTCGTGCCCAAGGTCAAAGTCGAGGTCATCGTTCCGGACGCGCTCGTCGTGCCCGTGCTCGACGCCATCGAGAAGGCAGCGAAGACCGGTCGCATCGGCGACGGTAAGATCTTCGTGTCGCCTATCGAGGAGGCCATCCGTATTCGTACCGGTGAGCGCGGCGAAGACGCGGTCTGACCCCCGCGTAGGTCGAGCCCTGAGGCGCCCGCCAACGCTCCTGTTTGGGAGTGAACACGCTGGCGCCTCGAGGGGGCTCCCGCTCGGCGGCTCGCCGAGGTGGTCGAGATCCATGAATATCGGTCGCCCGCGTGGGTTGGTGCCACATCCGTTGGCGTGAAGAAGTGTGTGGTGCCTTGCCGCTCCCCACCACGCCCTCCATATTGCACCCCACTTGTAACAGGCGCCCGGTGCTCGGCGACGCAACACGAGAAGCTGAAGGAAGACATGGACATCGACATTCAGGAACGACTTACAGCCTTCGCGATGCTCGGCGCGGGTTGGGTGATGTGGCTCCTCGTGGCGCTCTCCATCGTCACCGTGGCCATCGCGATCGAACGTGCCTACGTCTTCTTCGCGCGCCGTGACGACTCGCGCACGCTGCGCGAAGACCTCCAGCGTCTGCTCGGGAAGGGCGACGTGGCCGGCGCTCAGGCGCGCATCAGCCAGAGCAAGAGCTTCGAGGCCGAGGTCGTTGGCGCCGCGCTCAGCATCGCGGACCAGGGCGCCCACGCGGTGGAGCAGCGCCTCGAGGGCGAGAAGGTGCTCGCCCGCGCCTCCATGGAGCGCAACCTCGCGTTCCTCGGCACCGTGGGTAACAACGCGCCCTTCGTCGGGCTCCTCGGCACCGTCATCGGCATCATCCGCGCGTTCGCCGCGCTGGACCAGAACGACCTGGACGCCACCGGCGCCGTCATGGCGGAGGTGGGCGAGGCGCTCGTGGCCACGGCCATCGGTCTCTTGGTCGCGCTCCCCGCCGTCGTCTTCTACAACTACTACCAGCGCGTCATCCGCGGACGCCTCGTGTGGGCCGACGCCATGGGCCGTGACGTGGTGGGCTTCGTGGGCGCCGACAAGGTGAGCGACGGTAAGGAGAAGGGCTGATGGCTGGCGGAGCCGACCAGGGCGACGAAGACATCATCTCGGGCATCAACGTGACGCCCCTGGTGGACGTCGTGCTGGTGCTCCTGATCATCCTCATGGTCACCGCCAAGCAGCTGGTGCAGCAGGACGCGATCGCGATGGACCTGCCCGCCGCGGCCAGTGGTGCTCCACAAGAGACCGTGCCCACCGAGATGCGCATCAGCCTCGAAGCCGACGGCACGCTGCGCCTCAACATCACGCAGAACAACGAGCAGACGCTGGCGCAGACCGTGGTCACCCAGCCGCAGCTGCTCGAGCACGCGCGAGCGGCGCACCGCGCTGATCCAGAAGCGCGCGCCGTGGTCAGCGCCGACCCGGCCGCCTCGCACGGCTCGGTCATCGCGGTCATCGACACGCTGCGTCTCGGTGAAGTGAACCGCTTCGCGTTCAGCACCCGCCAGCCCTCCGAGCTGCCCAGCAACCAGCCGGCGGAGGAGTAGGGGCCAAGGCATGAGCTTCGAGCAACGAGCCAGGTTGGTCCTCCTCGGCTCCATCGTGCTCTCCGTGCTGGTGCACGGAGCCGCCTCGGTAGCGCTCGCGCTCTTGCCGTCCACCATCGAGCTGGCGCTGGCCATGGAGCGCAGCATCGTGGACTTCGAGGTGGAAGAGGCGCAGGTCCCGGTGGAGCCCGAGCCGGAGCCCGTGGGTGAGGCGGAGCTGCCCACGCCCGAGCCGGAGGAGCCGGTGGTGCCCGAGACGCCGCCCGCGCCGCGTGACCCGAACACCCCGCCGCCCCGGGAGACGCCCGAGCCTGCCGCGCCGCTGGCTGAGCAGGTGCACGACTTCGGAGGCGAAGTGCTCACTGGCACGGGAGCTGGCTGGGCAACCCAGCAGGGCAGTGGCCAGGACACGCGCGGTCCCATCGGTAACCCCGTGGCGCGCACCACCGGACGTGACGTGGCCGGTAGCGCCAGCGGCGCAGTGGATGGCACGGGCACGGCGCCCGCGGCTCCGGCCCCTCCGGCCAACTACAGCCGCCGGCCCAGTCCGCCCCCGGGCATGGGCGCGCGCCTCGAGCGCAACTACCCAACCGGGGCCCGCGCACGCAGCGTCGAAGGTCGTGCCAGCGTGGCCTTCCGCGTGTTGGCCGACGGATCGATCGAGGTGCAGCGCGTGGTCTCCGAGAGCCCGGCAGGCGAGGGCTTCGGCCAGGCCTGCATGGAGACGCTGCGGGGCACCAGCTGGACTACCGCGCTCGACGAGTCCGGAAACGCCGTGGCCATCACGCCGCGGCCCTACAGCTGCACCTTCCGGCTGCGGCGGTAGCGCGCCGGACCTGCCGCAAAGTTGACCGCGCGTGGCCCGGCAGATTACCAGCCACGTTCATGCATATGCGTGGCGCGTCTCTCTTGATTCTGATGGGTTGCATGCTCGGCCTTCCGCTCGGTGGGTGTCCCCCGGTGGAGCCGAGCGGTGAGGTGAAGGGCACCTACGACGTGACGGGCAGCCTGGTGATGAACAGCTGCGGCAGCACGGCCTTCAACGCGGTGGATCCTCTTAGTTTCATTGTGGAATTGCGTTCGGAAGATCATGGCCCCGCGTACTGGCGGCGGCCCAACGCGGCCATCGTCAACGGCTCGCACACGGGCGACGACTACCGCTTTCGCACGGAGTCGTCGGTCCCCATCTACGCCGCCGACGAAGCCACGGGCACCCCGGGCTGCACGGTCGCGCAGATCGAGTCCATTCGCGTCACGGCCCGGTCGGAGTCCATGGACGGCGGCGTTCCGAACGACCTCGGCACCAGCACGGGCGACGCCGGCGTCGCGAACAGCGCCTTCCGGGGAACGAACGTCATCGAGATCATCCCGACGGGCGGCTCCAACTGCCTGCGCGCGGTCGCCATCTCGGGCGGGCCGTTCCTCGCGCTGCCCTGCCGCGTGGAGTACGACCTCAGCGGCTCTTCTCGGTCGTCGGTGTTCGAGTAGTCGTCGCGAGCAGCGCGTCAGGCGCCGCTGTCGTCGCTCTTCGGCGCTTCCGCCTTCGCAGCCTCGGCCGCCTTCGCGGCATCCCCGTTCTTGTCGCCGTTGCCGCTCGTCGGAGGCGGCGGAGGCACGCTCGGGTTGTTGGGCGGCGGCGTGTCGCGCACCGACAAGCGGCGCTCGGCCAGCACGATCATGCGCGGCGACTGGGCTCCGAAGAACACCCCGGGGGTGGCGTAGCGGCCTGTGACCTCCACCGTGCGGAAGCCCTGCGACTGCAGCAGCATGCCGAGCTCGTGGAGGGCGTAGAGGCGGATGCTGTAGTGCCGGTCGTGCTGGCGGCCGTTGTCCAGGATCACGTTGCGCTTCACGTTCAGGCGCGACGCGAAGTAGTTGAAGTCGGTCTCCTCCATGCAGATGCAGCCGTCGCCCTCGAACCACACGAGGTTCGGCTGCGACTGGATCACGTGGTCGCGATTGACCACGTCGATGAGCAGGCGGCCGCCGGGCTTGAGCGCGCTGTAGAAGCGCTCGATGACGGT
>CAZEAA010000056.1:21854-22336 GCA_964510015.1 uncultured Sandaracinaceae bacterium
GATGAGGATCGACCGTCCTTCGTCGCGGAGCGATTTCAGGAACGCCACCTGCTGGTCGATGAGCGCCGGGTTCACGCCCGCGGCCGGCTCGTCGAGAAGAAGGATCTTCGGGTCCGCCATGAGGAGGACGCCCATGGGCTTGAGACAAGCGTGGAGCGCCTCCATGGTCTTCCGGTTCACGTCGTCGTCGAAGTACCCGAAGGTGGTGCCCCAGCAGAGCACGGCGTCGAAGCCGCCTTCGAAGGCCATCTCGCGCATGTCGGCGTGGAGGAAGTTGATCTTGATGCCGCGGTCCTGCGCCTCGTCGGCGGCGCGCGAGAGCATGGGCAACGAGAGGTCCAGACCGATGACGATGTAGCCACGCAGCGTCAGCTCGATGGCGTGCATGCCGAGACCGCAGCCCACGTCGAGGATGATGGCGCCGGGCTCGATCTTGAGCATGGCCAGGATGGCGTCGCACTCGCGGGCCACTTCTTTGGGCG
>CAZEAA010000057.1:0-21584 GCA_964510015.1 uncultured Sandaracinaceae bacterium
CTGCGCTCCTCGGTGGGGTCTGCCGGGTGGATGTACGGATAGACCGACGGCGGCACGTAGGGCAGCGACTGGAACGGCAGGCGATACCCCACGGGGCTGTCGCCCGGCACCAGGAACAGGTGCTCGCGCCGCAGCCGCCAGCGCTCCGAGCGCCAGCCCGTGCGTGCGTGCTTCGCCTGCCAGCGCTGGATGGGCAGCACGTAGCCGGCCGGCGTGGTGAGCCCGCGCGCGAACACCCGCGCGATGCGCCCGCGCTCCTCGGCGCTCTCGAGCTTCGAGTTCTCGGGGCTCACGTTCTCGGGCAGCTTGGCTTCAGCGAGGATCCAGCTCGCCGGATCCTCGAAGGCCGCGGTCACGTACTCGTTCCCCACGCCCAGGTGCTCGGCCATCACCGTCAGCAGCTTCTTGGCGTCTTCGGCGGTGGCAAAGGTGTCCTCGCCCTCGCGCGCGATGAGCGTGGGCAAGCGCCAGATGGGCTCCTGGTCGCGCCGCCAGTACAGCGAGAAGGTCCAGCGCGGCAGCGTCTCGCCGGGGTACCACTTGCCTTGCCCGTGGTGCAGGAAGCCCTGCGGTGCGATGCGGGCTTGCAGCTTGCGCAGGAGGGCGTCGGCCAGCGCGCGCTTGGTGGGACCCACCGCCTCGGTGTTCCACTCGGGGGACTCGAAGTCGTCGATGCTCACGAAGGTGGGCTCGCCGCCCATGGTGAGCCGCACGTCCTCGCGCCGCAGCACCTCGTCCACCTTCTCGCCGAGCGCGTCCAGCAGCTTCCAGCTCTCTTCCGAGAACGGCTTCGTGATCCGGGGGTGCTCCGACGTGCGGCGCACCTTCATGTCGAAGTCGAACTCCACCTCGGCCTTGCTGGCCATGCCCGCGATGGGCGCCGCGTGGCGATAGTGCGGCGTGGCGGCGAGCGGGATGTGGCTCTCGCCGGCCAGCAGCCCCGACGTGGGATCGAGCCCCACCCAGCCCGCGCCCGGCAGATACACCTCGGCCCACGCGTGCAGGTCCGTGAAGTCGTGGTCCGTGCCCGCTGGGCCATCGAGGGACACGAGGTCCGGCTTCAGCTGAATCAGGTAGCCCGACACGAAGCGCGCGGCGAAGCCCAGGTGCCGCAGCACCTGCACCAGCAGCCACGTCGAGTCGCGACACGACGCCGTGCCCGCCTCGAACGTCTCCTCGGGCGTCTGCACGCCCGGCTCCATGCGGATCACGTAGCCGATCTCGTTCGCGATGCGCGCGTTGAGGTGCACCACGAAGTCCACGGTGCGCCGCCGCGTGCGTGGGACGCTGGCCAAGAACGCCGCGAGGTGCGGGCCCGCGGGCTCCGGCTTGCGATAGATCACGAGGTCCGGCTCGAGGTCCTTCGCGTACTCGAAGGGCCAGTGCTCCGCGCTCTCCTCTACGAAGAAGTCGAACGGGTTGTAGACGCTCATGTCGGCCACGAGGTCGACCTCGATCTTCAGCTCGCGCACGGGCTCCGGGAAGACGAAGCGCGCCAGCCAGTTGCCGTACGGGTCCTGCTGATGGTTCACGAAGTGGCCAGCGGGGCTCACCTTCAACGAATGCGAGATGACGCGCGTGCGGCTGTGCGCCGCGGGGCGGAGCCGAATGACCTGGGGTCCCAAGATGACCGGGCGGTCATAGCGGTAGTGGGTCAGGTGATAGATGCTGGCGTGGATGGACACGCTCTGCGTATAGCATCGAGGCGCTGTAACGAAGTGTTTCGAGCGCGCTCGGCCTGCAAGAACCCGCTGAATTTACGGTGGTGAAACGGCGCCGAAAGGTGCGGTTCGAGTCGGATCGACGCCGCCGCAGGGCTGCGCTCCGTGTGCGCTCGGGTAGGCGCATGTCACCGGTGACGTGGGTTACCGAATGGTGATAAGTTTAGGCATTATCACCTATGGCCCCCACGCCCCAGCGTGACAGCTGTAGATGAATTTTGCAGATGGAGTGTCCATGGCACGCTTGGTTCTCGGTGGGTTGGCTAGCGTCCTGCTCGTGATGGCGCTGTCCGTGGGTGGGCCGCGGCACGCGCTGGCCCAGGTGCCGGAAGCGCAGCCCGTGCCCGCGGAGGGCGTGGTGCGCGACGAGCCCGCGACCGGCCAGCCGCCGAGCGATGACGAAGCCGCTCGCCGCCACTTCCGCTTGGGCCAGGCCTACTACCAGAACGGGCAGTTCCCGGAGGCCGCCGCGGAGTTCGAGCAGGCGTACCAGCTCTCGGGGCGGCCCCAGCTGCTCTACAACATTTACCTCGCGCACCGCGACGCGCTGCACACGCGCCACTCCTACGAAGCCCTGCGTCAGTACCTCGAGGAGGTGCCGGACCCGCCCGACGAGGACCACCTGCGCGCCCGACTCCATCACCTCGAGGAGGCGCTCGAGGCGAACCCGGAGCTGGACGACCCGGTGGTGCAGCCGGACACCGAGACCACCGACCCCGCGCCCGTGCCCGTGACGCCAGACCTCGCTGCGACCGAAGAACCCGAAGGGACCTCCGCGGTGCCGTTCGTCATCATGGGTGCGGGTGGCGGCGTGCTGGTGGGTGGACTCGCGGCGGCGCTGATCTCGCGCGGCGCGCGCAGCGACCTGGACGCCCTCTGCACCGACGGCGCCTGCCCGCCGGCCAGCAACTGGGAGAGCTTGCGCGACAAGGGGCAGCGCTCGGCGATCGCCGCCGACGTGCTCATCGGCGTGGGCGCAGCGGCGGCTGTCTCGGGCCTGGTGCTCTACTTCGTGATGCGTCCCGGCGACGATGACGATGACCCGAGCCAAGCGGACGATGGGACCGACGCCAGACAGGCCGCCGTGCATGGCGGGTTCGGCTGCACGGCGACCGGCTGCATGGCCACCGTGGGAGGACAGTTCTGATGGCGACCGTGCGAACCCCTTCGATGCGCGTCTCGAGCGCGCTCTGGCTGCTGACCCTGCTGGCGGGCGTTGCCTCGGCGGGCTGCGCCGGCGACTTCGACGAGTACTACGCCGCCGACGGCGGCTTCGCGGATGGCAGCGCGGATGGCGAGGTCCCCGAGGACGGCGACGTCGACATGGAGACCGCCGACTTCGGCAGCGGGCCGTTCGACCTCGACGTGACGCTGGGCGGCACGGGCACGGGCAGCGTGGTGTCCGCCCCCAGCGGCATCAACTGCGGCGTGGACTGCTCCCAGAGCTACACGGGCGGCACCATGGTCACCTTGATCGCCACGGCCACGGCCCCCGCCGTGGTGCAGTGGGGCGGCGCGTGCGCGGGCACCTCGGCTGACGACGCGTGCGTCATCGACATGACGCAGCCGCGCGCCGTGACCGCCAACTTCATCATCCCGATCTACACGCTCACGGTGGACTACTCGGGCGCGGGCCGCGGCGCCGTCACCTCCGACGACGGCCTGCTCGACTGCGACGGCACGGGCATCTGCGCCGTGGGCTACGAGGTGGGCAGCACCGTGTCGCTCTCCGCGATGGCGGGCTTCGCCTCCGCGTTCAGCGGCTGGTCCATGGACTGCGCCGGCACGGGCGACTGCGAGCTCACGATGGACGAGGACAAGACCGTCGGCGTGACCTTCGACGACAGCGACGAGGTGTCCATGCTCATCTCGCGGGCCGGCACCGGGTCGGGCACGGTCACCTCCGCGCCGGCGGGCATCGACTGCGGCACCACGTGCTCGGCGGTCTTCGAGCCGGGGGACGAGATCACGCTCACCGCAGCTGCCAGCGCGGGCTCCACCTTCATGGGCTGGAGCGGCGACTGCACCGGAACGGGCGCGACCTGCACGCTGACCATGAGCGCGGCGCGCAGCGTCACCGCCGTCTTCAACGCCAACGTCTACACGCTGAGCGTGGAGCGCGCGGGCGCGGGGATGGGCTCCGTGGCCTCCGTGCCGACCGCGATCAACTGCGGCACGACGTGCAGTCACCCCTATCCGCACGGCGAAGACGTAGTGCTGATCGCCACGGCGGCGGCCGGCTCCACCTTCACTGGCTGGAGCGGAACGGCGTGCTCGGGGACCAACAACTTCTGCGCGCTCGAGGTCACGTCCAACACGATGGCCATCGCGACGTTCGTCCTCGACACCTACGACGTGGACGCATCCGTCACGGGGCCGGGTCGCATCGTCACGGGCTCCGGCGGCATCGACTGCGGAGCCGACTGCCAAGAGACGGTCCAACACGGAACGATGGTCACGCTCAACGCCATCGCGGACGACGGCGCCGTGTTCACCAGCTGGGGTGGGGCGTGCGCTGCCGAGAGCACCGCGACGTGCGTCATCACCATCACGGACGCGGCCACCGTGACCGCTAGCTTCGCGGCCAATCAGTACACCATCACCGCGTCCACCACCGACGTCGGCGAAGGCACCATCACGTCCGGCGACGGGGGCATCAGCTGCGGGGCGGACTGCACGGACAGCGCCTCGCACGGCGAGACCGTCACCTTCACGGCCACCGCGGACAGCGGGTCCACGTTCATCGGCTGGGGTGGTGACTGCGCCGCCGAGCCCACCAACGTCTGCACGGTCAGCATCGTGGCCGACACGACCGTCAGCGCGGCGTTCGTGATCGGGAACGAGTTCCTCACCGTCACCAAGTCGGGCTCCGGCGCGGGCAGCGTGGTGAGCGACGTCTCCGGCATCAACTGCGGCAGCACGTGCGCCTCGTCGTTCCCGAACGGGACCATGGTGGAGCTCACGGCCACGGCGGCGGTCGGCTCCACCTTCACGGGCTGGGGCGGCGGCACGTGCACCGGGGTCAGCCCGACGTGCACCGTGATGGTGGACACGATGGTCGCGGTGACGGCGGAGTTCACCATCGATCAACACACCCTCGAGGTGGAGGTCGACGGCGAGGGCAGCGGCAACGTGGCCAGCATCAGCGGGTCGATCATGTGTGGCAGCAGCGGGAGCATGTGCAGCGAGACCGTGAACCACGGGACGACTCGCACGCTGAGCGCCACCCCCGGCGCCAACAGCGTCTTCGCGGGCTGGAGCTTGCCCGAGTGTCCCGGCACCGGGCCCTGCGTCGTGTCGATCACGTCCGACGTGACCGTGGTCGCCCTGTTCGAGCGCGCACCCCATGTGTTGACCGTCGCCAAGGGCGGCACGGGTACGGGCACGGTCGTCAGCAACGTCGCCGGCATCAGCTGCGGCGCAGACTGCGACGAGGCCTATCTCCACGGGGACGTCATCCTGCTCACGGCGACGGCCAGCGCCGACAGCGACTTCACGGGCTGGAGCGGCGCAGGCTGCGGGATGTCCATGCAGTGCATGGTGACCCTCAACCAAGCGCAGACCGTGACCGCGCAGTTCACCCTCAAGCAGTACACCCTGACGGTCACCAAGCCGGGCAACGGTGCCGGCACGGTGGCCTCCACCCCCACCGGCATCCAGTGCGGGGCCACCTGCAACGCCTCCTACAGCCACGGCGCGATGGTCACGCTGACCGCCACGCCGTCCACGGGCAGCGACTTCACTGGCTGGGACGGAGCCTGCACGGGCACCGGCGACTGCGTGGTGACCATGGACCAAGTGCGGAGCGTGTCGGCCACCTTCACGCTGCGGCAGTACACCCTGACCGTGACCCGCAACGGCACGGGCACGGGCACCGTCTCCTCCACGCCGGCAGGCGTCACGTGCGGCGCGAGCGGGCCGTGCACGGGCACCTTCAACCACGGCACCGTGGTGCAGCTGGTGGGCAACCCGGCGGCATCGAGCGACTTCACCATGTGGATGGGCGGGGGCTGCAGTGGCAACGGCACGTGCAACGTGACGATGACCGCGGCCACCACGGTGCCGGCCTACTTCACGCTGAAGCAGCACGTGCTGACCACCAGCGTCGCCGGTTCGGGCTCAGGTACCGTCACGTCCAACCCGACGGGCATCAGCTGCTCCAAGACGGGCGGCACGTGCATGAACTCCTACACGCACGGGACGATGGTCACGCTCACGGCGACGGCCACCAGCGGTGGTGGCAACACCTTCGCCGCGTGGGGCGGCGCCTGCACCGGCGTGCTCACCAACATGTGCACGGTCGGCATGACCGAAGCGCGCACGGTCAGCGCCACCTTCACCGTGGGCAGCAACAACCTCACGGTGTCCGTCAGCGGCAGCGGCACGGTCATGTCGAACGTGGGCGGCATCTCGTGCACGGCCACCGGCGGGACCTGCACCCAGAGCTACACCTTCGGCCAGGTGGTGCGTTTGACGGCAGCCCCCGGCGTGGGCCGCAGCTTCGGGGGCTGGGGCGGCGCGTGCATGGCCGCAGGCATGGCGCTCACGTGTGACGTCACCATGGACGCCTCCAAGTCGGCCACGGCCACCTTCAACGTGCTGACCTATCCCGTGAACGTCGCCATCGACCAAGCGGGCTGGGGGAGCGTCGAAACACCCGGCGGCGAGTTCGATTGTCCGGGCGATTGCGCCGAGACGCTCGCGCACGGCACGACGATCACGCTGCAAGCCGTGCCCGCCGCTGGCTACCTGTTCAGCGGCTGGGTCGACGACACTCCGGGTCCGATCGGCGCCGACTGCAGCGACATCAACCCGGTCTACTGCACCATCACCGTCACCCAAGCACGCAGCCTCCGAGCCAAGTTCGCGCCCATCTACCACACGGTCACCGTGTCGAAGACCGGCAGCGGAGTCGTCGCCTCCCAAGACGGAGTCATCGACTGCGGTAAGAACTGCTCCGGCTCGTTCCCCACGGGCACGTCCCTGCAGCTGACGGCCACACCCGACACCGGCAGCAGCTTCTCCTCGTGGACGGGGGCGTGCATGGGTCAGGGCGCCACGTGCACCCTCGCGATCAGCGGCCCGGTCAGCACCGAGGCGGTCTTCACGCTCAACACGTATCCGGTGACCGTCTCGTTCACTGGCACCGCGTTCGGCAACGTGGACACCACCAACGGCGCCATCGCTTGCCGCGCCAACGGTGGCAACGGGTGCTCGGCTCAGGTGCCCTACAGCACCTCGCTGACGTTCGTCGCGTCCGACGTCCCGCCGCGCGCCAACACGCAGGGAGCCAAGTTCGTCCGCTGGGCGTCCGGGCCCTGTGCCAACTCCACCTCCACCACGTGCACGGCCACGGTGACCGGGGGCATGCCCGTCCAGGCGGAGTACGTGCCCACGCGCCTGTTGTCGATCTCCTTCACCGGAGGTCAGGCCACCACCAGCGAGCGCGTGGTCGTGGTCATCGCCGGGACGAGCGTGACCTGCGGCATGGGGTCCGGTTACCTCGTTCCTCCCTGCGAGTTCGCCGTGCGCGAGGGAGCGCCCGTGGCGCTGACCGCGCTGCCAAACCCGTTCCTCATCGGCAGCGGGTTCAACAACTGGGCGCCGCCCGTTCCGCCCGGCTGCACCACGGGCAACAACGAGTGCTCCTTCAACATGCCCATGACCAGCGTCTCGATGAGCGCGAACTTCGACTGAGCGATCTGCTGTATCTTTCCGGGGTGGACGCCTCGGCCTACCCGCGCACGATGAGCTACTTGCGTCGCCTGCCGGCCGGGCTGCTCTCGCATCCGCAGTGCGAGAGCAAGGCGTCCCTGTATCGAGAGGCGCTCCGCAACCTGCCGCGCAAGCTGGACCTCGACGGCCTCGACCCGCTGCTCGCCGACTACGTCCGCGACCCGCTGCCCATGTCGTCGTGGGTGCCCGAGGTGGTCAACACCGCGCTCTACCTGGCGATGGCCGACCAGGTGTTCGGGGACGACGAGAAGTTCCTGCAGTGGGTCTCCGACTTCAGTCAGAAGGTCTTCGAGGCGCCCATGTACCGCGTGTTGATGGCGGTGGCCTCGCCCGAGCGTCTGGCCGCCGGCGGCGAGCGGCGCTGGAACAACTTCCACACCGGCGTCGACTACGAGCTGAAGGTGGTGCCCGGTGGGACGCACAGCCGCTTCGGCTTCCCGCCTCACCTCTATGACAGCCTGGCCCTGCGTGCGACGCTCAAGGCCATCGAAGCCGCCTACCGCGCGAGTGGCGCGCGGGGCGCCCGCGCCGAGCTGCTGGCCATGGGGCCGACGACCGCCGAGTTCCGCGTCGTCTGGTACCCGGATGGCGCAGGACGCTGATCGCGCGCAAGAATGAGGGGCATGCAAGAGCCGCAAGTCGACGACCGCTACTTCCCGCTGGTGGTGAACATCATCCCCGAGCGCATCCGCGCGGAGCACCTGCCCGCCTTCTTCGCCAAGTCGGAGGCGGTGCTCCAGCGGCACGAGCACTACGTGACGATCACGGACACCACGGCGTGTCGCGAGCTCCCCAACGCCATGGTGCGCAAGGCGCTGGCCGACTGGAGCAAGCAGTTCGAACCGCTGATGAAGCGCTACACGGTGGGCTCGGCCATCGTGATCACCTCGCCCCTCGTGCGTGGCGGGCTGACGGCGCTCTTCTGGTTGGCGCCGCCGCCCTATCCCCAGCAGGTGGTCGGCACCCTCGCCGAGGCCATCGAGGTGGTGAGCCGCTACTACACCGCCAACGGCCGCACGCTGCCGGAGGCCTTCACCCGCTACGGCGCGGAGACGCGCATCAAGCAACGCCGCGCGGCTTCCTGATGGCGCGCATCCCCGAAGCGCCGCTGACCCGACACGGCTACTACGAGCTCCGCCCGCTCGACGTGCTGGGGCGCACCGACCTGGTGCTGGTGGACGTGCGTCCGCTGGTGGACCTCACGCGCGGCTTCGGGCACATCGCGGGGGTGCGCACGCGGCTCGGCGAGGAGGTGCGCAAGAGTGGCTTGCCGCTGCCGAAAGACACCCCGGTGGTGTTGGTCTGCAACAACGGGCACGAGAGCCGGCGGCTGGTCATCGCGCTGGTGGCGGAGTTCGGCTTCACCGAGGTCTTCCACCTGGTGGGCGGCATGCTGCGCTGGAACGGCGAAGAGCGACCGGTGAGCATGACCCCCACCTGGACCGCGCTATGAGCGCCGGAGAGGTCTGCTACGTGGGGCTGGGTGCCAACCTGGGCGACCGCCGGCTCGCGTTCGACCGGGCCCTCGCGCAGCTGCCCGGCGTGGTCGAGGCCGTGAGCCCCATCTACGAGACTGCTCCCGTGGGTCCTCCGCAGCCCTCGTTCCTCAACGCGGCCGTTCGCCTGCGCACGCCGCTGTCGCCGCTCGCGCTGCTGGACGCGCTGCTGGAGATCGAACGCGCGCTCGGGCGGGACCGTCAGCGCGAGACCCGCTGGGGGCCGCGCACCCTCGACCTCGACGTGCTGCTCTGGCCCGGTCGCGCGCTGCGCGAGCCGCGCCTGCACGTGCCCCATCCGCGCCTCGGGGAGCGGGCGTTTGCCTTGGCGCCCCTGCTGGACGTGCTGGCCGACGACCAGGCGGCCACACGGGCCGAGCTCGAGCACCGGCTCGGCCTCCTGGGAGGGCGCCCGCCGCTGGCCTCTTCGGAGGTTGTAGAGCGAGCAAACTCTGGGTACCCTGACGCACCCGGAAATTCCGAAGCGATCGCGAAGAGCTAGACATGTCCGACACCCGCAAAGACGAACGAACCGATCTCTCTCTGAAGGTGCGATTCAAGAGCGCGAACCTGGACGAGTTCGTCGAGCACTACAGCACCGACATCTCGCGCGGCGGCCTCTTCATCAAGTCGAAGAAGCCCATGGCGGTGGGCACGCTGCTCAAGTTCGAGTTTCAGCTCAAGGACCAGTCGCGCTTGATCCACGGGGTGGGACGCGTGGCCTGGACGCGCGGTGAAGACGTCGCCACCGACACCGCGCCCCCGGGCATGGGCATCAAGTTCATCAAGATGGACGCCGAGAGTCGCGACCTCGTGCACAACATCGTGGAGCGCCGCGGCGAGCAGCCCGGTCGCTACGACGAGGGTGACCCCGCGCAGGCGCCGCAGGCCTCGGCGAGCTTCTTCCCCGACGGTCCTCCGGCCGAGCTGCCGGCGCACGAAGACCGCACCAACGTTCGTCACGCGGCCGACTTCCTCGCCTCCGCGCTCGCGGCGGGCAACGCCGACAAGACGGCGGCGGAAGAGGCAGCGGCCAGCGCCGAGGCCGCCCGTCGCCGCGGCCTCGAGATCCAGGCGCGCCGCGAGGCCGAAGCCAAGGCGGGCCTCGGTGGCGCTGCGGCCATTCCGCCCACCATGGCGCCTGCCGACGGGGGCTTCGACGACGAAGACGAAGCGACCGTGGTCGCCAACCGCGAGATGCTGACGTCCGACGTGGCGGCGCTGATGCGCGGCAGCCTGCCGCCCGAAGAGCCGGTCAAGCGCTCGGGCGCCGCCCAGGGCGTGGTGGTCGCTCCCGAGCCCGCCGCCACGCCGCGCAAGCCCGCGGTGCAGCAGCCCGTGGCGCAGCCACCCGCGCCGCAGCAACGGCTGCCCATCTCGTCGCCGCCCGAGGCCGAGAGCAACGTGGGGATGATCATCGGTGGGCTGGCCGCGCTGCTCCTCGTGGGTGGCGCCGTCTGGTTCTTCGGCTTCCGTGAGACCGCGCCGGCCGAGCCCGTGGCCGTGGAGCCCGCGCCCATCGCCACGCCGGAGACTCCGCCCGAGGCTCCGCCCGAAGTGCCGGCCGTCGTCGACGCCGGTGCCGTGGTCGCTCCGCCGCCGGTGGAAGAGGTCGCGGCGGCGCCCGTGCCCACGCACGACGTCTCCTTCACCACCGTGCCGGCCGGCGCCGTGGTGCGCGTCAACGGCGAAGAGCGAGGCACCTCGCCCGTCAGCGTGGCGCTGCCCATCGGCCAAGAGGTGGTGGTCACCCTGAAGGCGCCGGGCTTCGCCGAGGCCTCGCGCACCATCACGGCCACGGCCACCACGGCCGCCCAGCGCATCAGCCTCACGCGCCTCACGTTCGTCCTCAAGGTGGAGACCAACGCGCCCAACCCGTCCATCGGGGCGCTGCGTCGCACCGCGAACGCGGCCGGCGAGATCGAGCTGCCCACCGTGCCCGCCGCTTTCCAGGTGGCGGTCATGGCCGAGGGCTACACGCGGGCCACGCGCGACCTGCGCGCCGCGGACTTCGTGGAAGAGAACGGCGCCATGCGCTTGACCGTGCAGGTGCCGCTCACCGCCGCCCGAGGCGCCACGCGCCCCACGCGCGTCGGGCCGGCCGAAGACCCCAGCAGCGTGCCGCTCCCCACGCCCACCATGATCTCGGACCCTGCGCCCACGCCGGACCCAGCGCCCGCGCCGGATCCTGCGCCGGCCCCCGCACCCGATCCCGCGCCGGCCCCCGCACCCGATCCCGCGCCGGCCCCGCCCGCTGGCGAGTGAACCCATGCCGGTCGACGGGCCGTCCCCGCCACCGGCGCTCGCGCCCAGCCCCCATCTCGCGACGCCCGCGGCGGTGAGGTGCCTGGCGCGCGAGGCGCCCTGCTTTCGCGCTGCGTTTCCCGTGATGGAGCAGCTGCTGGGCGAGGACCGCTGGCCAACCCTCGACGAGCTCTCGCAGGTCGCCGCCATGCGCTGCGAAGCCGACCGGGGCCGTGTCCCGCGCCGTGGGCTGCGGCCGCGCGCCCACCTCTACGACGCGCTCATCGCCCAGCGTTCGGTGTTGCCCACGCGCCCGGACAACTGGCACGACCTCTTCAACGTGGTGGCGTGGGCCCTCTTCCCCGAGGCCAAGCGCGCGCTGCACGCACGCCAGTTCCGGCGGCTCGCCGAGCGCGTCCCCGAGCACTTCGACAAGCTGCCCGGGGCGCGCACCGAAGAGCAGAGCGCGCTCACGCGGCTCGACGAAGGCGGGATGCTGCTGGCCTTGCCCGACCCCGCACGCGTGGACGCGCTGACCGAGCGGCTGCAGTCGTTGGCGGTCGCGCGGCAGCCCCTCGAGGACGCGCACCTCGCGCCGTTCGGGGCCACGTGTCGCATCTTCGGACACGCGCTCCACGAGCACCTGGCGCTCGGCGGTCCCACCCCGCGGGCTGCGCTGGTGGTGCTCGCCGGCCCGCCCGGCGACCTGGACGGGTCCCTGGCCAGGCTGCTGGACGACGACAGCCAGCCGTTCCGCTGCAGCCCCGCCAGCGCATGGGTCACCCGTGCCCTCGAGACTACAGGCTGAGCAGCTTCCAGCAGGCCGGGTGTACGTCCCTGTAGCTCGCTGGTCAGCGGTGTAGTACCTTGCCGGCATGTTCTCGCTCGTGCGCCGTGTCGCGTGGCTTTGCACCTTTCTGTTTTCAACGGCTTTCTTCGCGGGCTGTGCCGAGGAGTCGAAGGAGCTGTTCGTCGACATCCGATGGCAGGTGAAGTGCCCCGCAGGCGCACCCAGCTGCTTCGCCGGTCAGCATCGGGCACACGACATCTTCACCTTCGAAGGTGGCGAATCCAACGAAGACCCGCCGCTGCCCGTCACCATGAGCTGCCACATCGAACCGCGCGGCAACGACACCGTGCTGTGGAACTTCCAGGCGGCCACCACCGAGTACCGCATCACCATTCGCAACGCCGAGATCCCGCGCGTGGGCGGCCCCGTCTCGGGCGACGACTGCACCGTGGAGTTCGTGGACGCGGTCAACACCTACGTCGGGGCGTGCGGCTCTGCCCCGCTGAGCGACGAACAGCCCTGTCGCTTCACCTCCGTGGGCTTCGCCTACGAAGACCGCGTCAACGGCTTGTTCGGGCCCACCCTCAGCACGTCGCTCGTGTGCGAAGGCATTCGCTCGCCCAGCACGTCCATCCTGGTCCGCAACCTCTACGCCCCCAACCTGCGCGGCGAGGTCGTGAATGGCCTAGCGCCCATCAACATCGTGAACTGCGAGGGCATGCCCCTCGACTGACGAGGGGCCGCCAAATCGCTCGAGCACAGTCAGGTTGCTCGAGCGCAGCTTCAGCCGAAGGCGTGCGAGAGGGACTCCACGTGCTCGCGGGTCCACTCGGCGGCGAACAAGTGCGGCAGCTCGATGCGCTGCGCCTTGATGGCGGCTTCCAGCTTGGCGAGGCTGTCGCGCTGCACCTGCTCGCGCAGCACGCGCGCGCGGCCGGCGCGGGCCAGCGTCTTCGACGGACTCTCTGCGGCGAGCTTGCCCGGCAGCGTGAGCAGGGCCTGCGCCTCGCTCAACTCGAACAGGTACGGGAGCTTCCGGTTCACCACCAGCGCCCCGATGCTCATCTGCAGCTCGGTGACCAGCGCCTTGTGCAGCTCGATGGTCTCGTTGGCCGGCATGTCCTCGGGCAGCGTCACCAGCACGGCGCCCGCCTGACGCGGATCCCGGAACATCTCGAGCGCGCGGTCGGCCTCTTTGCGCAGCAGCCCCGGCGGCGCCACGTCGTGGATGACGCGCGGCACGCGCAGCATCTCGAGGCCGTGGCCGGTGGCCGGCGCGTCCAGGATCACCAGGTCGTAGTCGGGCGGCCCGCTGGGCGGCGACACGTGGAAGAACGCCTTGCCGAGCATGCTCCACGCTTCGATGCCGGGGGTGCCGCGCAGGAAGTTCCGCACCACGCGGTTCTCGAACACCGCTTTGTAGAGCGCGCGTACCTTCAGGATCATCAGGCCGTACTCTTCGAGCGCGACCTTCGGGTCCATGTTGACCACGTCGAGGTTGGGCGCCACGCGGACGATCTCACTGCCGATGGGCGGCACGTTCAGCATGTAGCTGAGCCGCTCCTTCACGTTCGTCATGCAGATGAGCGTGCGCTTCCCACGACGCGCGGCCTCGAGACCGAGCGCGGCGCTGACGGTGGTCTTGCCCACGCCGCCCTTGCCCACGACGATCAGAAACTTGCGGTCCAGCAGGTGCGCCATCGGGCGGTGGTAGCAGAATGGGCGCCGCTTGGCACCCCGTCTGCGGTCCTACGCAAGGCCTACTCGGCGGCTTGCGGGGCCTTGCTCTCGTAGAACTGCTGGTACCAGTGGCGCAGGGGCCCGAGCTTGCCGTCGCCGTCGCAGAGGATGGGCTTCTCGACGTAGACCTTGTGCTCCCAGACCGCGATGTCTTCCTTGAAGCCCACCAGCAGGTTGTTGGCGTACTGCTCCTGGAACTGCTCGGTCTGCTTCTTGTCGCCGCCCGGCTTCACCTGGAGCATGACGCCGAACCACAGGTGCAGGCTGTTGGGCCCGATGGGCGTGTGGCAGTTCACGATCTTGTTCTGCAGGTAGCCGTCCATGGCCGAGATCTGGAAGCTCGGGCCGTAGTACGTGGTGCGTGACTTGAAGTAGTCCTTGCCGCCGCCGCGCGGGTACGCCACGCCCTCGATGATCTGTACGGCCTCGTAGCCGTTGTACTCGTTGGCGAACACGTCGATGTGCGTGCCGTGGATGGGCGCGAAGTGCGCCTTGTCGGCCACGTTCTCCACGATCTCGCGCGGGTGCGTCTTGATCTCGAGGCGCTGCGGGTTCCAGCGGTTCCACGTGGGGTCGTCCCACTCCGAGAGGCGCGGGATCTGGTAGTCGGGCGCGCCGCCGTCCGGGTCGTTCCACACGAAGATGAAGCCGTTGCACTCGTCCACCGGGTACGAGCCGATGCGCGCGCGAGGCGGGATGCGCTTGGCGTAGGGGACCTCCACGCAGGCGCCGTCGGGACCGAACTTCCACGCGTGGAAGGGGCACCGCACGCAGTTGTCTTCCACCTTGCCGCCTACGCCGATGTCGGCGCCGAGGTGCGGGCAGTACGCGTCCGAGATGCGCGCGACGCCGTCTTCACCGCGGTAGACGATCATCTGCCGTCCGAAGTAGTGCACGGACTTGATCTCGCCGGTGGGGACCTCCGTGGAGAGTCCGACGGGGAACCAGCCTCGGGGGTAGCGATGGGGGGCAGTGCTCTCGGACATCACGGGTTCCTTCCAGCAGGTGGAGTCCCTCCCTATTAGCGCATCGTGGCTCGCGGGTCACGCAGCGAGAGGGCCTCACGCGACACGAATAGTGCAGCAGTTCCGAATGGGTACACACAACGAACGATACGGATGTGGTCTGTAATTCCGCCGCCGGCCGCGCTCGTCTGGCATTCTCTCGTCATGTCGAATCGAGCCCCCTCCCTGCTTCCCTTCCCTCTCGCGAGCGTCCGTCTCGCGCTCGTGGCCTGCGTCGCGCTGCCCCTCGCGGCCTGCTCCAGTGACAGCCGCTCCGTCACCCACGCGGCGGTGGCGTACTGCCGTGACCACGACGTGCGGGAGGTGGACGACCGCATCGACGAGGTGCTGGCGGGGCTGTCGCTCGAAGAGAAGGCGAACCTGATGCGCGGCACGTTCCCCCTGCCCCGACAGGGCGCGTGGCAGGCGTCCATGCTGCCGGCCAAGGGCTTCCCCGGCTTCCACATGCTGGATGGTCCGCGCGGCGTCAGTCGCCTCGGTGGCGCCACCGGCACGGCGTTTCCGGTGGGCATGGCGCGCGGCGCCACGTGGGACACCGAGCTCGAAGCCGAGGTGGGTGAGGCCATCGCCCTCGAGCTGCGCGCGCGTGGCGCCGACACGCTCCTGGCGCCCACGGTGAACCTGCTGCAGCACCCGCTCTGGGGGCGCGCGCAAGAGACCTACGGCGAGGACTCGTTCCACGTGGGCGCGCTCGGCACCGCGTTCGTCGAAGGTGCGCAGGAGCACGTCCTCTGCGTGGTGAAGCACTTCGCGGTGAACAACATCGAGAACACGCGCCTGGAAGTGGACGTCACGGTCAGCGAGCGCGCGCTGCGCGAGGTCTTCCTGCCGCACTTCCAGCGCATCGTGACCGAGGCCAACGTGGCCGGCGTGATGACCGCGTACAACAGCGTGAACGGCGAGTACTGCAGCCAGAACGACCATCTGCTCAAGGACATCCTGCGCGGCGAGTGGAACTTCGCGGGGGTCGTGATGAGCGACTGGCTGTGGGGCACGCACGAGACGGTGCCGGCCATCGAAGCGGGGCTCGACCTCGAGATGCCCACGGCCGAGATCTACGGCGCTGCGCTGGTGGCCGCCGTGGAAGCGGGTGACGTGCGGGAAGCGCAGCTCGACACGGCGCTGCGCCGCATCCTGCGCGCGCAGTACTGCTACAGCTTGGACACCGAGCCGGCCGTGCTGGACGACGACGCGGTGGAGACGCCCGCGACCCTCGCGTTGGCGCAGCGCGTCGCCGAGGAGAGCATCGTGTTGCTGAAGAACGATGGCGCCCTGCCCATCCAGCGCGCGGCCGGCCTCGACATCGTGCTGGTGGGCCCGCTGGCGGACGTCGAGAACATCGGCGACCAGGGCAGCAGCGCCGTGCTGCCCACCGACGTGGTGACCGCGCTCGAGGGCCTGATGGCCGCCGCCGCTCCCGCGACGCTCACGTACGTCGATGGCGACCTGAGCGATACGGAAGACCAGATGACGGTCTCGAGCGCCGACGTGGTGATCGTGGTGGTGGGCCTCGACACCAACAGCGAGGGCGAGGGCAACATCGCCGCGGGTGACCGCTCGTCGCTCGCGCTCCCCGCCGAGCACGCCGACCTCCTCGACACCGCCACGGAGCTCAGCGACAACGTGGTGGTAGTGCTCGAAGGCGGCTCCGTGCTGGACGTGGGTCCCTTCGTGGACTCGGTGGAGGCCATGATCATGGCTTGGTATCCCGGCTCGCAGGGCGGTCACGCCATCGCGCGTGTGCTGTTCGGCGAGGTGAACCCGAGCGGACGTCTGCCCATGGCGTGGCCAGCCGCGCTCGCCGACCTCCCCGTGTTCGACTCCGTCAGCACCGAGGTGACGCAGGGCCTCTTCCACGGACAGCGGCACCTCGACCGCGCGGGCGTCCAGGCTCGCTACCCGCTGGGCTACGGCCTCTCGTACTCCACCTTCGTCTACGACTCGCTCACGCTCGAAGACACCCAGCTGAGCCCCGACGGGACCATCGTGGCGAACGTGGTCGTGCGCAACACGAGTGACGTGATCGGCACCGAGGTCGTGCAGCTCTACGTGCGCGCGCCGGGCGAGGTCGTGGAGCGAGCCGTCCGCGACCTGCGTGCCTTCGCGCGCGTGGAGATCCCGGCAGGCGGCACCCGCACCGTGGAGCTCCGCGTCTCGGTGGCGAGCCTCGCCTACTACGACGAGGCCGCCGCCGACTGGGCGCTCGAGCCCGGCACCTACAGCGTGGACGTGGGCGCGAACGCCATGGACTTGACGCACACCAGCACGTTCATGCTCACGAACTGAGCCCGCTGAAGCCTTCGCGGGACCACGTTGACGTGGGCGTACGTCGACGTAGTCGTGGTCGTAGGCGTCAACCTGCTCGTTGACGTGCTCGTGCTCGTGCTCGTGACCGCACACGTCGTCGCCACGTGCGCTGTCGCCGCGTCGCAGCGATCGCGACCAGCCCATCGGGTCGGACTTTCCGCGGGGATGGATGAGTCCTCGTCGCCATCGAACACGAGCACGAGCACGAGCAGGTCAACGCGCACGTGTACGTCGACGACCACGATTACGACCACGACTACGTCGCTGCTTCTACTCCCCTGGGCTCGGCGCGAAGGCCGGGCCCGTGCGGTCGGGGCGTGCCACGTCGCGGCGCGCCAGGTTGCCCTCGCCGCGCTTGGTGTCGAAGCCCACGGCGAACGTCTCGGCGCCTTCGCCCGGGAGGATGCCGGCCACGAAGAAGTAGTCGGCGTGCACGGTGCCTGCGGTCACCTCGAGCACCACGTAGCCCTTGCGTGCCAGCTCCACGTACTCGAGGTGCGGGCTCTGCTCGATGATGCCCGCGGCGATGCGGTCCGCGAGGTTGCCGGCGGCGATGCCCGGGGAGGTCACCGAGGTGGTCACGAACTCCACGGCGGCGCAATCGCGCGCCGGGTCGGCGCCCTCCACGAACGGGTCCTCCACCAGGTGGCCCACCCAGCTGGTGTGGATGTCGCCAGTGAGCACCACGGTGCGCTTGTTCGCATGCGTGCGGATGCTCGCGAGCAGGCGCTCACGCGCCGCCGGATAGCCGTCCCACTGGTCCAGGTTGAACGGGTTGCCGCCCGAGAAGCTGAGCTGCGCCACCATCACCTGCTGCGCCAGGATCACCCAGCGCGCGCGGCTCTGCGCGAGCTCGCCGTCGAGCCACGCTTCCTGCTCGGCGCCCAGCAGGCTGCGTGAGTCGGCGGCGCCAGGCAGCTCCCCCGTGCTCCCCAGCTGCACGTCCCGCCCTTCGAGGCGCGTGTCGAGCAGCACGATGTCCGCCAGGTTCCCGTAGCGCAGCGTGCGGTAGATGCGCTGCATGCCGGGGTCCCGGATGGGCATCCACTCGAAGTAGGCCTGCTTGGCCGCTTGCTTGCGGTCGCTCCACGCGCCGTCGGTGCCGGGCTGGTGGTTCTCGGCGCCGTCCTCGTAGCTGTCGTTGGCGCTCTCGTGGTCGTCCCAGATCGGGATCAGCGCGTGCTGCTGGTGCAGCGCCTGCAGGTCCGGATCGCGGCGGTATTGCGCGTGGCGCGTGCGGTAGTCGGCGAGCGTCACGATCTCGTGCGCCGGCTCGTACTCGCGCACGCTGCCGTACTCGCCGGTGCCGTACTCGTAGAGGTAGTCGCCCAGGTGCAGCACGGCGTCGAGGTCCTCGCGCTCCGCGATGCGCCGGTACACGTGGAAGTGCCCATGCGCGAGGCTGGCGCACGACGTCACCGCGAAGCGCAGCGCCTTGGCCTCACCGCCCGTGGGAGCGCAGCGGGCGCGCCCCACCATGGACGTGCGTCCCAGCGCAGAGAAGCGGTAGTAGTAGTCACGCCCCCACACGAGGCCGCGCACGTCGAGCTTGGCGGTGAAGTCCACCACGGCGCCGGTCATGACGGTCCCGGCGTCCACGCGGTCCACGAACTCGGCGTCGAGCGCCACTTCGTAGAAGACCTCGACCGTCCCGCTCAGATCCTCGGGCGTGACACGCGTCCAGATGACGAAGCCGTCTTCGAGCGGGTCGCCGCTCGCCACCCCGTGCGCGAAGAGCGTGGCCGGGCCGGGCGCGCCCGTGTACGGGTCGGTCGGCAGGTCGCTCGGCAGCGGCGGGAGGGAGTCGTCGCAGCCGAGCAGGTTGCTGCTGGCCGCCACCACGCCAAGCGCGCTGGTCTGCTTCAGCCATGCGCGGCGAGAGAGCTTGTGGAACGAGCTCATTCGACGATCTCGATGGCCACCACCAGCATGTCGGTGCCCGTGGGGCTGTTGGCCGCGGGGATGAAGACCATGCCCTCGGGCCCGAGGTCTCCGGCCGCGCTCAGCTCTTCGGCCACCTCGCCGTCGAAGTCCAGGCTCAGGTCGCGCGCGGCGATGTACTGCACGAAGCGCGGGCTCTCCGGGTGCGTGATGTCGTAGACCATGATGCCGCCCACGCGCTCGAGGCCGATGAAGGCGAAGGTCGCGCCGCGGATCACGCCGAGGGTCAGCGCCTCTGGCTCCGGGCCCTTGTCGTCGGAGCGCGTGTCACCGCCGAACTCCTCGTGGTTCGAGTTGAACAGCGCGCCGTAGCGGCCGGCCGTGATGCGCTCGAAGTCGTTGCCGCTGTCGTAGACCAGGTCGCCCGTGAGGCCGTCGCGAATCGAGAAGGAGCGCGCGCCGAACGCGTGGATCACGTCCACGTCACCATCGTTGTCGGTGTCGCCGCTCGCCGTGGTGGTGCGCAGGCGGCCGAGCGCGGAGTTGACGCGCAGCGCCGCAGCGTTCGGGAAGAGCGTGGCATCGAGCGTGACGCTGGCCACGCGGGTCTCTTCGTTGAAGCCGTCGTAGGCGCGCGCGTCGCCTTCGTTGGCGGTCACCACGTAGGTCTGACCGGCCACGTCGTAGGCCGCGATCGTGTCCGGCATGTACATGCCGAAGACCGGCCAGGTGGCGAGCCGCGGGCCACCGTCGCGGTCGCTCGGGTCGAGCTCGTTGCCCGGCAACGAGTGGTCCTTGAGGCCCAGCGGCAGGATGTCCACGACGCTCAGCGTCGTCAGGTCGATCAGCGCGAGGGCGTTCGCTTCCTGAAGCGAGGCCCAGGCGAAGGCGTCGTCGCCCGACACGCTGATGTACTCGGGCTCCACGTCCTGCGAGACCGTGGCGCCGGGCCCGAAGAGGCGCACGCCGCTCGCGCGCAGCGAGGCGATGTCGCCGTCGAACGCGTTGAAGTCGAGCGAGGTGACGGTGGGCGGCGTGACGAAGCCCTCACCGATCGCGATGACCGAGATGGTGCCCTCGGGGTCCACCGTGTAGTCGTCGTTGGGCTCACCCTCGTTGGCCACCAGCACGCGCGCGCCGTCGTGCGTGAACGTGAGCATGTCGGGCAGAGCGCCCACCTCCACCGTGGCCAGGTGCTCGAGCGTGGCGGCGCGGTAGAAGGCGACGATGCCGGGGTCGGTCTTGGGGTCGGCCTCGATGGCCACCGCGAGCACGCCGTCATAGACGGCGACGCTGTTGGCAGCGCCGAGGTCGCGGGCGTCGGCTTCGGCCACGTCGATGGTGCTGATCAGCGTTGGGGCGGTCGGGTCGCTCGGGTCCAGCACGTCCACGGTGGCGGCCTGCGCGTTGACCACGAAGACGCGCTCGGAGGCGGCGTCGTATGCCACGATCTCGGCGGCACCCTCGGCAAACACGCTGCTCTCGTAGCGCCCCTGGTGGCGCAGCAGGATGCCTCGAATGGGCGACACGGCGTCGTCACCGTCTTCTCCATCTGCACCCGGGGTTCCCGGCGTGCCTGGCGTTCCAGGGGTGCCGCGCGTTCCCGGCGTGCCCATCTCACCGGGCGTGCCGGCCGGGCCCGTGGGCCCCGTGGGTCCCGTGGGTCCTGGGGCACCCGCCGCGCCGTCCTCGTTGCAGCCCTGCAGCAAGAGGCCCGTCAGCAGGGCGAGCAGCACAGCGCGTGGGCTGCGGGAAGGAAGGCGTCGTTGGGCGCGCGGCGCCTGCGTCGGGTCGTGAGTCATCTCGGTCCTCGTCGTGGGAGTTGGGCGAGATGTACTTGTGTGGGTGTGACGCAGCCTGCGACGAGTCCGCAAAGCGCGTGTCATGTTGCGACGAGCCATGACGCCGCGTGGCGCGCGTGACACGGCGGTGACGTCCGTGGCGTCGCGGGTTCCGTGTTTCCTGCGCGCTACTTCTTGGGCTCGAAGTCGAGCGACGCCGAGTTGATGCAGTAGCGCTGGCGCGTGGGCGCGGGGCCGTCCGGGAACAGGTGTCCCAGGTGCCCGCCGCAGTGCGCGCACAGCACCTCCACGCGGACCATGCCGTGGCTGGTGTCGCGACGCTCGCTCACGCGCCCCTCTTCCACCGCCCGCGAGTAGCTGGGCCAGCCGGTGCCCGAGTCGAACTTGTCGGCCGAGCTGAAGAGCGGCGCGCCACATCCGGCACAGCGATAGGTGCCGTCTTCGTGGTGGTCGTAGTACCGCCCCGTGAACGCGCGCTCGGTGCCGCACTGCCGCAGCACGGCGTACTCGCTCGGCGTCAGGCGCTCACGCCACTCGGCGTCGGTCAGCGTCAGCTTCTCGCCGGCGTCGGGCTGGCTGAAGCGCTCGGGACGGTCGGGCTCTTTCTGGTCGTGTCGAGACATGCGGGAAGGGTAGCAAGTCGTCGCTCGCTCGTCAGAGCGCTGTCGTTGTGGAAATTGCGTCGCCGTCAACGATAACGACTGACGACTCATCACAAGTCATGGGTCCTGCGGAGCCCAAGAGCAGAGGTGACCTGCCAAGCGAATCGTGCTTCTGGCAAGGTGATTTGGGCACCCCGCACTGAAGTGCGGGGCAGCAATCCTGGCCTCGACAAGATGCGT
>CAZEAA010000058.1:0-21581 GCA_964510015.1 uncultured Sandaracinaceae bacterium
CTTCGGCAGACCGCGCGCGGGGTCGAAGTGCAGCGCCGACTTGGTCTGGCTGTAGGCCGCGAGCTCGGCTTGGAGGGTGCTCAGCGTGGTGCCGCTGAAGGGGTAGTAAGAACAGCCCTTCGCGGTGGCGAGGAAGCCCGCGAACACCTCGCCGTCTCTTCGAAACGCCGGCATCGAGTAGCTGATGCACTCCTCGGCGCCGGGCGCCTCCGCGTGGATCTGAGCGCGCAGCTTCTCGAGGGCCGCGCGTCGGTCCTCGGGCACGCTCGAGAGATAGGCGTCGATGTTGGCGGGCTTGTCCATGCCGCGAGGGTATCAGCCTCGTGTCGTTCGGGCGGCGGGATGCACGTGGTCGCACCCCGAAGGGGGATCGGCCCTTGACGGGCGCGCCGCGGGCCGCAGGCACTCCCGCATGTCCACCCTCACACGAACAGCGAGCGACGCGGTCGCTGCAGGCCCAATCGGCGCTGCAGCGCTCGTGTGCAAGTTCGTGACGGTGGTCACGCGTCCGCGCACCCCGGCTGACTCCGCGTCCTGAGACGCCGTCGCCTGCGCGCCTCGCCGCACCCCTGTCGCGGTGGGGCGTGTTGCGCGCGGTGCGCAGTGGGCCCCTCCGCACAACCGGAGAGACCCATGCATCAGCACCAAGATCAGACCCTGAAGACACACATCAACGTCGGCACCATCGGCCACGTCGACCACGGCAAGACCACCCTCACCGCCGCGCTCAGCGCGGTGGCCACGCACCTCCATGGCGGCGTGCGCAGGGCCTTCGACGAGATCGACAGCGCGCCCGAGGAGCGCCGCCGAGGCATCACCATCAACGCCGCGCACGTGGCCTACGAGACCGCGCAGCGCCGCTACGCGCACATCGACTGTCCGGGACACGCGGACTTCGTCAAGAACATGATCACGGGCGCGTCCCAGATGGACGGCGCGATTCTGTTGGTGGACGGCTCGGCTGGGCCTGAAGCGCAGACGCGCGAGCACGTGCTCTTGGCGCGGCAGGTGGGCGTGCAGCACGTGGTCGTGTTCATCAACAAGATGGACGTGGCCGACCCGGAGCTGGCGGAGCTGGTGGAGCTCGAGACGCAGGAGCTGCTCTCGGCGCAGGGCTATGACCCCGTCTTCGTGCGGGGCTCGGCCCTGGGCGCGCTGCGTGCGGCGACCGCGGGTCAGTTCGACGGCCCCGAGGTGCAATGCATCGTCGCGTTGCTCGCTGCGCTGGACGCGCACATCCCCACGCCCACGCGTGACGTCACGAGTCCGTTCATGATGCCCATCGAGGGCGCGTGCACCATCTCGGGGCGTGGCACCGTGGTGACCGGGCGCGTCGAGCGCGGCGTGCTCACCACCCAGCAGAAGGTCCACGTCATCGGCGGCGACGAGCTGATCGAGGCCGTGGTCATCGGCACCCAGGAGTTCCACCAGGACGTCCCCGAGGCTCGCGCCGGCCACAACGTGGGCTTGCTCCTGCGTGGCGTGGCGCGCGGCCAAGTGCAGCGCGGCATGCTGGTGGTCGCCCCCCACACCGTTCACTCGCGCTCCGCGGGCAAGGCCGAGATCTTCGTCCTCACCGCGGCCGAAGGTGGGCGTCGTCGCGGCTTCGGCAGCGGCTACACCCCGCAGCTCTACTTCGGCGCCACCGACGTGCCGGCCCGCTTGCTGGTGAACGGCGGTGAGGTGAGTCCCGGAGACCACACCACCGTGGGCTTCGAGCTCGCCCGCCCGGTGGCCATCGAGGTGGGCATGCGCTTCGCCATGCGCGAGGGCGGCCGCACCATCGGTGCGGGCGTGGTGACGGAGACGAGCTGAACACACGCTGAGCGCGGCGGCCTCGGATGAACCGCATCGGAGGCCGCCGAGCTCAACGTCACGTGGTTGCGAACCCTTTCACTTCTCGGTGCTGATGCTGCTTCCCACAGTCCTGACTGTCCGTCTGATAGTTCGCGAGATGCTTGCGGGCACTAGGACAGTGCCACCTCATCGCCAAGGCGGCCGCGCCTGATTGGTATCCGCCAGCCCATCTTTTCTGGGTCGGCATCCCATCTGTGTGGCGTGTCGCTGGGATCAGGAGCCGCCGCTCGCGCGAGGGCGTCCTCCACCTGTTCGCGGGTCGGATAGATTCGCGTCACCCGACCCCACTCAGAGTGCCAGACGGCGTAAACGAGCCCCACCCAACCAGCTTCCACTTCCACGATCTTAGTTGCTGGTGAGAACCCAGCGACTTCTCGCGCCGAGAGCCATACGCGCGCGGAACTCGCGGCGATTACGGCAGGCCGAACACCAGTGAGCGTCGGAAGCTGTCCCGACCGAATTGCCGCGCGGACGCGGTCCTCCGACACCCCACCCGCGAGCGCCAGTTGAGGAGCGGTGATGGGCTCATTCCGCTCCAGCAGAAGGCGCACCCACGCTCCGGCGAGAGCGACGTTGACTTCGTCATCAAGTGGAATGGCGAGCCGCCCAGTGTTTCCCCCAAGCGTCTCAAGCACCGCGTCCAGGTCTTCCAACTGGTGGCGGGACGCGAGCGGTACATGCAGAGCGGTGACCACGCGCACCAAGGCCTTCAGCAAGTCGTCCCGAGCGCCCTCAAAGCCAGCGACTGGAGGTCCAGATTGTGCGTAGCGCGCGACGGCTAGGGCGTCGCGACCCAAAGGCCCATCAATCGAGACCTTCTGTAAGTCGAGGGGCGTCCCGGCGACCACCTGCCACCCGGCGTCAGCTCCGCGTCCTACGATTCCACAAACCTCTTCCGCCACTTGGACAGGGTCAATACTCTTCAGTGAAATAGCCATCAGGCAAACACTCCATTGTTGATGTGTGTTCGCATGATAGCTATGATGCGTTTAGGTGTCCAGTGGCGCTTGAAAGTCTTCTGGCGGCGCGAGCGCTGCGATGGGTGGCAGTAGGCGGTACCCTACTACGCAGTACCCCGCGCCGAGCAGCACCCCGGGGATCCACCAATAGAGCGCCGTGGTGAGCGTCGCGGCGTCGTTCGCGGCATCCATGAGGTGCAGGCTCCGCGCAGGGTCACGCGCGGGCAGAACGTACGGGAACACCGCATAGGCCGCGCTCGCCAGCAGCGCGGTGATCCAAGCCGCGCTCGCGCGGAACGCACGCTGCCAGTGGCCGGCGCGAGCGCTGACGGAGAGAAGGACCAGTGACGCTAGGCCCGCTCCCGGTGCCAGCAGTCCCGCGGGATACCGGGCGACGTTCACGCTCAGGTTCGGCTGAACCCACAGCGTGGCACCGGTCAGCGCCACCACGAGCACGCCGCTCGCCACCAGCAACCGTCGCGCGTCCTGCTGCGCGCGCTCGGCCACCACCCCGTCCACCCGGTGCGCCAACCACAGTGCGCCATGCAGCGCCAGCACCACCACGGCCGTCAGCCCCGTCAGCGCCGTGTACACGTCCAGCACCCCGGTCTGTCCCGCCGCGCCCGGCGCCGGCCACCACAGGTCGGTCCACAGCGGCGCGAAGAATTGGCCCTGTTCATCGAGCGACACCCCGCGCACCACGTTGCCGAGCGCCGCGCCGAGCGCGAACGCCAAGAGCGCACTCGCCCCCGTGAACGACGCATCCCAGAAGGTGTTGAACAGCTTGTGCGGCAACAGGTGCCGCAGCTCGATGCCCAGCGCGCGGAACACCAAGAGCCACAGCACCAGGGTGAGCGGCAGGTAGAACCCGCTGAAGGCCGCGCCGAACAGCACCGGGAACGCCAGGAACAGCGTGGCACCGGCCACCACCAGCCACACCTCGTTGCCGTCCCAGATGGGACCGATGGACGCGAGCACCTGCTTGCGCTCCGCGTCCGTGCGCGCCACGCGGAGATGCAGGATGCCCACGCCGAGGTCGAAGCCGTCGAGCACCGTGTAGGCCACGAGCGGGAGCGCCGCCAAGAAGAACCAGGTGGTCTCCAGCATCAGTGCGCCTCCCCGTCGTGACCCGCGGCGGGCCCTTGCTGGAGGATGCGCTGGAAGGTGAGCACGAACACCAGCGACAAGAGCGCGTAGAGCCCCATGAAGCCCAGCAGCGTGAAGAGCACGTTGCCCTCGGACACCGCCTGCGACGTGCCGTCCGCGGTGCGCATGAGCCCGTGAATGAGCCACGGCTGCCGGCCCAGCTCGGCCGTCATCCACCCCGCGGTGTTGGCGATGAACGGGAACGGCGAAGCCAACATGAGCGCAATCAGCACGGGCCGCGTGGTGAGCAGCTTCTTGCGGAAGAGCAGGAACGCGGACACCCCCATCAGCGCCATGAACAAGGTTCCGAGGCCCACCATCACATGGTAGCTGTAGTAGAGCAGCGGCACGTTGTCGGGCCACTCGTCGCGCGGGTACTCGCTGAGCCCCTCGATGCGCGACCCCCAGCGCTGGTGCGTCATGACCGACAGCATGCGCGGGATGACGACGGGGTTGTCGAGGTGCAGCGTGGCCATGTTGGGCTGCCCGATCATCACGAGCCCCGCGCCGTCCTCCGTGTGGAAGTGCCCTTCCATGGCCGCGAACGTGACGGGCTTGTGCTGCGACACCAGGCGCGCCTGCATGTCCCCGGTGGGCATGGCGATGGCCACGCTGGCGATGGCGCCCGCGATGACGCCCACACGCAGGAACAAGGCCGCGTGCTCACGGTGCTGGTCCATCAGCGCGTAGTAGGCGCCCACGCCGCACATCACGAACGACGCGGTGACCACCGACCCCACCATGGTGTGGGCGTACTGCACGAAGGCCCACGGGTTGGTGAGGTACTCCCACAGGCTCACGAGCTGCAGCGAGCCGTCGGCCAGCTGCTGGTAGCCCACGGGGTGCTGCATGAAGGCGTTGGTCACCACGATGAACCAGCCGCTCAGCCACGTGCCCACGCACACCATCAGCGCCGCCCCGAAGTGCAGACGCGGGCCGAGGCGCTCTTCGCCGTAGACCAAGAGGCCCAGGAACGCGGACTCGAGCACAAACGCGAAGACGCCCTCCATGGCCAGCGTCTGCGACACGATGCCGCCCGCCGCGGTGCTGAAGCGCGCCCAGTTGGTGCCGAACTGGAACTCGAGCGGGATGCCCGTGACCACGCCCATCATGAAGCCCAGCGCGAACACGCGGACCCAGAAGCGCGCCGCCTCGTTTGCGCGCGCAGCCAGCTCCGGGCCGGCCCGCAGCCCCGTGCCCTTCAGCACCACGATCAGGAGCGCGAGGCCCATGGTCAGCTGCGGGAAGAGGTAGTGATATGTGACGGTGAACGCGAACTGAAAGCGGTGTGCAGCGAGCGCGTCCATGCCCGGAGCATGGGGGCGTTCGGCTCCGATTTCTACCGCCTGCGACCTCGTGTCGCGGCGGGCGCCGGCGGCTCGAGGGTCTCCGCCACCAGCGCGGTGAGCTCGCGCAGCCGGAGCTGCACCTGCACGAGCGCGTTCGACGCCAGCTCGGTCTGCAGCCGGTCCGCGTGGAGCGCCTGCGCACGCGCGGCCTCGAGCGCGGCGATCTGGTTGTCGAGCCGCAGCATCATCTGGGCGTGCTCGCGCAGCGAGACCTGCTGCAGGTGCTCGAACCCACCCACCAGCTCCCCATAGGCCTGGTCTTGCTCGTCCGCGCTGAGCCGGCGCAGGTCACGCCTGCCGTCGCGGATGTCCCGCTCGAGGCCGATGGCCGTCCAGATGGGCCGCGTGGCCTCCTGGCAGACGGGCTGCAGCGATCGCGCGCGCGTGGCCAGGTCGCCCGCGCAGCGACTGCACGCCCGGGCCGCCAGCTCGCAGACGGTCCCGGCCTGGTCCAGCAGCGCATCCGCACGCATCCAGTTCCGAACACGCGGCAGGCGGCGCAGGTGCTCGGTCTCCCGGTGGAGCAGCGTTCGGTCCTCGGCGGTGTCCGTGCAGGTGGTGGGCGTGGGGGGAGCGGTCGCGACGTCTCCCTGCGCGACGGACGCAAGCAAGGCCACCGTGCAGCCGACACTGGTCCACCAGCAACCCCTGACACTGCTTCGAGTGATCGTCATGACCAGCCCTGAGTGTATTCCCGTGCGCCGGCGTCTTCACCTCCATTCCGGCCCGCGTGCCCCTTCCTTCGTCACACCCCCGTGCTACCTCTCCGCCATGCTCACGTGCGTGCGTGTTCGGAACTTCGCGATCATCGACGAGCTCGAGGTGGAGCTCGGGGCTGGCCTCAACGTCTTCACGGGCGAGACGGGCGCCGGTAAGTCCATCTTGGTCAGCGCGCTGCAGCTGGTCTTGGGCGGCAAGGCCCGTCCAGACGTGGTGCGCACCGGGGCCGAACAGGCCGAGGTCGAGGCCCTCTTCGACATCTCGCAGGACACCCAGGCGCACGCCCGCATGCAAGAGGCGGGCATCGAGGTGGAGGCCGACGAGCCCGAGCTGGTCATCCGGCGGGTCATCCAGGCCAACGGCCGCACGCGGGCCTTCATCAACGGGCAGATGGCCACGGCCAGTCAGCTGGCGCAGGTCACCAGCGGCTTGGCGGACATCTCGTCGCAGCACCAGTACCACACGCTGGTGGACGCCAAGACGCACCTCGGTTACCTGGACGCGTTCGCGGGCCTCGAGGCCGACCGCGAGGCCATCACCGAAGCGCATCGCCGCTTCGCGGACGCGGAAGCCCGCGTGCAAGAGCTGGTGGCCCGGCACCGGGACCGTGGGCAGCGCGAAGACCTGCTGCGCTTTCAGCTCAAGGAAATCGACGACCTCGCCCCGCGCGCGGACGAAGAGGAAGAGCTCATGGCCGAGCGCAGCCTGCTGCGTCACGCCGAGCGCCTCGCCAACGTGGCGGGCGGGGCCGAGCACGTGCTGTACTCCGCGGACGCCGCCGTCTGCGAGAAGGTGGCCCGCGTGGCCGCCGACGTGCGCGCCGGGGCCGCGTTCGACCCGCGCCTCAACGCCATCGCGGACCAGATCGAGGCGGCCCAGACTCAGCTGGAAGACGCCGCGTCGGAGCTGGGCCGGTATGCGCGGGGCATCAACGTGGACCCGGGTCGCCTGGCCGACGTGGAAGAGCGCGCGGACCGCTTGGCGCGGCTCAAGCGCAAGCACGGCGGCACGCTGGCGGACGTGGTGGCCCTGCGCGGCCGCTTGGCGCTCGAGCTGTCGGACCTCGACGACTTCGAGGCGGCCCTTGGCGCGGCGGAGCACAAGCGTGAGGTGGCGCGCGAGCAAGCGGCCGCCATCGCCCTGCGCTTGCGCGAGGCCCGCAAGAAGGCGGCCAGCAAGCTGAGCAAGTCCATCAGCGCCGAGCTCACGTCCTTGGGCATGGGCGACGCGCAGGTGGAGGTGGACGTGCAGCCCCTCGAGGGCCGCGGTGGCGAGCTGGAGATCGAGGGCGCGCGCCTGTCGCCCACCGGCATCGACCGGGCCGAGTTCTTGATCGCCCCCAACCGCGGTGAGGCCGCGCGTCCGCTCGCCAAGGTAGCCAGCGGCGGTGAGCTGTCGCGTGCCATGCTGGCCATCAAGCGCGTGCTCGCGGGGGTGGGGCCCGCCGGGCTGTACGTCTTCGACGAGGTGGACTCCGGGGTGGGCGGCGCCGTGGCCGAGGTCATCGGTCAGAAGCTGAACGACGTGGCCGCGCACAGTCAGGTGCTGTGCATCACTCACCTCGCGCAGATCGCGGTCTACGGCGACGCGCACTTCCGCGTGCACAAGGAGGTGCGCGGCGACCGCACGCACAGCCAGGTCACGCAGCTGAAGCCGGCCGAGCGCCTCGAAGAGGTGGCCCGCATGCTCGGCGGTCTCACCGTCACCGCCGCCACGCGCGCGGCCGCGGGCGAGATGCTGGAGGGGGCGGCCAAGGCAGGGAACGCCGCGGCCAAGGCCGTCCAGGCTTCCCGGGCGGCCACGCCGTCGGGCACCGCCGGCGCGCCCGTGGCCAGCGAGCCCGCGGGGGGTCCTGCCCAGAAGGCGCCCAAGAAGAAGGCCACCGTCAAGGCCTGAGGCGCGCGCTCGGGGCGGCCCCTCGGAGGCGCTACTGCTGGCACAGCGTGGTGGCCACCCACGGGTGGCTGCCGCCCCCGCAGGGCACGGAGCTGGAGGCCCCCGGGTAGGTCACGCAGCCCACGCCCGGGGCCGTCCAATTCAGGTGCTCGCCCTGGATGGGCATGGCCGGGTCGTACGTGCCGGCGCGCGATGGCGTGGCCAGGTGCAGCACCAGCGCGCTCCGCGGACCCACGCACACCGGCTGCGCGGCCGGCATCGCGGTGCCGAGCGGGCGCGACGGCAGCGCCTCGCTGCCCGCGAGCACAGCGTCCACCGCGGCTTCCGTGCAGCCCTCGAAGGCCAGCGCCACCTGGTAGCCCTCGCCGCGGCGCCACACCCGTTGCTCTCCGCTGCCCACGTCATAGACCAGCGCGTAGGCCGCCACGCCAGCGAGTCGCGCGCTGCGCACGCTCACCTGAGAGACCGGCGGGCCCGGGTCGGGAGGCGTTCCCCACCAGCGCTGGTAGGTCAGGGCGCATCCTGGCGAGAGCGTGCGCTGATAGGTGAACGGATCGGCGCTCGCTGCGGGGGCGAAGTCGTCGAAGGGCAGGCGCATGGGCTCGGCGCGCCCACCTTGCAGCTCGTCGGCGCTGAGGCGCCCACCTTGCGGCTCGTCGGCGCTGAGGCGCTCGCCGCCACGCTCCTCGCCTCGGCTCGCGGTCTCCTCGGGGCCCACCGTGCTTGCGGTCTCCACGGTGTCCTGCGAGCCCTCGCGTTGGCAGCCCGCGAGCAGCACCCCGGCCAGCACCCCGACCAGTCTCCCCCTTCGGAGCGCGCGAGCACCCATCCCGAGACCAGCCCGTGGTTTCTGCATGCGCCGAGTGTCCCACGCCGGGAGCGCGCGCGACAGGAGCACCAACCGGGCAGTGGCTCTAGCGGCCATTTCATGGGCTCCGGCGACCAGGTTTCAAATGTCAGTCAGTGTCAAACAGCTAGAATTCGGCCAGTTGTAATTTACATACTTAGGGTTTTTGTATTCATGTCGATGCATGGGCGTGCGATGGATGCATCGGATGCGTTCATGGTGGCTGGTCCGGATGTGTCTGAAATGGCCGTTAATTGTAGCTGTTTGTGTGACGAGAGAACGTCGTGCCCATCTTGTGAGCGCTCGCGTCGCAAAACTTACCGCGTAGTAACATGGTGATTACGGGTTGAAGTTTGGCGAGCACGTTCGCGAATAATTGATTCGCAATTAATGAACACGGTGTGTACATACTCAAGCAGCCAGGAAGGAGCCTCGCTGCCCATGAGTCACGACACCCACCATCCCTCGCGCGTTCGCCGCGCTGCATTTCCTCAGTCCCCGCTGCTCATAAGGCGGATCGCGGCATGGATACCGCTCGGGACCCTCGCGCTGTTGGCACTGCTGCTCGGGGCGTGCGCCAGCGAGGGAGAGCCCGGTGAGAGCACCAGCGCCGTGATCCCCGCCAACTACGTGGGCGCGGCGGGCCCAACGCCCACGTCGGCCTGCTACGTGGCCATGCACAACGGTGGCCTCGGGGCGTCGTGCGCCAGCTGCCTCTGCGGTCGCTGCCCCACGCCGGCGCAGGGCTGCGGAGGAAGCGCCACCTGCATCGCCGCGGCCACGTGCGCGCTCGAGAACGACTGCAGCGGGCGCGACTGCTACTGCGGTGGCTCGCTGGTGTGTGGCGTGCTGCCCACCGGCCCGTGTCGGGACGAGTACCGCGCCGCCTCGGGGGTGACAGGCTGGACGCGCATCCAGCGTGTGCTGTCGTCCACCGACCAGAACAACGCGCTGGTGCGCGCCGAGAACCTGCTGCGCTGCAACGGCGGCGCCGACTGCGCCACGCAGTGCAGCGACGAGTCGGCGGAGACCTGCTTCTTCATGAACGACGAGGCCTGTCAGGACCGCTACTGCAGCGTGGACACGTCCCGAGAAGCGGCGCGTGCGGCTTCGGCGGCGTCCGCGCCCACCCCGGTCATCGCCCGCGTGCGGGTCAACGGGACCTCACGCTGGACGACCGGCAGCACCACCCCCGTGACCCTCGCGCCGGGAGACCGCGTGGTGCTCGAGGGCACCGGCTTCGGCGCGGGCCCCGACGTGGACTTCGCCAAGATCATGGTGGGCAACAGCCGCGTGCTCGAGACCGACCTCGCCATGTACGAGCAGCGGCTCAACATCACGGACGGACCGTCGGCCCCCGCTCAGGTGAACTACGAGCTGCCCGAGACGCACAGCACGTGGGACCGCGACGTGCTGTCCTGGACGCCCACGCGCGTGGAGTTCCTGGTGCCCGTCCACGTGGGCGCGGCCGGGCCCATCGTCATGCAGGTGCAGAAGCGCATCGGCACGCTCGAGTCGCTCACGCTCCCGGGCACGCCGCACAGCGTGGTGGACGCGCAGACGCTGCGCATCACGGACCGCGAGTTCGACTTCGCCTGCGACGTGGTCAGCGAGCTGGGCCCCGTGCGGGCCTCGAACGCGATCCCCACGCGCATCAACAACCCGATGTACGCGGACCTCGTGTCGCGCGGTGAAGAGATCTTCTGGTCGTACGACTACAACATCGGCTTGGCGCATGCGTTCCGTGATCTCGACTGGACGGCCATCCTCGAGGGCGACGCCACGGACCCGGTGCGCGGCGGCGTGGCCGACCCGCGGCTGCTCTTCGGCGCCATCCCCACGGTGCGCGGCGAGGTGCCCGACGCGGCGATGGACGACGTGTACTTCGACCCGTACCCCATGGCGAACCCGATCCCGGGCTTCCTCGCGGTGCTCGGCCAGCAGAAGCGCGAAGGCAACACGCGCGACACGGGCTTCGTGGGCTATCGCTACGCGGAGTCGCAGCACCCGTTCAACGGCAACGGCGAGTGGGTGGGCTTCAACTGCGCCTCCTGCCACGGCTATCGCGTGAGCTACCAGCGTGGCACGCAGAACGTCACGCGCGTGATCCCCGGTCTGCCCAACCCCAACTGGAGCATGAAGTGGACCGTGCTCGGCGAGTTCGAGGGCGTGGTGGGCAGCGAGCCCGGGCCGCAGTGGGCGCCCGGCGACGCCGACATCGACAAGACCTCCATCGCCTATCACATGCCGTACGGCACGGGGGAGCACGACATGGTGCGCGGCTCGGACGAGGGCAGCTCCACCGACAACGACTACATGTTCTCGCCGATCACGATCCCCAACGTGACCAACTACATGGCCATCCGGCGCTCGCTCTCGCACACCGAGTCGTACGTGGGCTTCGAGGGCTCCTACATCCACTCGGAGGAGCCCGACGGCGCGATGGGCTCCATGGACGCCGTCTCGCTGCAGGCGCTCACCGCGTACATGACCACGCTCAGCGCGAACGACAACGACCTGCGCAACGCGGGCATGTCGCGCTGGCTGGCGTTCAAGGGCCAGCGCAACACGCTGGTGGGTGCGAACGTGACCGAGGGCCAGTTCGTGGAGCGTGGCTGGCAGACGTTCCCGGCGCTGGCCACCCGCGTCGCGGCAGGCCGCACCACCTTCGAGGCCCGCTGCGCCAGCTGCCACGGCGACTCGCTCGGGGCCAACACCAACGAGCGGATGATTCGCCTCGACCAGGTGGGCCGCTTCTTCACGCCCACCATCTATCAGCGCCACACGCAGAGCATTCGCGCCACGTTCTTGCGCGACCTGTACTGGGTGCAGCACCGCGGTCTCTTGACCGACGGACACGTGCGCAACCTGCCGGACCTCGTGCATCCGGACCGCTGCACCACGGGCACCGCGCTGCACAACCGCTACTACACGCTGCACGCGCCCACCGCGAACCTGCCGTCGCCCGGTCCCGACTTCCCGGCGACCAACCGTCCCGGCGACAACCCGCGCGGCGACGTCTTCCGCATCCCGCGCTACGACGGCACCACCGCCGAAGGCCGCGCGCGGAACCTGTTCGTGGAGCGTCACCGCTACTTCACCACCGTGCCTTGGGACCCCGCGCACTACTACTGGGACTACCAAGCCATGCGCCGTGACTACGGTCCGGCAGAGCTCGGGACCAACGCGCCCATCGGCATGCCGGCTGCGCCTCACCCGTGGTGTGCGGGGAGCGCGGCCGAGGTGGACGACCTGGTGCTCTACCTGCTCACACTCTGACCGCGTTGCGTTGCGCGCAGACTGTGCCAAGTTTGCGCGCAATTCGCCGGCAGATTCGCAATGTCTGTCTGCGCTGACGAGGATGTGAGTATTGACCAAGCCAACGACCTCCGCGAGATCCCTCTCCCCAGCCCTGTGTGGAGGTGCCACATGAGCACCTTCGAAAAGCGAGCCCGCGAAGACAAGCGGAACGACAAGGCACGCCAGAAGGAGCAGCGCCGCAACGAGAAGCGCTACCAGGCGCCGGCTGCGCACGAGGTGATCTCCGCCCACGAGGTCAACGGCAACGTCCGTTCCATCGAGGAAGTTCTCCAGTCCTTGCAGGGCGAGAACCGCGTGCAGCGCAGCGCGCCGCCCATCCCCTCGAAGCTCTTCGTGGGCAGCCTCAGCGATCACACCACCAGCGCGGGGCTCTCGGCGCACTTCTCGGCGGGCTATGCCATCGCCGATGCCGTGGTGATCACCGACCGGAACTCGGGCGCCTCCCGCAACTTCGGCTTCGTGACCGTGGCGGACCGCAAGGACGCCGCCGCCGTCATCGACGCCTTTCACCACAGCGAGCTGGACGGCAACCGCATCGTGGTGAGCGTGGCCACCGAGCGCTAGACCCAAGGGGGCGCGTGGTAGGCTCGCGCCCACCCATGAGCGCCCCCGAGTCCGGCACGCCGCGCATCGGCCCGCTGCGTAACCTGATCGCGTCCATCGGCGCCGCGATCATCTATGCGCTGATCCGGCTGTTCGGGAGGCGCGTGGCCCCAGGGGACGCTCCCTGGCTGATGGGGCGCCTCGGCGGCCCCCACATCGGCGACAAGCCCTTCGACGAGTACGCGGCAGGACGCTGGACGGGCTGGTTCCGCCGCTTGGTGGAAGACGGCCGCGTGCTCTACACGGGCTTCTACACGAGCCAGGTGATCCCGAGCCACACGGGTGCCTGCGTGAAGGTGGTGTTCCCCATGCCGAACGGGAATGCGACCGTGATCCTGCGGCCCGAGGTGGGGGAGGGCGGGGCCCTGATCCTCGACAGCGACGGCGCGGGCTTCGGCAACGTGGGCTTCTACCGCATGCAGCGCTTCGGCCGCGGGGATGCGCTGACCGTCTGGAAGATCTGCTCCTTGAAGGAGCGCTTCCGCGTGTACGTGGATGCGGAGGGCGTGCTGCGCTGCGACCACGCCATCCGCTTCTTAGGCTTCCCGGTGCTGCACCTGCACTACCGCATCCAGCGGAAGGGCTGACCCGCCGGTCACGGAAGCACACTGAACGCTTGCCCTGGGGGGGGTGATGCACCCATACTAGACACGTGTCTAATCCGAACCCGAGGCCTCGATGACCATCTCGCTCGCTGCGCTGAAAGCCCAGGTCCGCTCCCAGAAGACGCTGATTCCATCCCTGTACGGGGGGGTGGACTTCGAGGCGGTGCCCGAGCGCTTCACGCGCGACCTGAATGACAAGAGCATGCTGCCCGGGAACTTCGCGCTGAAGTACCGCAGCAAGGTCTTGGAAGACACGGACGCGGTGGACCGCATGCTCGCGTACACCATGCTCGGCGACGTGGTGGCCGACGCCTACGCGGCGCTCATCCCGCAGTACGGCTTCCGCAAGCTCATCGACATGCTGGTGGGGGCCTGCCAGCACGGCATCGAGTCGGTGCCCGACGCGCCGCCCGAGCTCGAGCGCTTCATCGCGTCGATGGAGAAGCGGCCCGACTGGATCGACCCCAAGCTGAGCGCGCAGGGAGCGCGAGCCGAGCGCGTGTCCATGGCGCTCTTCGTGCCCTTCGTCATCCGCGGCGCGTTCATCGCCACGTTCTTGAACAAGTACTCGGGCCTGCCCATGGCCATGACCGGCACGCTGTCGCAGGACTCGGCGGTGTCGCGCGTGAAGGAGACGGCCAGCTTCTTCACCACTGCGTCGCTGCCCGGCGCGCTCGAGCGCTATGGCGCGGGGTTCCGTGCGGCCGGCATGGTGCGGCTGATGCACTCGATGGTGCGCATGAACCTCTTGGCGCGGGGCCGCTGGGACGTGGCCACCTACGGCATCCCGATCCCGCAGGTGGACCAGATGCCCGCCGGCACCATGCCCGCGTTCGTCACGGCCTATCGCGCCGTGAACGACAAGCGCGGCTTCACCAAGCGCGAGCGCGCCATCGTGGAGCACTGCCGCCACCAGTGCTTCTTGCTGGGCCTGCCGCAGGAGCTGCTGCTCGAGACGCCGCAGGACATCTTCGAGAGCATGCTGGTGTACACGGCCACGCTGCGCGACGGCTACGACGACGCCACCAACGGCGAGCTGGTGCGCGCCACCATGGCGGCCTACCTGCCCGAGAGCCACGAGCTGCCGGGCCGCATCATGAACGCGCTCGAGCGCAGCATCTCGAAGGTGTTCTTCCGCCACACGTTCCGCGTGCCCACCGACAAGGTGCGCCTGATGGGCATGGAGCCGAGCCCGGTGGACTACGCCATCTTCACGGCGTTCCAGGCGTACGTGTGGCCCATCGTGTTCGCGCACATGGCGGCTGAGCGCATCCCCGTGGTGGAGGGCATGGCCGACCGCTGGCTGGTGAAGCGCATCGACGAGCTGCTGGTGAGCTACGGGCACGCCGAGTACACCACCGACCCGAGCAAGTACGCGGTGGAGCGCCCGAGCCACGGGGCGAGCCCGATGCCGCACATGCGGCCGGCCACGGTCTGAGGGTCTGACGTCAGCGCTGCGGCGCGTAGCGCAGCTGCACGAGCCCGCCTCCAATGGGGCGGGAGCTCAGCAGCTCGAGCTCGTGCTGACGCGTGACGCCGGTGAAGAGCGGGATGCCCGCGCCGAGCACGATGGGGATGAGCGTGACCGTCAGCTCGTCCACCAGGCCCGCGTCGAGCGCAGCGCGGATGATGGCGCCACCGTCCACGTAGACGTCGCGATCCCCGGCGACCTCCTGCGCCTGCTGCACCAGGCTCTCGATGCTGCCGCTCGCGGCCGTCACGGAAGCGCGCTGCGGCGCGAGCGGGCGGGTGGTGGCCACCAAGACCGGCGTGTTGCGGTACTGCCAAGGGCCCTCGAACGCGCTCACCACGTCGTAGCTGCGGCGGCCCATGAGCAGCGCGCCCACCTGCGCGAAGAATGGAGTGAAGGTGTCCTCCACGCCCTGCCGATGGGTGAGCCAGTCCAGCTCGTCGTTGGGACCCGCGATGAACCCATCGAGGGACATCGCCATGAACACCTGCGTGCGCTTCATGAGGGCGACCCTACGCGGCGGGTGTGACGTCCGACGAAAGATAGCCAACAAGCTATGTTTTCCTTGACGAGGGGCTCTTTGCTGTGAATACATAGCCAAATGGCTATGCATTCGGAGAGCTTGCCCGCCGTGTTCGCCGCGCTTTCGGACCCCACCCGCTTCGCCGTGGTGGAGCGCCTCATGGCCGGTCCCGCCAGCGTGTCGGACCTCGCGGCCCCGTTCCCGATGGCAGGGCCCAGCTTCCTCAAGCACCTGCGCGTGCTGGAAGACAACGGGCTCGTGAGCTCCACCAAGGTGGGCCGAGTTCGGACGGTGATGTTGGTGCCCCAGCGTCTGAACGACGTCGCGGACTGGTTCGCGCAACACCGACGTGAGTGGGACGCGCGCTTCGACCGCTTGGGCGCCTTGTTGGATGAAAGCGACGACGAATGACAGACGTAAAGCACGAGAGCTTCACCATCACCCGCACCTATGCGAAGTGCCTCGCGCACGTGTGGTCGGCCTGGTCCGACGGAACCAAGAAGCGGCGCTGGATGGTGGGCGACGCCATGACCGCCGACGCAGCCGCGTTCAGCTTCGACTTCCGCGTGGGCGGCGTGGAGCGCCACCATTTCGCCTCGCCGATGGGGACGCACGCGAACCACACCACCTACTTCGACATCGCCGACCAGCAGCGCATCGTGTTCGCGTACTCCATGTCGCTGAACGGGCGCGTGCACTCGGTGTCGGTGGCCACGGTCACGTTCGCCGACGCAAGCGGTGGGACCCGCGTGGAGTTCAGCGAGCAGATCACGCTGATTGGCGACTCGGACGGTTCGGCAGGGCGCAAGCAGGGCTGGACGGCGCTCCTCGACGCGGTGGACGTCGCGCTGGCCAAAGAGGTCTCCGCCTAGAAACAAGCCCGATTTCACTCCTCGGGCTCGGGCGGCCTGGCGGCTCCGGCCGCAGCGGCGGCCGCCTCGCGCAGCTTGTCCTTCTTGCTCTTGCGCTTGCCCTTGACGCCGCCGTTCGGGTCGCGCGGCGACACCACGGGCTCCTTCGGCTCGAAGCCGGGCAGCTGCTCGCGCGGGATGTGGAGCCCATGGCGGCGCTCGATCAGCGCGAAGTGCACGTCGCTCTCGGCGGTCAGGAAGCTCACGGCCACACCCATGTTGCTGGCGCGCCCCGTGCGGCCGATGCGGTGCACGTAGTCGGCGGTGGACCGCGGCAGGTCGTAGTTCACCACGGCGGGCAGGTGCGCCACGTCCAGGCCGCGCGCGGCGAGATCCGTGGCCACCAGCACGCGCAGCTGCTGGGAGCGAAAGTCCGCGAGCGCCTTGCTGCGAGCGCCCTGGCTCAGCCCACCGTGGAGCGCGCTCGCGGCGATGCCCGCCCGCTGCAGCTTGCCTGCCACGTGCTCCGTGTCCCGCTGGCTGGCCACGAACACCAGCACCCGCGTCCACGCCTCGGTCTCGAGCAAGTGCCGCAAGAGCGGCGTGCGTGCGCTCGCGTCCACCTCGATGGCGCGCTGAGCGATGACCGTGAGGTCGGGCGGCGCCCCCGCGTCGATGTTGAGCGCCACCGGGTCCACCAGCATGGCCTCGGCCAGCTGCTGCACGGCGGGCGGGAACGTGGCCGAGAACAGCAGGCTCTGGCGGTTCGCGGGCAGCAGCGCGATCAGGCGCGTGAGCTCGTCCGCGAAGCCCTCGGAGAGCAGCTTGTCCGCCTCGTCCAGCACCAGCATGCGGATCCCCGCGAGCCGCAGGGCGTTCTGCTCCACCAGGTCGAGCAGGCGGCCGGGGGTGCCCACCACGATGTCCACGTTGGAGCGCAGCTCCATCATCTGCGGGTTGATGGAGACACCACCCACCGCGAGGCACGTGTTGAGCGGCGGCGACTGGTGCCAGCCGAGGCCCTCGATGACGTCCACCACCTGCGCGGCCAGCTCCCGCGTGGGCACCACCACCAGCGCGCGCGGCAGGTGCCGGTTCGGCGCGGGCTCGGCGCCCAGGCGCTCCAGCAAGGGCAGGGCGAACGCAGCGGTCTTGCCCGAGCCCGTCTGCGCCGACGCCCACACGTCACGCCCCGCGAGGATGGGCGGGATGGCGGCTTCTTGAACGGCGGTGGGCGCGCCGTAGCTCAGCTCCTCGGTGGAGCGGATCAGGGCTGGGGAGAGGCCGAGGGACGCGAAGGTCATGCAGCTGTGGGTTCTGCACCATCTCGGGCCCAAAGTCGCCCCGGCACCGGTTCCGCAATCCTGCGCTTCATGGGACCTGCAAACACATCGCCGGTCGGCACGCCACGCCGCACGCTCGCGCTGGCTAGGGGCCACAGTGAATGCCTTTTGGCCGCCGTGCCGACACGGGTCGAGCTATCTTCGCTGACGTGACTCATCGTTCGCCCTTGGTGTTCCCACTCGCCATCTCCGCTCTGTCGGCCACTCTCCTCGCGAGCTGCGGCGGGGACAGCGGGCCTCGCTACGCCACGGAGTTCGTGGTGGTGGAGGTGGACCCGTCGGCGCCGCCGCCCTTCCAGCTCGCGGTGCAGGCCTGCGTCGGTCTCGCCAACCGTGACCTCGGCGGGTCCGCGTACGTGCGCATGGACGAAAACGACTCCGAGTGGCTCACGCAGCTGGAGCTCACGCCCGCTTCGGTCGTCAGCGCGGCGGACTTCCTCGAGACGTGCGTGGCGGAGCGTCAGCGCTGCGTGCGTTACGACTACGAGGACCAGCAAGCGCTGCTGCCGAACATCCTGACGGTGGCCTCGGCGCTCGGCGCGGTGCCCGTGGACGGCTCGCTGACGGTCGCCTGCGACGAGGTGGCGTTCGACGCGACCACCGAGTTCGCGACCCTGAACACGCCCCTGCTCGCGACGCGCTACGTCTTCGAGAACTACGTCGACGAGACCACGGGCCTCGCGATGCTCAACCCCGGGTTCGACACCGCCGCCGCGGATCCCGCGAACCCCGCGCTGAACGGGGACATGAAGCCGGCGCTGGTGGACTTCGTGTTCTCCCAGAAGCTCTTCGTGACCTTCCTCGTCAACGGCTGCACGAGCGGCGACCCCCAGCGGGAGCTGCTGAACGAGATCGTCACCAACGCTCCGTGGCAGACCCCGATCGGCGTGTACGGGTACAACAACTCGTGGCTGGTGCAGGGGGGCTATGTCCACGAGGCGCAGACGCGCTGCTTGGACGCCCACAACATGGGCGCGATCCCCACGGAGACCGGCAACCTCTCGTTCTTCTCCACGCGGCGGGCGCCCATCGTCAATACGACGGAGCTCGAGCACAACGCGCCCGAGGAGATCGAGTACGACCCCACCAAGACGTACGTGGCCTTCGTGGTGGGCGACGGCGACAACGTGGCCTACATCCTCTCCGCTCGGCAGCAGTGGCTGCGCCAGCGCCTGGACGACTGCGCGCAGACCGAGAACTCCTGCGCTCCCATCACGTGGAGTATCTCGCCGCACCTGCCCCGCTTGGCCCCTGATGTCCTGGCTTGGTACTACCGCTCGGCCGCGAGCACCGGCCAGGACTACTTCGCGCTCCCGCCCAGCGGACACCTCTACGCCTACCCCTCGTCATTGAACGAGGCGGATCAGGACCGCTTCGCCGCCGCGACGGAAGCCGACGCGCGCATCCTGGGCACGAGCAGCGTGGTGCACTGGGAGTGGTTCTCGTCCTGGCGCTACGCGGAGTCGGAGTTCCTGCCCCGCTACGCGCACGCCGGTGGCGCCGTCCGAGGGGTGTTTCCCGTCAACGTCCCCTACCTGATCGAGGCGTTTCCAGCCTGGGATGCGAGCGAGTTCTATCGCGTGCTGCCCGGCACCGACGGCGAGGCCGTGGTGCTCTTTCGGTCGCGCTCGTGGCGCGGGGTGAACGACGCCGACGACAAGTTCTTCCTGAGCCCGCAGCGCATGGCGGACGAGCTGGCCGGCTACCCGCCCGGCACCGTCACGTGGGTCTACATGACCAGCGACGGCGGCCTGACGCTCGAGAACTCGTTCATGGAGCTGGTGGGGCTGCTGCCGGACCGCGTCCAGCTGGTGAGCGCGGACGCCGCGTCGGGCTTGGCGCTGACCGCGAGTGGCCGCTGACTTGCCCGGAGTGCGAGGCGTTCAGAGCGCGCTCTGCGCCACCGCGAACGTGTCGCACTGCCGTCCATCGCCGCTGTCGAAGCCGCGCCGGAACCAGCGCATGCGCTGCTCGGACGAGCCGTGCGTGAACGCGCGGACGTCGTCGTGGCCGAGCGTGTCGTCGCCAATCGCGTGAGCGGCGCCGAGGGCTTCCGCGAGGTCCTCCTGGTTGATCTGGAGCTGGCTCTGGGCCTTGTTGCCCCACACACCCGCGAGGCAGTCGGCCTGCAGCTCCACGCGCACGGACACCTGGTTGTCGGTCTCGCCAGGCATGCTGCGCGGGATGGCGATGAGGCGCTGGAGGTGGTGTCCGATCTCGTGCGCGATGACGTAGGCCTGCGCGAAGTCGCCGGGGGCGCGCAGCTGCGTCTCCATCACCTGGTAGAAGCCCGGGTCGATGTACAGGCGCTGGTCGGCCGGACAATAGAAGGGGCCCACGTCCGAGTTGGCGTTCCCGCAGCCGCCCGTGGAGACGGCGCCGCTGAAGATGACGAGCGTGGGGTTGGCGTAGGCCATGGGGCGGCCACCGGGCACGCGGCCGGCGGGCAGCTCCACCGCCCAGACGTCTTCGGTGGAGGCCAGCACCACGCTCGAGAAGTCACACGCCGCGGTGTTGGCCGGGCTCAGGCCACAGGCGCTCCCGCCGCCACCTCCCGACGCGGCTTGCGGGCTGCCCCCCACGAGGCCGCTGCGGACGCTGTCGGGCAGCAGGAAGTACCCGATGCCGGCGATGACCCCGACGACGAGCGTGCCCTTCCAGCCGAGGATGCGGACGAGTCCGAGCAGGGCTTGGACGGGTACACCACCGCCGCCGCCACCGCCACGACGTCCCGTGCCACGGTCTTCTACGTTGTTGGAGCGTCGTTGGCCGTCGGTGCGCATGGCGCAACCCTAGCACGCGGGAGAGGAAGCCCGCTCTCGACGCAACCCGCGCAAGATTACCCGCCACCAAGGAGCCGCGACGATGCCGACGCTAGCGTCTTGGCGCTGCTGCGCCGGCATGCACTCGGCGACGCCGCCCTCGATGGGGTGGCGCGCGAGGAACAGCGCGGTCGACCGAACGCCCGCTCCGCGACGGGGGAGGTAGCTACGCTTTGCCCGCCTCGTCTTCGCCAGCGAGCGTCAGCACTCGTACCCGCAGGGCGGGGCGGACAAACATGCCCAACGCGACCATCCGATCGAGCACGGGCGCTAGTTCATCAATGTGCCCTGCGCGCTTTGCCGCTACCAGCACTCCCAGGCTTCCGATCACCGACAACCCAAGCTCGGTCGCCACCTGGCGAGCCGCACCGTCGTCAACCAAGAGCACCGCTCCAAGCTCGAGCGCGAGAGGAATGGCAGCGGCCTCCCCCCGATCGAGTCGCGCGGCGAGAGCAGGATCAGAGTCACGGTCCACCACGTGAACCCACGATGCCGCCGCCACTTCGGCGGAGCCGGTTAGACCCTCGCCGGCAATGGTCACCTCCTCGTACACCACGCGGGGCACGACGACCTTTTCGTAGAGCCGCCGGAGCAACTCGAGCTGACCGGCGCCCGCCCGATAGATCAGCGGCCCCGCGTCTGGGACGACGATCAACGACCCTCATCCAATGCCGAGGACCTGAAGCTCGCGCTCGAGATCCTCGACCGTGTAGTCGATCACCGGTACCCCGTGGTCGCCTAGGAGCTGCATGAAAGCAGCACGGGGGACTCCCGCCAGCTCTGCTCCTTTGCCAGCCCCGAGACGCCGCCCACGCACCTCTTCGATGAGCCACAAAAGGCGCAGCTCACGGCTCATCGCACCGAGATCTGGCTCACCGGGTCGGTCCCATGGTAGTCCCACGGGGATTTCGATGATGCGGGCAGCCGATGACATGCGCCCAAGGCAGCGGATGCGGTGCGGGTTGGCACTACCCCAACCTTGCGGCCGCATCGCTCAACGCGCTGATGGCTGGCTGATCAGTCGCGGCGGTACATCGTCACCACGCACGCGCCGCCCAGCCCGAGGTTGTGCTGTAGCGCGATGCGGGCGTTCTCCACCTGACGCTGCTCGGACTGACCGCGCAGCTGCCACACCAGCTCGGTGCACTGCGCCAAGCCCGTGGCGCCCAGCGGGTGGCCCTTGGACAGCAGGCCGCCCGACGGGTTGGTGACCACCTTGCCGCCGTAGGTGTTGTCCGCGTCCCAGATGAACTTCTCGGCGCCGCCCT